>DATFVX010000103.1:0-13333 GCA_035259985.1 Acidimicrobiales bacterium | reverse complement strand
CCGGCATGCCGGTGGGGCTCCAGGTGGTCGCACCCTGGTACCACGACCGGGAGGCGATCGTTGCGGCCGGCCTACTGGCCGACGCCTGTGACGCCGGCTATCGGGTTCCCCCGCTCGACTGAGCAGCTCGCCGCCGGCGTGCGTCAGCCCCGCTCATCGGCTCTCATTGGCGCGGCATCTCGGCCCACACGCGGGTCCGGCCGGCGGGATCGAAGTTGTTTCCCCAGGTGGACGCGAGCGTGTCGACGATGCGCAGGCCGCGTCCCCCCAGCGTCGGGGTCGCGCCCCGGTTCGGCCACCGGTCGGGTGTCCGGCGACCGTCGTCCACGACGGCGATCCGCAGCGCCTCGGGGTCCAGGGTGACGTAGACATCGATGCGCCCCGAGCCGTGCAACACGGCGTTGGTGAACAACTCGCTGGTGACCAGGGTGGCGTCGCCGACGCCCGTGGTCTGGCCCCACTGGCGGAGCGTCTCGCGCACGAACGCCCGGGCCGCCGGTATCTGGTCGGTTGCACGGCGGAAGCGGGCGTAGGCCTGCATCGGACCATCACCTATCCGCCGGAGGCGTCGGCTAACACGAAATGCGCGGGTTTGCCGCCAACTTTTCCCGGGTAGCACGTCACCGGCTCTCCGGTTCATCGTCGTCGGGCACCGGGCGCTCGTCGTCGGGGACGAGCGTGGCACCGCGTGCGGCCTCGGCACCGGTATCGGGGACCGGGCGCTCGTCGTCGGGAAGCGGCCCGTCGCCGGCCGCAACCGGGTCGATCTCCACCACCGGGCGCTCGTCGTCGGGGATCGGTCTCTGATCGGCCACGGCCACCTCCGGGGCGTTCTGGTCGGTTTCGTCGTCGGTTGTGACCGTCAGCGCGACGGACACCACCGCCAGTACCAATACGACCACATCGGTTCCCGGGACTACCCATTCCCTGGTACGCGTGATGTGATGCGCCGGTTTCGTCCCATCACGTGGGGGAAATTGTTTCCTGCGTGGTTGCCCGGAGGTGGACATGACCGCAGCGGATGATCGCGATGCCGGGGGCTTCTCCGTTTCGACCCGTCGTGAGGGCGCCCGAGGCCTGGTTGCCCTGGAGGGCGAGCTCGATCTGCACACCGCCGACGAGCTGACGAACGCGGTCTCGGGCCTCCTCGAGCAGAAGGTCACACGAGTCGAGGTGGACGCCGGCGGGCTGAGCTTCGCGGACTCCGCCGGGTTGCGGGCGGTGCTCTTGGCACGCGCCGCCGCCGAGGATGCCGGCGCCACGTTCGGGGTGACCGTCGTCTCGGCCAGCGTCGAGCGGCTCATCGAGATCACCGGCCTGTCCGACCTGCTGGTCGACAACCCCTAGCCAACAGCCCTCTGTTCACGCCCCTATGCGGGTCGCCAGGAGGCAGATGTCGTCGCGGGCCGGGCGGTCCACCAGCTCGTCGGTCACCCGCTCGCACAGCTCGTCGGCGCCGCCGATAAAGCCGTCGACCGCCTTGCGCAGCAGTCTCAGCCCGTCCTGGCCCTGGCGCTCCGGCTGCTCGAGGAGGCCGTCGGTGTAGAGCAGCAGGGCCGTGCCGGGTTCCAGCGGCACGGGGCCGAGCACGTCGCGGTCGCCGTCGGGCGGGGCGACGCCGAGCAGGCGGCTGTGACCGTCGGTGAGGTGCCGGGTCGCGCCGGCGGGATCGATCAGGATCGGCGGTGGGTGGCCGGCGTTGACCAGCTCGAGCGTGGAGGCGTCGAGGTCGATGACGGCCAGCACGAGCGTGGCGGTGTGGAGCTCGCCGAGGTTCTGGAGGAGCACGTCGACCCGCCGCACCACCTCGTCGAGCGGGCCCTCGTCGACGGCGTAGGCGCGGGTCCCCAGGCGGAGCTGGCCCATCACCGCCGCCTGGCGGACGCCGTGGCCCATCACGTCACCGACCACGAGTCCGACCCGACCGCCGGACAGCTCGATCACGTCGTACCAGTCGCCCCCGACCTCGCTGCCGACGCCGGCCGGCACGTAGCGAACGGCGAGGTCGAGGCCGTCGAACGACGGCACGGCCGCGGGCAGCAGGCTCCGCTGCAGGCTCAGCGAGATGTCGTGCTCCCGCGCCGCCCGCGCCTGCGCCTCCCAGAAGCCACGCTGGGCCATGTCGAAGGTGGACAGGCTCTCGACGAAGAACTCCATGCACGCGGTCACGGTCTCGCCCTCGGGCTCGCCGGCCACCAGCTCGGCGACCGCCTCGCCGTGGATCGTCGCCAGCTCGAGGATGCCGATCTCCGCCTCGACGGCCGAGTGCCCCAGCTCGTATGCGCGGCTGCGGCCCGACTCGTCGCGATGGTCGAGGTAGTGGCGCAGCGCCGCCCGGTATTCGTCGGCCAGCAGGTTGGGATCAGTCCTCATCGGCCGCCCATCAGCGCGCGTGGTGGACAACCGTCACTCTCGCACACGGGCCACGGCGACGAGGGCGTCGTCGGTCGCCCGCGCGTGCTTGCCGAGGATGCTGCTGGCGATGCGGTCGACCGGTTGGCCCGTCGCCACCTCGGGAACGTAGTCACCGCTGAGGCCATCGGTGGCCATGATCACGAGGTCGTTGCGGCGGAACTCGGTGGCCGAGGCGTGCAGCCGCGGCGGGAGCCGGTAGCCGACCGCGCCCCCGAACAACATGGCGCTGGCCGTCATCGATCCGTGGCCACCCTCGGTGCGGCGCACGAGGTGGGCCTCCACGTTGCCGACACCGATCCATTGCAGCATCCGCGAACCGCACTCGACCCGCACCAGCGTGATCGCCGCTCCCCGCGTGCGAGCCAAGTCGACGTGACAGAGGCGCAGGAGGCTGGCGAGGGACTCGGTGCTGTTCGCGGCAATCGTGTTGCGGGCGATCTCGGCGGCTTCGGCCGCCTTGGGCCCGTGGCCCAGCCCGTCGATCGCCGCGAGCAACGCCCCGTCGCTCACGGGCATGCAGGCGGCGAGGTCGCCGGACACCGCCTCGCCGGGTAGGGGCCGGGCCGACACCGCCCAGTCGAGGCACGCCACGCGCGTCGCCCGGGGTGTCCCGACGCCCCCGGGGTTGGGCCGGAGCCCCACTACGGGCACCACTTTCGCATCACCACGATGGTGCCCACCCCCAGCTCGGACCGAACCTCGAAGTGGTCCATCAGCCGTCCGGCACCCGGCAGGCCGAGGCCGAGCCCCGGGCCCGTGGAATAGCCGTCCTGCATGGCGCGCTCGATGTCGACGATCCCCGGCCCCTCGTCGCTGGCGACCACCTCGATGGCGTTGCGCCCGTCGATCGTCACGAGGCTGATCGCGATCTCGCCCTGCCCGGCATGGTTCATGATGTTGCGGGCGATCTCGGAGATGGCGGTCGCGATCATCGTCGATTCGATGCTGGAGCAGCCCATCCGTTCGGCCAGGTCGCGTCCCTCCTGCCGGGCGGTGACGATGTCGACATCAGCGGCGATGGGGACCCGCAGCGGGCCCTCAGTCGCCACGATCAGTCCTTCCCGGTTCGGGCGTCGAGGAACCGCAGGCCCTCCTCGAGGTCGAGGGCCGTGTACACATCCTCGAACGTCAGCCCCAGCTGCACCATGGCGAACGCCACCTCGGGCTGCACGCCGACCACGACCGTGTCCGCCCCTCGCAGGCGCGTCATGTGCGCGATCGTGCGCAGCGAGCGGGCTGCGAACGAGTCCATGAGGTCGAGCGCCGTGAGGTCGACGATGATGCCGCGCGCGCGGTACTGCCCCACCTGGCGGACGAGGTCGTCGCGAAGCCGCAGCGCCTCGGTGTCGGTCATCGCCGACTGAACCGTGGCGATCAGGTATTCGCCCTGCCGCAGGATAGGGACGGCCATCGGCTGGTCAGCGCAGTTCGACGACCGGCTCGAGAGGCTCCGTCTGCGAGACCTCGTAGCCGAGCAGGCGCTCGGCGGCCTCGATGCCGCCCTGGAGATCGCCCACGGCGTTGACCTTCGACAGCTCGACGCCGATGGTCACGAGCGTCAGCGCGATCTCGGCCGACAGGCCGCTGATGATCACGCTGGCGCCCATCAGGCGCGAGGCGTCGACGGTCTGGACGATGTGGTTGGCCACGGTGGAGTCGATCTCGGGGACGCCGGTGATGTCGATGACCACGACCTTCGCCCGGTTGGTGCGGATGGCCCGCAGGAGCTGCTCGGTGAGCTGGCGGGCCCGCTGGCTGTCGAGCGCACCGATGATGGGCAGGATCACCAGCCGCGGCCGCACCTGGAGCACCGGCGTGGACAGCTCGCGGATCGCCTCCTGCTGCTGCCGGATGATCCGCTCGCGCTCCTGGACGAAGCTGACGCCGACCGTGTTGGCGATGCGGTTGGCGGCCGGCTCGTAGACGTCGAGGGCGCGGTTGAACGTGTCGAAATCGGTCTGGTACTTCTCGAACACCGATCTCGCCAGCACGTCGCGGAGCAGGAGGACGATGCCCAGGACCTCGTCGGTCTCGACGCCGCGGGGGATGATGCGCTCCGACAGGCTGCGGGCGTAGTTCTCCAGCGCCTCGACGCTGCCGGTCTCGAGTGCCTCGACGTAGTTGTCGTAGACCGACGTCGCCTCGGAGAAGATCTCCTCCTGCGTCATCGCCGTGAGCAGTCCGGCGTCGGTGATGCGCCGGGCCCACTCCTCGCGCAGCTGCGCGCGGCTCTTGCGCAGGTGGGCGACCAGTTCGGGCATGAGCACTTCGCTGCCCTCCCGCGTCGCCTCCACTGCCTCGTCGGTTGCCCGCGGTCTACGGCCAGCCGGGGTCTGCGCGGTGGGACGACTACGCGTCGCCATGGTTACCTCCCCGTCGCGTCCTTGCTTCGGACCGCTGCGGCGCAGCGAGCCTGCCTGGCCCCCAATCCGATGCGGTCGGTAACGGGCCGTCGGGGCCGCACCTTATTCCGGGTGATCCGCCGACGACGACCAGGCCGGGCGGGTGCCGGCGGGGCGTGCCGGCCGCGCCCGGATCACGGACGGCTTGCCGTCGCCTCCGGCGCCCGCCGGACGGGCGGCAGGTAGATGCCGATCTCGGTGCGGACCCACCACGCACCGTCCGTCCGCCGCTCGGCTCGCGTCGTGTAGCGGTAGCGGAACAGGCGGGCGCGCACGAATGCCGGCGGCGCGTCCGGGAACGGGTTGCCTCGGCGGTGGAGGAGGCGGAGCGTGGGCTCGTCGCCCTCCAGCAGCCTGGACGCCAGGCGCGGCAGCCAGGGCTCGGCGTAGGCCGGCGACAGCGCCGCGAACCACATCAGCCAGTCCAGCCGCAGGTGGTAGGGCGCGACCTGAGGTGGCCGCCGGCGGGGATCGCCCGGCTTCCCCTTGAACTCGTACGGCCGCCAGTCGGTGCCGGGCGTGATGGTGGCGTCGTCGGTGCCCTCGATCACGACCTCGTTCCGCTCGCGGCTGATGGTCCCGAACGCCCCGTAGGTGTTGACGAGGTGCAGGCGGTTGAAGCTGAGGTTCATCGCCTGGTGCGACGACAGCATGTTGCGGGCGGGCCACCAGCTGAGGACTGCGACGGTGGCCGCGAGCGCCAGGGTCAGGGCACCGAACCAGGCCGGGGGGTCGGCCAGGCTCGCCGGCGGCGAGGCGGGCAAGACCACCTCGAGGATCCGGTTGTCGAGGGCGCTGAATGCCAGCGTCATGGTCACCACGTTGAGCCACGAGAAGTTGCCGCTCAGGACGAGCCAGCCCTGGGTGACGATCATGATCACGCCGGCGACCGAGGCGTAGGGCTGGGGCGTGAACAGCAGGAACGGCACGACGAGCTGGGTGACGTGGTTGGCGGCGACCTCCATGCGGTGCAGGGGTGCGGGCAGGCGGTGGAACCACCAGCTGAGCGGGTTCGGCATCGGCTGGGTCTCGTGGTGATAGTCGAGGCAGGTCAGGCGCCGCCAGCACGGATCGCCCCGCAGCTTGATGAGGCCGGCGCCGAACTCCACCCGGAACAGGAGCCAGCGCAGCAGGAAGATCACAGGCAGCGGCGGGGCCACCTCGGCGGGCCCCAGGAACATCGCCAGGAACCCGGCCTCGAGCAGGAGCGACTCCCAGCCGAAGCCGTAGAAGGTCTGGCCGACGTTGACGATCGACAGGTAGAGCGCCCACAGCGCGAACCAGACGAGCATCGACACGCCGATCGGCCCGCGCTCGGGCAGGCCGAGCACGACCAGCGCGGCGAGCCCGATCCCGGTCCACGCCACGACGGCGAGGAGGCGGTCGCTGTAGCGGAGCGTGAAGAGGCTGGGCGCCCGGGACCAGCCGGCCAGCCGGGCGTAGCGGGGGACGGGGAGCAGTCCCCGTTCGCCGAGCAGCGGGCGGAACTGCGTGACGGCGACGACGAACGCAATCAGGTAGATGACGCCGAGCCCCCGCTGGATCACCAGCCGGGCCAGGTAGTAGTCGGGTGCCGCGAGCCAGTCCATGCGGTCGCTCCCCCCAGGCGCGGGACCACCAGCTTCGCGCCTGATGGCTGGTCAGGCGGTCACGCCGAAGAGGCGGCGCAGCGCCACCTTGGCGGCGAGGTACCCGGCCATGCCGTGCACGCCCGGGCCCGGCGGGGTGGCCGCCGAGCACAGGAAGATGGCCGGGTCGGGCGTGGCGTACGGGACGCGCGCCACGACGGGCCGGAACAACACCTGGCGGCCCTGGAAGGCGCCGCCGGCGATGTCGCCCCCGGCCATGCTGCGGTTGTGGGCCTGCAGCTGCGGCGGCCCCCAGGCCGACCGCGCCAGCACCAGGTCCCGGAACCCGGGGGCGAACCGCTCGATCTGGTCCTCGATCGGGCCGGTCAGGTCGCCGCGCCAGCCGCGTGGCACGTGACCGTACGCCCACAGGACGTGCCGCCCCGCGGGCGCGCGTGACGGGTCGACGACCGTCGGCTGGGCCGCGATCAGGAACGGGGGATCCGGCGGGCGGCCGGACGCGACGGCGGACAACGCACGCCGGATCTCCCGGAGCGACGACGCCAGGTGGACCGTCGCCGCCCGGCGCGCCTCCTCGGCCTTCCAGGGGACGGGCTCGGAGAGTGCGTAGTCGACCTTGAAGACCGCCGGGCCCTGCCGGTAGCGGCGGAGCGCAGCGCGGTACCCGCCCGGGAGCCGGTCGGCGGCGATCGCAGCGAGGTCGCGGGGCAACACGTCGAACAGGTAGGCGCGGGCCGAGGGCAGCTGGCCGACCGTCGTCACGAGCGTCCGGGTTTCGACGCCGCCGCCCAGCGACTCGAGGTACGAGATGAGCGCGTCGGCGATGGCCTGCGAGCCCCCGCGGGCCACCGGCCACCCCACCTCGTGGGCGGCGAGGGCCAGCATGAGCCCCACCGACGCCGTGAGCGGCGAGGTCGGCGGGACGATGGCGTGGCCGGCGATGCCGGCGAACAACATGCGGGTGCGGTCCTCCCTGAACGCCCGTACCGCGAGCTGGGCCGGCCACACCGCCCTCACGCCGAAGCGCGCCAGCAGCAGCGGGTGGCGGGGAGGGCCCATGGCGATCGGGCGGAGGACGTCACCCGCAAGCGCCGACCAGCGGCCGAGGAAGGGCCCGACCATGCGCCTCCACGCCCCGTCGTCTCGGCCGAGCGACGCCACGGTCTCGTCGACCGAACGCGCCAGCACCGCGGCGGACCCGTCGGTGAGCGGGTGGGCCAACGCCAGCTCCGGGTGCAGCCACTCGAGCCCGTGGTCGGTGAGCGGCAGCGCCGCCAGCGCGGGCGACCCGACGCCGAACGGGTGCACCGCCGAGCAGACGTCATGGTGGAAGCCCGGGAGCGTGAGCTCCTCGGTCCGGGTGCCGCCCCCGGGGCTCTCGGCGGCCTCGAACACGCGGACCTCCAACCCGGCCCGCGCCAGCGTCACGGCGGCGGTCAGCCCGTTGGGACCCGATCCCACGACGGCGGCGTCGAGCACACCCAACCTTTGCCGATCGGCGGCCGCCGCAACGAACCCCGGGGTCGTAGTCGGCGGCGGCGCCCTGACCGGGCGGAGATCTCGCCGCCGCGCTTGCGGGAGTCAGGGCGTGGCGCCAGGCGCCTCGTCGTCGACGTGGACGGCGGCGTCCTCGGCCGGCGGGGGCACCCGCTCGGTCACGACATCCCGGGTGGTCTCGTCGCCGCTGAACTCGTCGTCGGGTGCGAGCGGCCCCTGCTCGTCCCCTTCCTCCGTCCCCACCCGCTCGCCGACGAGGTCCGCCTCGTCATCCGCCACGCCGGCGTCGTCGCCCACCAGCTCGACACCCGGGTCCTGCCCCTCGGCCCCGGCCGGCCGCTCCCACACCTCCGGCTCGGTGCGCTCGTCGCGCTCCGCGAACGACTCCCCGCCCAGCTCCTCCAGCTCGGTGACGCCCTCGTCGTCGGCCCCCAGCGGCTCGTCGGGCGGGTACTCGTCGGCGAGCAGCTCGTCGTCGAACGCCTCGCCGGTCTGGTCGGGATCCATGCCCACAACGTACCCATGGTGGCGCCGCCTCAGGCCGGCGGCACCTCGTGGTGGGTGAAGCGGCCGAGCGACGCCGAGTAGCCGGCCTCCTCGAGGGCGGCGACCACGCGATGGACGTGGTGGCGGTCGAGCGTCTCGATCGTGACCTGGATCTCCGCCGATTTGGCGGACATGTCCACGAACATGCGCTGGTGGAGGATCTCGACGATGTTGGCCCCGGCTCGGCCGAGGATCGTGGCGACGTCGCCCATGCTGCCCGGGACGTCGGGCACCTCGACGTGCAGCCGCGTCAGCCGCCCGCTGCGGATCAGCCCCCGCATGATGACCGACGCCAGCAGCCGTGGGTCGACGTTGCCGCCGGTGATGACCACCCCCACCTTCCTGCCGGCGAAGCGCTCCCGCTGCTCGACGAGTGCGGCGACGCCGGCGGCGCCGGCGCCCTCCGCGACCACCTTCTCGATCTCCAGGAGCAGGTTCATGCCCTGCTCGATGGCCTCCTCGCTCACCGTGATCACGTCGTCGGCAAGGGCGGCGATGATGCGGCCGGTCAGGTCGCCGGCGCGGGGGACGGCGATGCCCTCGGCGATGGTCGACCCGCCACACGGCCAGTCTGCGTGGTTGACGTGTGCGGCCATGGAGGGGTAGCGCTCCGTCTGCACGCCGACGAGCTCGATCGACGGTGACAGGCTGCGCGCCGCGACCGCCATGCCCGCGAACAGGCCGCCGCCGCCGACGGGCACGACCAGGGCGTCGAGGTCGGGGTCGTCGGCCAGCATCTCCAGGGCGCAGGTCCCTTGGCCGGCGATGACGGCGGGATCATCGAACGGGTGCACGTACGTCCGGCCCTCGTCGCCGGCGAGGCGCACGGCCTCGGCCTCGGCCTCCGCCAGGCCCTCGCCGCGGAGCACGACGGTCGCTCCCAGCTCGCGGGTGCGTTGGACCTTCACGAAGGGCGTGTTGGTGGGCATCACGATGGTGGCGTCGATCCCCAGGCGGCTGGCGTGATAGGCGACGGCCTGGGCGTGGTTGCCGGCCGACATGGCGATGACGCCTTTGGCGCGCTCGCCGTCGTCGAGCTGGAGCAGCTTGTTGAGCGCGCCGCGTTCCTTGAACGAGGCGACGAACTGCAGGTTCTCGAACTTCACCACCACGTGGCACCCGAGCACCTGGGACAGGGTCCGTGAGTGGGCGCTGGGGGTGCGTTCGATCGAGCCGGCCAGGCGCTCTGCGGCGGCCACAACGTCGTCGGCGGTCACCGGCAGCGCGTCGGCGCCCGTGGGGGCGGGCTCCTCGCCCGAATCCCGGGCGGTCACGTTGGCGCCCGCAGCGTGCGCTTGCTCACCGTCATGTCCTCGAGCACCTCCGCCAGCGGCTCCACCCCAAGGCCGGGCCCGCTGGGCACGATCATGGTGCCACCCCGCGAGTCGAACGGGGGCGTGAGGTCCGTCGAGAAGTAACGCGACGACGGGCCCAGGTCCGGCGGCAGGTTGCATCCCGGCAGCGCCGCGACCGCCAGGTTGACCGCACGGCCGATGCCGGTCTCGAGCATCCCGCCGCAGCGGAGCGACACGCCGGCGTCGCGGCAGCGCTGGTGCACCCGCCGGGCCTCGACCAGACCGCCGACCCGCCCGGCCTTGAGGCTCACCGCGCCGCACGCCCCGAGCGCCAGGGCCGTGTCGAGGTCGGCCAGCGAGCCGATCGACTCGTCGAGGCACACCGGCACGTCGATCTGGCGGGCGAGGCGGGCGTGGCCCACGAGGTCGTCGGCGGCGAAGGGCTGCTCGATCGCGACCAGCCCAACGTCGGGGCCGGCGAGCCGTCCGAGCGTCGCCATGTCGTCCGGGTTGTCGCTGCGGAAGCTGCCGTTGGCATCGACCAGGAGGGCGACCTCGTCGCCGACGTCGTTGCGCACCGCCCGCACCGGGTCGACGTCCCAGCCCGGCCGGATCTTGATCTTGAAGGCCCGGTGGCCCTGGTCGCGCCAGCGCACGATGGCCTCGATCAGGCCGTCGATCGTCCGGGAGATGCCCACGGCGATGCCGGTCGGCACGACCGGGCGCGTGGCACCCAGGAAGGCCGCCACCGAGCGGCCCTCCGCGCGTAGGCCGGCGTCGAGCGCGGCGCACTCGAGCGCGGCCTTGGCCATGTGGTGGCCCCGGACCTCACGGAGGGACCGGCCCTCGAGCAGGCGCGGGACCAGGTGATGCTCCAGGACGTGCAGCGCTCCGGCGGAGTACTCCGGCCAGTAGGTCGGCTCCGGCTCGGCCACGCACTCCCCCCAGCCCGCCGGTCCCTCCGCCGCCACCGCCCGCACCACCACGACGTCGCGGTGGCGCCGCGTGCCGTGCGCGGTGACGAAGGGCTCGGCGAGGGGCATCCGCGCGACGCGCAGCTCGATGCCCTCGAGCACGACCTGCATCGTCACCTCCTGGCGGTTGCGCCCGATGGGGCTCGGGCGGGGTTGCCGGACCCCATCATTCCGCGTGTCCAGCTGCGCAGCGCGGCCGGGCGCGGTCGGTAGCCTGGACGGGCCATGGCCACCAGCTCGATGACCGCCTTCGCCCTCAAGGCCAACGACCCCTGCTGGTGCGGCAGCGGCCGGAAGTTCAAGCGCTGCCACAAGGCCAGCACCGACCACATCCGCCCGGGGCGCGTGGGCCCGCCACGCGCCGTGCCGGCGGACATCCCCCGGCCGCCCTACGCCGAGACCGGCGTGCCGGTGCGGCGGCCCGAGCCGCACGTGCGGTCGCCCGAGGTGATCGAGCGCATGCGCCGGGCCGGCCGGGCCGCCGCCGAGGTGCTGCAGGTCGTGGGCGCAGCGGTCGCCCCGCGTGTCACGACCGACGAGCTCGACGCGCTGTGCCACGAGGAGTGCATCAGGCGGGGCGGCTACCCCAGCCCGCTCAACTACGGGGCCTTCCCCAAGTCGCTCTGCACCTCGGTCAACGAGGTCATCTGCCACGGCATCCCCGACGACCGGGCGCTCATCGACGGCGACATCGTCAACCTCGACGTCACGATCTTCCTCGACGGCGTCCACGGCGACACCAACGCCACCTTCCCGGTCGGCACCATCGACGACGGCTCGGCGGACCTGATCCGCGTGACCCGCGAGTGCCTGGAGCGCGGCATCGCGGCGGTCTCGCCCGGCCGCCCGATCCGCGACATCGGGCGGGCGATCCAGGACCACGCCGAGGGCCACGGGTACGGGGTGGTGCGCGCCTTCGTCGGTCACGGCATCGGCGAGCAGTTCCACAGCGACCTGCAGATCCCGCACTACGACGACCCGCGGGCAACCACCGTCATCGAGCCGGGCATGACCTTCACGATCGAGCCGATGATCACGATGGGTGCCTGGCAGCACCAGCTCTGGAGCGACGGCTGGACGGCGGTCACGGTCGACCGGCGACGCACCGCCCAGTTCGAGCACACGCTGCTGGTCAACGACGACGGCGCCGAGATCCTCACGCTGCCGGGCTAGCGCCCACTAGCCTCGCCGCCCTTGGGCGACGGTCCCGGATTCTTCGACGTGGTGCTGCGCCAGCGCGCATGCCGCGAGTTCGCCCCCGACCCGGTCCCGGACGAGCATGTCGCGCGGATGCTCGACGCCGCCGTGCACGCGCCCAGCGCCGAGAATGCCCAGCCGTGGGTGTTCGTCGTCGTGCGGGACCCCGACCGGCGGCGGCGCATCGCCGAGCTGACCCGCGGGCTGTGGGAGGGTGGCGCAGGTGACCACTCCCGCCCACGCCTGGCCGCCGACCTCTTCGCCGAGGTCGACGGCGCCATCCGTTCGGGCTTTGGCGACGCCCCGGTGCTGGTGGTCGTCGCCGGCGACGGCCGCGACCGGACGACGCGCGCCACGCTGCCGGCGTCGGTGTTCCCGGCCGTGCAGAACCTGCTCCTCGCGGCCAACGCCCTGGGGTACGGCTCCGCGCTGACCACCCTCACCACGGTTGCGGCCGCCGAGCTGCGCGACATCGTCGAGCTGCCCGAAGGGTTCGAGCCCATGGCCGTCGTGCCCATCGGGCGCCCGGCCCGGGCGCTCGGCCCACCCCGGCGCCTGCCCGCGGTCGACCGCACGTTCGTGGACCGCTACGAGGGCTGACGCCGGCGCTTCGTCGCCGCGGACGTGGTTGCTCGGCAACCGATCCTGCGCCAGGAACGGGTCAGGACACCTGCCGGAGCAGCTCCGGCGCCAGGCTGCCCCTGCGGTCGACGGCCACCCCCTCGCCGAGGCCGAGCCACGCCGCCATCGCCGCCAGCTCGGCCGCGAGCTCGGCGGCGACCCGTTCCCGGTCGGCCACGCCGTCCTCGGCCCAGGCGGCCCTCACCCGGAGCACGCCGGCCCGGCGCTCGGCCTTGACGTCCACGCGGCCGACCAGCGCCTCGTCGAGCAGGAAGGGCAGCACGTAGTAGCCGTGCACGCGCTTGGCGGCCGGCGTGTAGATCTCGATGCGGTACGCGAAGTCCCACAGCCGCTCGGTCCGCTGGCGCTCCCAGATCAGCGAGTCGAACGGCGACAGGAGCGCCCGGGTGCGCAGCCGGCGCCGCGGGAGGTGCGCCTCGGGATGCAGGTAGGCGGGCTGGCGCCAGCCCTCGACCCGGACCGGTAGCAGGGACCCGTCGGCCGCCAGCTCGGCCAGCAGGGGCGCCGCCGCCGGCACGTTGAGCCGGTAGTAGTCGGCCAGGTCGCGGGCGGTGCCGACGCCGTGGGCACGGGCGGCCACGAGCAGCAGCTGGCGCCGGGCGTCGGCCTCGTCCGGCGTGGGCGCGCCCAGCACCTCCGCCGGGAGCCACCGCTCCGGCAACAGGTACGCCCGGGAGAAGCCGTTGCGCCGGACGGCCGTGACCTCGCCGGTGTGGAAGAGGTGCTCGACCACCCGCTTGCCCTCGCCCCAGCCCCACCAGCTCTCGGTGCGGGGC
>DATFVX010000102.1:0-8133 GCA_035259985.1 Acidimicrobiales bacterium | reverse complement strand
CGAAGCCCCCGCCACCGCTCGACGACGGCGCCGTGGCCGCGGACGTCGTCGACGTCAGCAACAGCGGCGCCATGTACGCGTACGCCAGGCCGGCCGTCTCGGGCGCGATCGACGCCGCCGAGACGGCCCGCTGCCAGCGGTCGATCTCGCCCACGGCCACCGCCCACGCCGTGTACTCCCGCAGCACACCGCGCTTGGCCGCCTCCTCGGCGTGGTACGCCTCGGAACTCGCCAGGAAGCGCCGGAACGACTCGACCCGCAGCCACGCCGCCGAGCCGGCCGGGGTGCGCACGCGCAGCTCCCAGGCCCGCAGGGCCGCCGCAAGCCCGGCGCCGGCCACGACGCCGCCCAGCGCGGCCAGCGCCAGCCAGGCCGGGCCGCGCTGGTTGGCCAGAGCGCCGCCCGCCGCCGCGCCCAGCGCCCCGGCCACCACGCCGATGATGCCCAGCACGCGAGCCGTGACCTTGCGCGTGCCGCCGTTGGGATCCCACATGCCGCTGGTGTCGCGCCACGCCAGCAGCTGGCCCTGGAGGTTGCTCCACGCCCGGGCGAAGTTCGAGTCGTAGGCCCCGAGCTCGACCGCGTCGCGGCCGGCAAAGGCGGTGTCGAGGATGGCGGCGTCCTCGGCGGTGCCGTGCCCGGTGCGGACCAGGCGGAGGTCGTCGCCGCCGCTCCACGGCACCCAGGCGGCCGTGCCCGCGGGCCCGGCGTCCTCGGCGCCGTTGGAGCCGATGTCGACGGTGCCGTCGATCGCCATCTGGATGAGCCAGGCCACCTTGTGCTCGGGCCGCACCTCCTCGGTCAGCACGATGCCGCCATGGGGCGGGTCGAGCTCGGCCGGCGGCGCGAACTCGGTGGTGGCCATCGCCTCGAGCTCCTTCTGGTCGACGCGCGTCCAGCTCGTCGAGGCGTCCGGTCCGGCCCACGCGGCGTCTGCGGGCCCCCCGGCGCCGACCCGCTCCCGGCCGGCCCGGCGCACCAGCCAGGCAGTGGACAACCCCCCGACCAGCGCGCCGGCGGCCGCGGAGCCCGCGGGCGGCGCCAGCCCCGTCCCGGGGTCGTCCGGGGGCGAGGCCGGCGGCTCGGGCGCCGCCGGCGGCGTCGGCAGGTCGCTCCCCGTGCGAGCCTCGATGGAGACGCCCTCGCCGGCGTCGAGGCCCTTCACGGTGGTCATCAGGTGGCCGGGCGCCACCTCGGTGACGTCGCACCCTCCCTGCGACCCCGTGACCCCCACCGAACAGATCGGGTCACGCAGCTCGAACGGGGCGACCACATGGATCTCGGCCTCGTCGATGCCCACCTCCCAGGCGGTGCCGACCGCCTCCCAGTCGAGCGTCGTCCCGCGCGCCACCCCCGGCAGCGGGTACTCGATGCGGTAGCGGTGACGGCCCGAGACGGTGACGCCGGGATCGCCGATCCGGATCCTGACGCCCCCACGGCCGTTCGTCGTCTCGGGTGTCACCTCGATGGCGTCGGGTGCGTCGGGGGAGTCGACCGTGATCGGTGCGTCCGGCGAGACGTCCGGGACGACGCGGAAGATGCCGTGCCTGTCGCTGAGGGCCCCGAAGTCGTAGTCGATCACCTCGGTGACCTGCGCGGCTCCGTCGTCGGACACCACCGCTGTCGTCCACAGTCGTTCGACGCGCTCGGTGTCGCCGACGACGCCGCCGATGAGCGCCACCGCGCCGATGGCCAGGCTGCCGCCGGCCACCAGGGCCGTGTCGAGCCTCCGCCGGCTGGTCGTCCGCATGAGCCGAAAGGTAGCCCCAGCTCACCGCCCGGATGACAGCGGCGGGCGGCGGCAGCGAGGTGCGGCGGCTCAGTCCTCTGGCGGTGTCCTGACCACCACCACCGGGCAGGGCGCGTGCTGCACGCACGCCATCGCCACCGAGCCGATCACCAGCCGGCTCAGGCCCGTGCGTCCGTGCGAGCCGACCACCAACAGGTCGGCCGACTCGGCCACCTCGACCAGGGTCAGCGCCGGCGCACCGGGCAGGATCGTGCGCAGGACCTCGGGGGGCTGCGCGTCCATCTCCGCCAGTGCGCCGTCGACGAGCTTGTCCACCGACGCCCGCGCGAGCGCGTCGATCTCCTCCTCGTTCCCCCGCAGGTGCAACGTGGCGCCGAAGGGCAGGGCCGACACGGGCGGCGACCAGGCGTGCACGACCTCCACGGTCGCCTGCCGGAGGACGCCCTCGTCCAGCGCCCAGCGCAGCGCCGCCGCCGCCTGCTCGGAGTCGTCGACCCCCACGACGATCCGCTGGCGGCTGGGCTCGGGATCACCCTCGGCGGCGGCGGGTGTCTCGGTGGCCGTGGTCGTGTCGGGGTCGAGCGACATGGCTACTTCCTAGCCTCGACCCGGCATCCGCGCAGCACCCTTGCTAGAACCAGCGACATGACGCCCCCGTTGGACATCGGGATCATCGACACGATGATCGGCTTTCCGTCCCGCAACATGCGCAAGCAGTACGCCTTCATCACCAGGCAGACGCATGACCGGGAGTCCAAGGAGGACTTCGAGTTTCCCGTCGAGTACATGTTCAAGGACGTCCCCGACAAGCGGCTCGACAAGGAGGCCGACCCCCTGGGCATCACGCTGCGAGAGATGGACCTCTGGGGGGTCGAGAAGGGCGTGATCGGCGTGAACGGCGAGCTCGGGGAACGGGCCGTGCGTGAGTTCCCCGAGCGCTTCATTCCCCAGCTGTCGGTCGACCCCAACGACGGCATGGACGCCCTCCGGGCCATCGGCAGGGCGCACGACGCCTGGGGGATCAGCTCGATCGGCGTCTTCCCCGCCGGGACGTTCCCGCAGGTGCCGATCAACGACAAGAAGATGTACCCGATCTACGCCAAGTGCGTGGAGCTGGGCATCGCCGTGTTCTGCTGCGCCGGGATCCCCGGCCCGCGCCTGCGGTTCGCGTGCCAGCACGTCGAGCTGATCGACGAGGTCTGCTACGACTTCCCGGAGCTGGTCTTCGTGACCCGGCACGGCTGCGAGCCCTGGGCCGACCTGGCCGTGAAGCTGATGCTCAAGTGGCCCAACCTGTACTACTCCACCAGCGCCTTCGCGCCGAAGTACTACCCGCGGGCGATCATCGACTACGCCAACACCCGCGGCGCCGACAAGGTCATCTACGCCGGGTACTTCCCGATGGGCCTGTCGCTCGAGCGCATCATGGGCGAGCTGCCGGGCGTGCAGTTCAAGGACGACGTGTGGCCCAAGTTCCTGCGCCACAACGCGGAGAAGGTGCTAGGGCTCCGTTCTCGCGCCTGAAGTGGTCGCCGGGACGACCGTTCCGGGCGCGAGAACGAGGGGGATGCGGGGGCGCACCTCGAATGTCACAGGGCGCGGGGAGGATCGGCCGATGCACGCCATCGACCCGATCCTCCAGCTCGGCGAGCGCCAGCACGGCCTGGTGCTCGCCGCCGAAGCCCGCGCCGCCGGCCTCACCCGCGCGGGGCTGCGGCACCGAGTGCGGACCGGCCAGCTCCAACCGGTGGGCGCACGCGTACTCCGGGTTGCCGGGGCCCCACGATCCGACCGTCAGGGGGTGCTGGCGGCGGTCCTCGACGCTTCCCCCGGCGCGTTCGCGTGCGGGCCGACGGCCGCCGCGCTCTGGGACGTGCCGGGGTTCCGGCTCTCGCCCGTGCACGTCGTGCGGCCGCGGGGCGTGACAGGCCGGCGCACCGGCGTCGCCGACGTCCTCCACGCGATGGGTGGGTTGCGGTCCGCCCACGTGACCGTGCTCGACCGGGTGCCGATCGTCCGCCCCGAGGTGGTGGTGCTGCACCTGTGCGCCAGCGAGCATCCGGCTCGGGCGGAGCGTGCGCTCGACGACCTGTGGCGCCGGCGGCTGCTGTCCGGGCGGTCGCTGCGCCGCACGTTGGACGAAGTGGCGGTCCGGGGCCGCGGCGGCGTCCGCCTTCTCCGGGAGCTGCTCGAGCAGCGGGGCGACGACTACGTCCCCCCGGCGAGCAACCTCGAGCATCGGTTCGTGGCCGTGCTCGAGCGCGCGGGCGAGCCGCCGATGCGGCGCCAGGTCGACTCGGGTGGTGACCACTGGGTGGGCCGGGTCGACTTTCGCGACGCCCGCCTCCCGCTGATCGTCGAGGTGCAGAGCGAGCACTACCACTCCGCGCTCGTCGACCGTGAGCACGACGCACGGCGGCTCGCGGCGTTGAGGGAGGCGGGGTTCGTGGTGGTCGAGGTGACCGAGGAGCAGGTGTGGCACCGTCCCGCCGAGGTGGTGGAGGCGGTGCGGTCGGCGCGGCGGGCCCTGTCCTCTCCTCTCGTTCTCGCGCCCGGATTGGTCGTTCCGACGACCAATCCGGGCGCGAGAACGGGTCGGGATAACTTGCCGGCGTGAACGCGTCAGGCGCGGTCGAGCCAGGCGATGCCGATCACGCCCCGGCCCGTATAGACGGTCATCGCCGCGCTGCAGACCTCGGGCGGCCGGTCGGATCCGACCAGCTCGGCCAGGCGCTCGGCCATGGCCTCCACGCCGCGCCCGGCGCCCGCGCCGGTGAAGGCGACGGGGTCGCCGGCACCGCGCTCGCGGCGGTAGAGGTCCGCGAGCGCCGTCACCGGGTCCTCGCCGTCGAGGACCCGCAGCGGCTCGACCGTCCCCTGGCGCGCCTCGAAGATCGTCGGCCGCCCCCGCCCGCGCTCGAGCTCGACCATGCCGGCGGCCACGAGGGGCTCGGCGGTCCCGACCGCCCCGATGACCCGAACCCGGGCCGCCGCGCCCTGCGCGGCGGCCACGACGTCGGCGAGCGAGCCGTTGCCGTCCATGGCCGCATGTGCGGCGGCCTCGGCCACCAGGGCCTGGCCGGACGCCGCCGTGCGAGTGTCCACCACTGCGACCGGCCGGTCCGCCAGCCAGGGGGCGTGGCAGGCGTGCCGCCACATGGCGGTGAGCTCGGCGGCCGGGGTGAGGATCACCGCCGCCTGGGCGTCGGTGCTCTCGACGGCGTCGAGGTAGTCGATCACGCCCGGGGCCCGGGTCTTGATGGGCTCGCCCTGCGCCAGCGCCGCATCCACGACCCTCGGGTCGATCCGGTCGTCGGGGATCTGCCGGTCGGCGAGCAGGATGGTGATGGGCACCACGACGACCTGGCCGGCCGCAGGGGGCCGCGACGGCCGCCCGCTCGAATCGGTGATCACCACGGTCCTCATGCTGCGGTGCCTCCTCGATCGTCCCCACGTCTCACCGCCGCCCTGCGGAACGTACCCGCATGACCGACCCCACGCGCTACACGATTGGTCAGCTGGTCGAGAGGACCGGGATCCCGGCGACCACCATCCACCACTACCGCAACGCCGGGCTGTTGCCGCCGCCCGAGCGGGTGGGTGCGAACCGTTTCCGCTACAGCGACCAGCACGTCCAGGCGCTCCGGCTCATCCGCGTGCTGCGCGAGCGGAGGCGGCTGCCGCTGGCCGCGATCCGGGAGGTCCTGCCCCAGCTCATTGATGCCAGCGGCGACGAGGAGGCGTTCCACACCGACGCGTGGGAGGCGGCGCTGACGGGCCGGTCCGACGTGCCCGACGCGGCGCGCGAGCGGATCGTGACCGCGGCCGTCGACCTGTTCGCGGCCCGCGGCTACGGCGAGGTCGCCGTCAGCGACGTGGCGGCCCGGGCGGGGACGGCCAAGGGCAGCGTCTATCGCCACTTCGAGTCCAAGGAGGCGCTGTTCGCGGCGGCGGTCGAGTCCGTCGTCGCGGGTGTGGTCGGGGAGGTCCGGGCTGCGGCCGACCGCGCCGGCGGGCAGCTGGACCCACCGGCGGCGATGGTGGCGCTGGTCATGTCGGCCAGGCCCGGCTTCATGCTGCTGCTGGAGCTGACGGCGGGCAGCCTGCGCGGGCAGCCGGGCCACCGAGAGCTGGCCGATGCGGCGCTGGCCTGCTTCGTCGACGGGGTCGGACCCGTCCTCACCGGACAGGGGACGCCGCGCGAGCGGGCCGTCGCGCTCATCGTCCAGCTGGCGCGCGAGACGATGCGCGCCGTCTTGGGCGCCGGGTGATCCGGGGGGTTGCGGAGCCGGGTCCTCATGCTGTTAGTTACGTACAACGTCTCTGACCACTGGGTCAGATTCTTGTACGAAAGCGGGGACCATCGGCGTCATGGGCGAGACCGCAGTGGCGATCCAACCGGGCGACCCCACGCACCAACCCGTCGACCTGCCGCCGGAGGCCCAGCTCCTGGCCCGGGCCGACCACGAGAACTTCCCGGTGGTCACGCGGCTCGTGCCGCGAGAAGCCCGAGAGCACCTGCTCGCCGTCTATGCGTTCGCCCGGCTGACCGACGACCTCGGCGACGAGCATCGCGGCGACCGCACCGCGGCCCTCGGCTGGCTCGAGGGCGACCTGCGGGCGGCGATCGAGGGCAGGCCCAGCCACCCGGTCACTGCCCGGCTGAGCGGCACGATCGCCGCCACCGGGCTGACGGCGGCGCCGTTCCTCGACCTGATCGCCGCCAATCGGCGGGACCAGTCGGTCGTGCGCCAGGCGAGCTGGGACGACCTGCTCGGCTACTGCCGCTTGTCGGCCAACCCCATCGGCACGGCCGTGCTGGCGATCGCGGGGGCGCTGACCCCCGAGCGCCAGGCCCTGTCCGACCGCGTGTGCAGCGGCCTCCAGGTGGTCGAGCACCTGCAGGACGTGGGCGAGGATGCCGCCGCAGGCCGCATCTACCTGCCCGCCGACGACCTGCGGCGCTTCGGCGTGGCCGACGGCGACCTGACGGCGCCGGTCGCCTCGACCGCCCTGCGCGCCGCCGTGGCGTACGAGCTGGCGCGCGCCCGGGAGCTGCTGGCAGCGGGGATCCCGCTGTCGCGGTCGCTGCGGGGCTGGTCCCGGGTGGCGGTCGCCGGCTACGTCGCCGGCGGCCTGGCGGCGGCCGACGCCATCGAGGCCGCCGGCTACGACGTGCTGGCGGGCCCGACCCGACCCAGCCGGCCCCGGACGCTGCGTCATGCGCTCCGGGTCCTGGCCTCAGGCGCACCGGCGGCGCGGCGCAACGGGCCCGACGCGCGCGGCGAGCCGGGGCTCGAGCGGGCCTACGCGGCCTGCGCGGCGATCACCCGCCGGGAGGCCAGGAACTTCGCCTACGGCATCGCCCTGCTGCCGCCGCCGAAGCGGCGGGCGATGGCGGTGGTGTACGCACTGGCTCGGCGCGTGGACGACATCGTGGACGAGCCCGGCCCCACCGACGCGCGGGCCCGGGCCCTCGACGCGCTGCAGGACCGGGTGACGCGCACCCTGGCCGGCGCCGCCGACGGCGACCCCCAGCGGGTGGCCACCGACCCCGACGATGACACTGACGATGACCCCGACGGTGACCCCGACGATGCCGTCCTGGTGGCGCTCGCCGACGTGGTCCGCCGCTACCCGCTGCCGCCGGGGGCGGTCGACGACCTGTTCGAGGGCTGCCGGCGCGACCTCGTCGTCGCCCGCGTCGCCACGTTCGACGAGCTCGTCGCCTACTGCCGGCAGGTCGCCGGGTCGATCGGCCGGCTGTCCCTCGCGATCTTCGGCACCGATCGGCCGGAGGTCACCGCGCCGCTGGCCGACGACCTCGGCGTCGCGCTCCAACTCACCAACATCCTGCGCGACCTGGTCGAGGACCGCGACCGGCTGGGCCGGGTCTACCTGCCGGCCGACGACCTGGCCCGCTTCGGCTGCGCGCCCGACGCGACCGGGCCGGCCGACGGCCTGGCGGCGCTGCTGACGTTCGAGGCCGAGCGCGCCCGTGCGTGGTACGAGCGCGGGCTCGGCGTGCTGCCGCACCTCGACCACCGTTCCCGGGCCTGCGTGGCCGCCATGGCCGGCATCTACCACCGGCTGCTCGACCAGATCGAGCGCGACCCCGGGGCGGTCCTGCGTGGCCGCATCTCGCTCACCACCGGCCAGAAGGTGGGCGTCGCCGCCCGCAGCCTGGTGCCGTTCCCGATCGGGCCCCGGGGATGACGCGGCCCCGCATCTGCGTGGTGGGCGGGGGGCTGGCCGGGATGGCCGCGGCCCTGGCGTGCGCCGACGCCGGCGCCGAGGTGACGCTCGTCGAGCGGCGCCGGCGCCTCGGCGGGGCGACCTGGTCGTTCCGCCACAACGACCTGTGGTTCGACAACGGCCAGCAC
>DATFVX010000101.1:0-19426 GCA_035259985.1 Acidimicrobiales bacterium | reverse complement strand
GATGTATCGCCGTGTCAGATTCGTCGCTGGCGAGGACGCAGGAGGAAGGCGCAGCCAGCGGCTGCGGCGACGACGAGGACGACGTCCAGCGGCGAAACTGGCCGGCGAGACGCCACGATGACTTCCGCGAGGGCCCACTAGGAGCCGAGCGGATGGCCACTCGTGCCAGGCTGGCTGGCGTGCCCATCCGCCGCCTCGTCCTCGCCTCGGCCTCGCCGGCGCGCCTGGCCCTGCTCCGCGCGGCCGGCCTGGAGCCCGATGTCATGGTCAGCGGGGTGGCGGAGGACGGCGTGGCGGGGCTCTCCGCCGGCGAGTCCGCCCGCACGCTGGCCGAGCGCAAGGCCGCAGCGATCGCCCGCCGGCTCCACGGCGCAACGCTGCCGGGCCATCCCGCGCCGCTCGTGGTCGGATGCGACTCCCTGCTCGAGATCGACGGCGAGGTGCGGGGCAAGCCGGCGTCGGCGGACCAGGCCCGCGCCTGGTGGCGGGAGCAGCGGGGCAGATCGGGCGTCCTCACGACGGGCCACGCGGTCATCGACCTGGGGAGCGGCCGCCGGACGTCGGGCGTCGCCGACACGGTGGTGCACTTCGGCAGCCCGTCCGACGCCGAGATCGAGGCGTACATCGCCACCGGTGAGCCACTGACCGTGGCGGGAGCATGCACGATCGACGGGTACGGTGCGCCCTTCGTGACCGGGATCGACGGCAGCCACGGCACGGTGATCGGGCTGTCGCTCCCGCTGCTGCGGACACTGCTGGCCGACCTCGGAATCGCGATCACCGACCTGTGGGCCCACACGCCGTGACCCTTGACCGGAACGCCGACCGGGACGTCGCCTGGCCCCCGCTGCGCATCGGCGCCTTGCGGGTGTGGCCGCCGGTGGTGCTGGCGCCGATGGCGGGCATCACCAACGCGCCGTTCCGGCGGCTGTGCCGGGCGTTCGAACCCGGCGGCCTGTTCGTCAGCGAGATGATCACGGCGCGCGGCCTTGCCGAGCGCAACGCCAAGACCCTCCGCTTGGCCCGCTTCGCCGACGACGAGCCGGTGCGGTCGATCCAGCTGTACGGCACCGAGCCGTGGGCGATCGGCGAGGCCGCCCGGTTCCTCGCCGGGGAGCAGCGCGCCGACCACATCGACCTCAATTTCGGTTGCCCGGTGGCCAAGGTGACGAGGAAGGGCGGCGGGGCTGCGTTGCCCGTGCGCCGCGCCCTGTTCCGCGACATCGTGCGCGCCGCGGTCGGCGGGGCCGGCGCCGCACCCGTCACGGTGAAGCTGCGGATCGGCGTCGACGGCCGCCTGCGCACGTTCCTCGACGCGGGCCGCATCGCCGAGGACGAGGGGGCGGCCGCGGTCTCGCTCCACGCCCGCACGGCAGAGCAGCACTACTCCGGCCGAGCGGACTGGTCGGCGATCGCCGCGCTCAGGGCCGCCGTCACCGCCATCCCCGTGCTCGGCAACGGCGACATCTGGGAGGCCACGGACGCCCTCCGGATGATCGAGGCCACCGGGTGCGACGGCGTCGTCGTCGGCCGCGGCTGCCTGGGACGCCCGTGGCTGTTCCGCGACCTGGCGCTGGCGTTCGCCGGCCGGGATGCCCCACCCCCGCCGCCCCTCGGCGAGGTGCGTGACGTGCTCCGGCGGCATGCCCGGCTCCTGGCCGACTGGCTGACCGAGCCGGTGGCGGTGCGCGACGTCCGCAAGCACGTGGGCTGGTACCTGCAGGGCTATCCCGTGGGCGGGGCGGTCCGCCGGCGGCTAACCGCCGCCGCCACACTGGCCGGGTTCGAGACGGAGCTCGACCGGCTCGACCCCGAGCTGCGCCCCCTCCCCGGGGCCACCGCCCAGCCGCGGGGCAAGACCTCCGGGCCGGTGCGGGTGACCCTGCCCGACGGCTGGCTCGCCGGCGCCGACGATCCGTCGCCCGTGGTGGACGACGAGCTGGAGGCCGTCAGCGGCGGTTGACGTGCGGTCGGCCCGCGGGCGCCCGCGATCGTCGCTTGACCCTCCCCTTGGGGTAGGCCCGACCATGCCCGCATGGCTTCACTACGGAGAGAGATCGAGCTCGCTCGGGACCCCGACGAGGTATGGGACGTGATCCGCGACGTCGGCGCCGTGCACCGCCGCCTGGCTCGGGAGTTCGTGGTCGACACGACGATGGAGGCAGACCTGGCGGCGAGGGTGGTGACCTTCGCCAACGGCGCGGTGGTGCGGGAGCTGATCGTCGACGTCGACGACGATCGCCGCCGGGTGGCGTACGCCGCGGTCGAGGGGCCGCTGGGCTCCACCCACCACAACGCGTCGTTCGAGGTGACGCCCGGGCCCGGCGGGGGGACGCTGTTGGTCTGGATCGCCGACGTGCTCCCCGATGACGTGGCGCCGGCGGTCGAGGGGATGATGGACCTGGGGGTCGTGGCCATGCGGCGGACCCTCGACGCTGTCGCGGTGGCCTAGGCCGCGAGGTGGCGAAGAGGAAGGAGACGGCGCCGTGGACGCGATGGTGACGATCGGGCAGTTCTCGAAGATGACCTACCTGAGCGTCAAGGCGCTCCGCCACTACCACGACGTGGGCCTGCTCGAACCCACCGCCGTCGACCCCTCGTCGGGGTACCGGCTCTACTCGACCCACCAGGTCGCCACCGCACAGGCGATCAGGCGATTCCGCGACCTCGCCATGCCGCTGGACCGGATCCGCGCCGTGCTCGCGGCTCCGGACGTCGCCTCCCGGAACGAGGCCATCCTCGTGCACCTCCGCGACATGCAGGAGCAACTCAGCCGCACCCAGACCACCGTCGCGTCGCTCCAGGCGCTGCTGCAGGACGCCGAGTCGCCCCCCACGGTCGAGCTGCGCTCGGTGCCGGCGATCCCGGCCCTGGCGATCGCCGAACCGATCGGCTTCGACGAGTGCGCTGCGTGGCTGGGCGGCGCGCTCGCAGATCTGCACGACGCGCTCAGGGGCGCAGGCATCGATCCCGCGGGGCCGGACGGGGCCCTGTACCCCGACGAGCTCTTCGAGCATGGCGCGGGACAGGTCGTGGCGTTCGTGCCGGTCCGCGGGTCGGTCCCGCAGCCGCGAGCGACGCGGGCGACCGGTCGCGAGATCGCCGGCGGCGACCTGGCGGTGATGGTCCACAGCGGGCCGTTCGACGACATCGACCGCACGTACGGCGCGCTGGGCACGGTGGTCGCCGAGCGCGGCATCGCTGCGCCCGGGCCGATCCGCGAGCACTACCTGGCGGACGGCCGTGCCGAGGTGTGCTGGCCGATTGTCGGCCCAGCCGCGCCTGCGTGATTCCGGGGCTCGGCGCTCATAGAGTCGCGTCGTGCTGTTCGAGGGGTTCGGGGCCGGGGTCGTCGGCTTCTACGAGGAACTGGCCGCCAACAACACGAGGGACTGGTGGCAGGCCAACAAGGTGCGGTACGAGCGGGAGGTCCGTGCCCCGCTGGAGCACCTACTGGAGGACCTCCGGCCGGAGTTCGGCGAGGCCAAGGTGTTCCGGCCCAACCGCGACACCCGGTTCGCCCGGGACAAGTCCCCGTACAAGACCAACGCCGCCGCCGTCATCGGCCGGGCGCACGAGGGCGTTGGTACGTACTACCTGTCCGTGTCGGCCGAGGGGCTCATGGTGGGTGGCGGCGCCTACATGCCGGCGTCCGACCAGCTGGCCCGGCTGCGTGAGGCGATCGACGACGAAAAGACCGGGCCCGAGCTCGAGGCCATCGTCGCCGACATCCGCCGGAAGGACGGCGAGGTCGGCGCCCACGACGAGCTCAAGACCACACCGCGCGGCTACCGCGCCGACCACCCGCGCATCGAGCTCCTCCGCTTCAAGGGGATCATCGGCTGGTGGGACCACGCGCCCGGCCCGTGGCTGCACTCCACGGCCGCCCGGGACACGGTCGCCGACGGCTGGCGCTCGCTCGGTCCCCTCAACCGCTGGCTGGTCGCGAACGTCGGCCCGAGCGACCTCCCGGCCGGGCGGTAGCCGAGGTCCCCCGAGGCAACAGCGAAAACCCGGACCAGGGCGAACCCCCGGGCGGCCGGCAGCGGTGGCGCGTCACGGGCCCGCCGCCGGGGTGGCGGGCCCGTGACAGGTGTGTCGGCAGCGGCCGGGGCCTACATCATCCCCATGCCGCCCATGCCACCCATCGGATCGCCGCCGCCTGCCGGCGCCGGGGCGGGTGGCTCGGGCTTGTCGGCCACGAGCGACTCGGTCGTCAGCACCAGGCCGGCGATCGAGGCCGCGTTCTGGAGTGCGGCGCGGGTGACCTTGGCCGGGTCGATCACACCCGCCTTCACCAGGTCCTCGTAGTCGCCGGTCAGGGCGTTGAGGCCGATCGTGCCGGTCTCGCTCTCGATGTGGCGCACCGCCACCGCACCCTCGAGCCCGGCGTTGTCGGCGATCAGCCGCGCCGGCCACTCGAGCGCCTGGTAGACGGTACGGGCACCGGTGGACTCGTCGCCCTTCAGCTCGTCGACGACCTTGCCAACGGCAGCCCGGCTCCGGAGCAGCGCAGTGCCGCCACCGGCGACGACGCCCTCTTCGATCGCGGCGCGGGTGGCCGACAGGGCGTCCTCGATGCGGTGCTTCTTCTCCTTGAGCTCGACCTCGGTGGCGGCGCCGACCTTCACGACCGCGACACCGCCGGCGAGCTTGGCCAGGCGCTCCTGCAGCTTCTCGCGGTCCCAGTCGGAGTCGGTGTTGTCGATCTCGTTGCGGATCTGCTGGATGCGGCCCTTGATCTCGTCCTCGGAGCCGGCGCCCTCGATGAGGGTGGTGTCGTCCTTGGTGACGATGGCCTTCTTGACCCGACCCAGCAGGTCGAGCGTGATGCTGTCGAGCTTGAGCCCGACCTCCTCGGCCACCACCTGGCCACCGGTCAGGATGGCCATGTCCTGCAGCATCGCCTTGCGGCGATCGCCGAAGCCGGGTGCCTTGACGGCCACGCTGTTGAAGGTGCCGCGGATCTTGTTGACGACCAGGGTGGCAAGCGCCTCGCCCTCGACGTCCTCCGCGATGATGAGCAGCGGGCGGCCCGTCTGCATCACCTTCTCGAGCACCGGGAGCAGGTCCTGCACCGAGCCGATCTTGCTCTGGTTCAGCAGGACGTAGGCGTCCTCGAGGACGGCCTCCTGCCGGTCCTGATCGGTGACGAAGTAGGGCGCCAGGAAGCCCTTGTCGAACTGCATGCCCTCGGTGAACTCGAGCTCCATGCCGAACGTGTTGGACTCCTCGACGGTGACCACGCCGTCCTTGCCGACCTTGTCGATGGCGTCGGCGAGCACCTCACCGATGGCCGGGTCGGCCGCCGAGATGGCCGCCACCTGGGCGATCTCGGACTTGTCGTCGATCTCCCGGGACTGCTCCGCGATGGCCTCGACGGCGGCGGACACGGCCTTCTCGACGCCCCGCTTCAGCCCGGTCGGGCTGGCGCCCGCGGCCACGTTGCGTAGGCCCTCGCGCACCAGCGCCTGGGCCAGCACCGTTGCCGTGGTGGTGCCGTCGCCGGCCACGTCGTTGGTCTTGGTGGCGACCTCCTTCACGAGCTGGGCGCCCATGTTCTCGAAGGGGTCGTCGAGCTCGATCTCGCGGGCGATCGATACGCCGTCGTTGGTGATGGTCGGGGCGCCCCACTTCTTGTCGAGCACCACGTTGCGGCCGCGCGGGCCGAGCGTGACCTTCACCGCGTCGGCGAGCTTGTTGACGCCGGCCTCGAGCGAACGCCGGGCCTGGTCGTCGAACTTGAGGATCTTGGGCATCAGCGGCTCACTTCTTCACTAGGGCGAGCACGTCACGGGCCGACAGGACGAGCACGTCCTCGCCGTCGATCGTGACCTCGGTGCCGCCGTACTTGCTGTAGAGGACGGTGTCGCCAACGCTCACCCCGATCGGGATGATCTCGCCGGTCTGCTCGGAGCGCTTGCCCGGGCCCACGGCCAGGACCTCGCCCTGCTGCGGCTTTTCCTTGGCGGTGTCGGGGATGACGAGGCCGCTGGCGGTCGTCTCCTCGCTCTCACCGGGCTTGACGACGATGCGGTCGTCGAGGGGCTGCAGGTTCATGCGTGTCGCCTCCATTGGCGCTCACTCGGCTAACCCGCGCTGGGTTAGCAGTCTCCCTATGTCGACTGCTAACGCTAGGCCACGCCGGTTAGCACTCGCAACCCCCGAGTGCCAGCAGCTCAGGCCGGGTCCGGAACCGGGTTGTCGGCCCTCCCGCGCCCGTCAGGCGACGGGGAGGCGAAGGTTCGGCGTGGCGCCCGTGTCGAGCGGCGAGGGCCCGTCCGACCGCAGCCGCCACCAGCCGGCGGCCGCGATCATCGCGGCGTTGTCGGTGCACATCGACCGGCTGGGGACGAACGGGCGGATGCCGTCCTCGCCGCACGCCTCCACGAACCGGGATCGCAGCGAGCTGTTGGCCGCCACCCCGCCACCGAGGCACAGGCCCTTGGCGCCCACGTCGCGGGCGGCCTTGCGGGCCTTGGTGATCAGGACGTCGACGACGGCTTCCTGGAAGCTGGCCGCCACGTCGGCGGTGGCGACGCCGGGGTGCTTGCGGACGTGGTTGACCACCGCGGTCTTCAGGCCGCTGAAGCTGAAGTCGTAGTCGCGGTCCAGCATGGCGCGGGGGAACGCGATGGCGTGCGGGTCGCCCTCGGTGGCGATGCGGTCGATGACCGGCCCCCCGGGGTAGCCGAGGCCCAGGAAGCGGGCGACCTTGTCGAAGGCCTCGCCGGCGGCGTCGTCGATCGTCGAGCCGAGCATGCGGTACCGGCCGTGGTCCTCCATGTGGACCAGCAGGGTGTGGCCGCCCGACACCAGCAGCACGACCAGCGGCAGCTCGAGGTCGGGCTCCTCGAGGAACGAGGCGTACAGGTGGCCCTCGAGGTGATTGACGGCGACGAAGGGCACGCCCCACACGAGGGCGAACGCCTTGGCGGCGCTGACGCCGACGAGCAGCGAGCCGACGAGGCCCGGCCCGGCCGTGGCCGCGACGGCCTCGACGTCCTGGTCGGCGACGCCGGACTCGACCAGAGCCTGCGCCACGACGGGGGTGAGCAACTCGACGTGGGCGCGGCTGGCGATCTCGGGCACGACGCCGCCGTAGCGGGCGTGGCGGTCGATCTGGCTCGCCACCACCGACGAGCGCACGCGCGTGGCGCGCTCGACCACCGCAGCGGCGGTCTCGTCGCACGAGGTCTCGATGCCAAGGATCACGTCGGCCACAGACGAGGAGCCTAGGGGCGAATGGGCAGGGCGGAGGTCGAGGGGGAGTGTTGCCCTCCCCGTCGAAAACTAGATCCAGTCGCCCTCGACGACCGTCTGGCCCGGGATGCCGTGCTCGATCTCGCTCAGGCGGGCGGCATAGGCCTCGGTGTCCACGTCGTTGGCCCACATGACGAGGGCGTCCTCGCCGGTCTCGGGGTAGTAGCCCTTGCGCACCCCCGCCGGCACGAAGCCGAAGCGCTGGTACAGGGCCTGTGCCCCCGAGTTGCTCATCCGCACCTCCAGGGTGAGGTTGCGGCACCCCCGGTCCAGCGCCGCCCGTGCCAGCGCCAGCAGCATGCGCGTCGCCACCCCGTGCCGCTGCCAGGCGGGATCGACGGCGACGGTCGTGATGTGCCCGTCGTCGACCGCCCGGAACATCCCGGTGTAGCCGACCACCTCCGAACCCACCCGGGCCACGAGGTAGACGCGGCTGGCGCGCTGGCTGATCTCGCCCAGGAACAGCCCGAACGTCCACGGGCGCGGGTACACCTGCTGCTCGATCCGCAGCACGCCCCGCAGGTGTCGGCGGCGCATGGGCGTGATGCGCACCTCGAGAGCGTCGGGGTCGCCCGGCAGGCGCAGGGCGCGTGCCATCAGCCCTGGCTCTCCAGCACGTCTCGTGTCGACCAGTTGATCTCGGCGTCGGGGCGCCGCAGGTACAGGGGCTCCAGCTCCCACGGCTTGACGAAGTCCTCGCGCAGGGCCCGGGCGTGCGCGAGCTGCACCAGCGAGGCGGCCGACGGGTACGCCACCGCCTGGTCCCCGATCTCGACGTTGGCGAGATCTGCGAAGGCGTCGCAGTAGCGCAGGCCGCCGTCGCCGACCAGCAGCACGTCCTCGCGGGTGGCCTCGAGGTCGCCGGCCAGGTCGTCGGGCGACGAGATCTGGTAGCCGCGCAGGCGCTGGACGCCGCCCGGCACCTGGCGGTAGGTGGCCGTGAACAGCTCGCCCCGCCGCGCGTCGATCGCCGCGACGATCAGGCGCGGGCTCCACCGCACCGGGAAGGCGAGCAGGTCGAGGCTCGCCACCCCGATCATCGGGATCCGCACCGCGTGCGCGATGGCCTTCCCCGCGGCGATCCCGACCCTGAGGCCGGTGAACAGGCCCGGGCCCACGTCGACGGCCACGCAGCCGATCTCCGCCAGATCGACGCGCGCCTGGCGCCGCAGGAACTCGATCGAGGGTGCCAGCGACTCGGCGTGCCGCTTGCCCCGGCTCGAGTGCGTCGACGCCAGCACGCCCTCGTGGCCCCCGATCGCGCAGCCGACCTGCGCCGTCGACGTCGTGATCCCGAGGATCAGCATGGTGCCGCCTCGGACGATCCCGACCCGGCCCAGGGCGCGACCGCCTCGACCAGGGATGCCATGCGCCGGAGCCACGAGCGGCCGGCGCTCCGGAGGACGACGGTGCGGTCGTCGTCGGCCACCCCGAACGTCAGCCGCACCTCGAGCAGGTCGGCCGGCAGCATCGGCAGGATGGCGTCGCCCCACTCGATCAGGACCACGCCATCGTCGTCGAGCAGCTCGGACAGCCCGAGGTCGATGACCTCGCTGAGCTGGCCCAGCCGGTAGACGTCCACATGGTGCACCGGCAGGCGGCCGACGTACTCCTGCACGAGGGTGAAGGTCGGGCTGGTGATCGGCTCGCCCACCCCGAGGCCCCGGCCGAAGCCCTGGACGAACGCGGTCTTGCCGGCGCCCAGGTCGCCGGCCAGCACCACCAGGTCGCCCGGCTGCGCCAGCGACGCGAGAGCCGCCGCCAACCGCTGCGTGGCCTCCACCGAGGAGGTGCGGGCCACCAGCGTGGCGCCATCGCGGGGGTTCACTGGCACTCGGGTCAGCCTAGGTGCGGAGCAGCAGCCAGCCGTTTCTGGCAGTCAGATGACCTCGGTGGCTGCCGCGCCGACGACAGCGAGGTCGCGCCGGCGCATGCCGTCGAGCTCCACGTCGGCGGACAGCACCATGTGCTCCTCGATCACCTGGCCGCGGCCGAGCGCGGCCGTCATCACCGGGATCTCGAACCCCATCCCGCTGCCGCGCACCGCCCAGCGGGACACGCCCGCGGCGACCGCCTCGCGGAGGTCGGTGACCGTCGCGCCGGGCCGGCAGGCGTCCACCAGCCGCCGCTGGGCGGCGACCACCGGGGCGTCGCCGGCCTCCGGCAGCGTGCGGCCGACCCCGCCCTCGTAGCCGTCGACCAGCAGCCCGATGTCGACGTGGGCGGGCGACCCGGGAGTGGGGTCGGGCTGCGTCACCGCCACCCCGGACGTGGGAACCGTCACTCCCAGACCGGCGGCAGCCGCCAGCGCGGCCGCCCGGGCGCCGGTCGGGCCGGCGCCGTCGGCGAGGGCTGCGCCGGCCGCCTCCATGGCGGCGCGGGCAACGGCCACCGCGGCCCGGATGCGCGCCACCTCCGCAGGGAGCTTCAGGGCGCGCACCGCCCGCATCACGTCGTCTGCGGGCACGAGCTCCGCCTCGGGCGCGAGTCGCCGCACCATGTGCTCGAAGCCCGGCGACAGGGCCTCGACGCCGATCCGCCTCGCCGCCGCCAGGCCCGGGATTCCGGCCAGGGCGCCGGCAAGGACCGCCCCGTTCCAGGTCACCCCGTAGAGGTGGTCGAAGGGGATGTCCGGCGGGATCCCCTCGTCCCAGCTCGACAGCATGTGAACCGAGCGGGCCGATTCCACCAGCACGCACGCCGGGCCGAACGGCCGGGTGCCGGCCGTCCACAGCGAACGTGCGCCGGTGGCGTAGGCGACGGAGTCGCGCCGCCCGAGCACCAGCACGTCGATCCCGGTGGTGGCCATGGCGTCGAACACCCGGTCGCGGCGCGCGGCCCGAAGCTCGGCCTCGTCGGTCGTCGGTGGGGGAGCGGTCTGTGTGGTCACGAGCGCAATCCCATCCTCATGCGAACGGCGGGTACCGGTGGCCGCCGCCCAGGTGACGCCAGTCCGCCTGGGTCACGGACACGATCTCTTCGGCGCGGTAGCCACCGACACCGTCGTCCCAGATCACCGGTTCCAGCACCAGCACCATACCCGGCGCCATGACCAGGCGGTCGTCGAACTCCGAGCCGAGGTCGGTGCCCACCAGCGGCATCTCGGCGCTCTCCACCCCCACGCCGTGGGCGAGGTAGAAGTGGGGCAGCCAGGGGCGCTCACCGCCGTTGGCGTCCTCCGCCGCCCGGCACAGGTCCCCGCCCGTCACGCCGGGCCTCAGGACCTCGAGCACCGCGACCATCACGTCGCACCAGCGGGCGAACAGCCGCCGTTCGGCCCGGTTCGGGCCGCGCCCGATCACCCAGGTCCGGCCGAAGTCCGAGGCGTAGCCGAGGTGGTCGATGCCGCTGTCCACCCAGACGATGTCGCCCCGGCGGAACGCGGGATCGCCGACGCCGGTGGGGAAGGCGATGGTCTTCGCGGTCGTGCGGGGCCCGTTCGCGACCGTCCGCGGCATGGGCTGGAAGATCGGGTCGATGAGGTTGGCCTCGACCCCCAGATCGCTCAGCCGCGCCAGGAAGGCGCCGGCCACGTCGCTGCGCGCGACGCCGGGCCGCGCCTCCTCCTGGATCGCAGCCATCGCCTCCTCGTTGCGGCGCTGGGCCTCGGCGATGCACGCGAGCTCGTCGTCGGTCTTGGACAGCTTGGCGGCGCCGACCAGGTGGGACGCATCGGTGACGTCGGCTCCCGCCAGTACCCCCGCTCGCAGCATCGCGCCGCTCTGCTCGTCGACCGCGACCCGGCGTCCGGCGAGCGGGCCGGCGATCTCGCACAGGGCACCGGCAAAGGCTGTGGCCCCCTCGTCGAGCTCGGGCCACGCCGCCGGGTGGCCAACGACGTCGAGCGCCGGGTCGATGTCGTCGGCGAGCAGGTGGGGCCGGTCCTCGCCCGCGACCACCAGCGCCACGGGCCGCTCGAAGGTCCCGCAGGACACATCCACGCCCCTGACGGCCCGACCGGTGGCGTAGGCGACGTTGGGCGCGTGGAGCAGGAGGACGACCTCAACCCCCTGGCTCGCCATCTCGGCCTGGAGGCGGGCGTGGCGGTCGCGGCCCATCCGGCCGGTGTCGATCGCCGCAAAGTCCGTCCGCCGCTCGGCCAGGAAGCGGGCCAAGTCCTGCCCCACGCCGCCATTGATAGCCCAAGGCTGACGCCGACGTCAGAAGGCCGGGCGCCGACGTGGTATCACGGTGGGCTCCGGTTGGTGACGGGTTGGAGGGGAGGCGCCGCGATGGCCGACGCGATGGCCGACCGAGCGACGGTCGACTTCGACCACCACAGCCGAGAGTTCCACCAGGATCGCCACGCCCGCTGGGCCGAGCTGCGCCGGTGCCCGGTGGCGTACAACACCAACTACGGCGGATTCTGGGTCGTGAGTGGCTACGACGAGGTCGCGATCGTCTCGCGCGACGCCGAGACGTTCACGAGCCGCTACCCGGCCGAGACCGGCGACGGCATCGACTACGTCGGGATCGCCGGGCTGCCACGGGGCGGCATCCCTCCCCAGGGGATCGCCGAGGTCGAGGGGCCCCGACATGGCGCGCTCCGGCGGGTCCTCAACCGGTTCCTGGCGCCACCGGCCATCGCCGGGCTCCAGCCGCTGATGGAGGCGGCCACCACCTGGTTCCTCGACCAGAAGATCGAGAGCGGCAGCATCGACCTCGTCCTCGACCTGGCGAACCCGGTGCCGGCGATCCTGACGATGGAGCTGGTGGGGCTGCCACACGACAGTTGGCCGCGCTACGCCGCCGTGTTCCACGGCACGGTCTCCTACCGGCCCGGGAGCCCGGAGTACGACGAGGCGATCGCCAACGTGCCCGGCATGGTGGCCGAGCTGCAGCGCGAGATCGACCTCCGCCGGCGCGAGCCCCGTGACGACCTGCTCACCCAGCTGGTCGAGATGGAGGTCGACGGCGCACTCGACGGCGCGCGGCGGCTCAGCGACGACGAGCTGGTGTCCGTCCTGTGGAACCTGGTGGCCGGGGGCCTCGACACCACGACGTCGCTCACGTCGCTGACCCTGTACCACCTGGACGAGCGCCGCGACCTCCGGCGGCGCCTCATCGACGAGCCCCGGCTGCTGGCCGCCGCCACCGACGAGTTCCTGCGCTACTTCTCGGTGAACGAGACGCTGACCCGCACCGTCACCCGCGACGTCGAGCTGGGGGGCCAGCAGCTCCGGCGCGGCGATCACCTGATGCTGAGCTGGTTGTCCGCCAACCGGGACCAGCGGGCGTTCGAGCGGGCCGACGAGGTCGACCTCGATCGCGAACGCAACCCGCACCTGGCCTTCGGGGTCGGGCCCCACCGCTGCATCGGGATGCACATGGCCCGCACCATGTTCCAGGTTCTCGTCCGCCATGTCCTGGAGCGCATGCCCGACTACGTGATCGACCGGGACGCCACGCGCTTCTACCAGGGCAACCCGCAGTTGAACGGGGCGGTGCGGATGCCCGCCACCTTCACGCCGGGGCTGAGGGTCGGACCGCCCGAGCGACCGTTCTAGATCCCGTTCTGGTTGTAGCTGTGCGGTCATGCGCCGCACAGCTACAACCAGTTGGGGCTCAATCGGCCAGGGAGCGCACGGCCTCGGCGACGACGTGGACGGCCAGGGCGCGCACGATGTCCACGTCGGCCGCCACCTCGCCGGTCGCCGCCGCCACGAAGGCGTCGCCGTCGGCTCGGGTGTGCGCCGGGAACACCGCCCGTGCCAGGCCGTCGTGGCCCCCCTGGGCCACGACGTTGCAGCCCACCTTGTCGAGGCGGGCGTTGGTGGCCACCACCCCGATCGTCGTGCTGCCGAAGCCGGTGCCGGTCACCCGCGGCGCCGCCGCGTCGGCGGCGCGGGCGAGGTCGAGTGCCGTCCGATCGTCGGCGCCGGGGGCGCCGGCGGCGTTGACCGCCACCAGGGCCGCCACCCGCAACCCGCCCGCCTCCGCACCGGCGGAGACCAGTCCCCCGGGCCGGCGCTCGCCGGTACCCAGCTTGTCCACGGTGGCGCCGGTGCCGGCGCCCACGGTCCCCAGCTCGACCGGACCGCCGCTCGCAGCCTCGCACGCGGCGTACCCCTGCTCGGCGCCGGGGCGCGCCGACGGGTCGCCGACGGCCAGGTCGAACAGTGCGAGGGCCACGACGATCGGGACCGGTCCGGCAGGCGTGGCGAAGCCCAGGCCGCGCTCCTCGCAGTACCGCATCGCGCCGTCCGCGGCCGCCAGCCCGAACGCCGAGCCGCCCGTCAGCACCACGGCGTCGATGCGGCTCACCGTCCGGCTCGGCTCGAGGAGCTCCAGGTCGCGTGTGGCCGGCGCGCCACCCCGGACGTCGCCCGAGGCCACGGTCCCGTCGGGGAACAGCACCACCGTGCAGCCCGTGCGCGCCTCGGCATCGGTCCAGTGCCCGACCCGGAGCCCGGTGACGTCGGTGATCTCGGTGCTCATCCCATCGACCCTCCTACCGATATCGACGGGCCACCCGGGCGCCGATCGCACAGACGACCTCGTAGGAGATGGTGCCGAGGCGTCCGGCCCACTCGTCCGGGGTGATGCGCTCGCCGCCCTGCGCACCGAGGAGCACGACCTGCTCGCCGGGCGCGACGTCGGATGCCGGGCCGCAGTCGACCATCAGCTGGTCCATCGTGACCACGCCCACGATGGGGCACCGCCGGCCACGGATCAGCACCTCCTGGCCCGCCAGGGGCAGCGACCGGAACACGCCGTCGGCGTAGCCGATCGGCACCGTGGCGACCACCGTGTCCCGGGAGGCCTGGTGGCGGTGCCCGTAGGACACGCTCTCGCCCGCGGCGAGCGGCTTCACGAACGCCACCTCGGAGGCCAGCGTGAGGGCCGGCCGGAGGTCGGCGCACCGGGCCGCCATGGCGGGCGCCGGCGGGATGCCGTAGACGGCGATGCCACACCGCACCAGGTCGTGGCGCGCCTTGGGGTGGGCGATCGTGCCGGCCGAGTTGGCCATGTGCACGATGCCGGGGTCGACCCCCGCCCCCCGCAGTTCGCCCAGCACCGCGTCGAACCGGGCGATCTGATCGTCGGTGAAGGGGTTGTCGGGCTCGTCGGCGACCGGAAGGTGGGTGCAGACCCCCTCGAGCCGCAGCTCGGCGAGCTCCTCGATGGAACGGGCCACCGCAACTGCGTCGGCCGGCGCCACACCCACGCGATGCATGCCGGTGTCGACCTTGAGGTGGACCGCGACGGCGCTGCGCCTCCGTGACCGCACCGCCTTCGCCAGGGCGGCCACGATGGCGGGGCTGTAGACGGTGAGCCGGGCACCGGTGGCGATGGCGTCGTCGACCTCGTCCGGGCGTGGCTCGGACAGCAGCAGGAGGGGGACCTCGATGCCGGCGTCCCGCAGCCCGACCAGCTCGTCGACCTGCGCCACGCCCAGCCAGTCGACGCCGGCCTCCACCGCGGCGCGCCCCACCGCGGCGGCACCGTGCCCGTAGCCGTTGGCCTTCACGACGGCGCACAGCCGGGCTGGTGCGGCGGTGGCGCGGAGGGTCTGGACGTTGTGGCGGATGGCGCCGAGGTCGACCTCGGCCCAGGCGCGCGCCACTAAGGGGCTCCCCCGGCGGCGGGCATCGCGCCCATCGCCAACAGGGCTGCGGGCAGCCCCTCGACGACATCGGAGGCGATCAGCCCGCGTGCCGGGCCCTCGAGCGCCGCCCTGCTGTGCAGCCATGCGCCCGCCGCCGCAGCGTCGAACGCGTCGACCCCTTGCGCCAGCAGGGCCCCGATGACGCCCGACAGGACGTCCCCGGTGCCGGCCGTCGCCAGGCGGGCGTCGCCGGCGAGGTTCAGCCGGGCCCGGCCGTCGGGATGAGCCACCACGGTGGTCGGGCCCTTCAGGAGCACGATGGCCCCGGTGGCCTCGGCCAGGCCCACAGCGGCGGCGATCCGGTCCGGTCCGGGAGGCGCGCCCGCGAGCCGGGCGAACTCGCCGTCGTGCGGGGTGAGCACGGTGGCGGCATGGGGGCCGCGGCGAGGGATGATCTCGCGAGCGTGGCCGCCGAGCGCCGACAGGCCGTCGCCGTCGACCAGCAGGGCCACGGGCGCGCTCGCCGCCAGGTGGTGGACGGCGGCCACCGCCGGGGCGCCCCGCCCCAGGCCGGGGCCGAGGACGAGCGCGCCTACCCTCGCCAGCTCCTCGAGGATCATCGCGTCCCAACCGGCGGCAGGGACTGCGATCCCCACCGCCTCGGTGGGCAGGGAGGGATCGTGATCGAGGCCGGGCGTGGCGACGCGCACCATCCCCGCGCCCGCCCGGTAGGCGGCGCGGGCGGCCAGGTGGGCGGCCCCGGTCATGCCCGGCGAGCCGGCGGCGACCATGACCGCCGCCCGCCACTTGTGGGCGTCGGCTGGCCGGGCCGGTACCCACCCGGCAACGTCGGCGCCCTTGACCACACCGATCCGCGCCCCGGACACGTCCAGCCCGATGTCGGCCACGGTGACCTCGCCCGCCAGGGCGCGGCCGGGGTGGAACACCAGCCCGGGCTTGAGCGCCGCGAAGCTGACCGTGCGGGCGGCGCGGACCGGGCGCCCCGCCGCCTGGCCCGTGAGCCCGTCGACGCCGCTGGGGATGTCGACGGCGAGCACGGGCGCGCCGGCGGGATCGGGGGCGACGTACTCCCCCCGGAAGCCGGTGCCGTAGGCGGCGTCGATCACCAGGTCGCTCTCCGGCAGGACGGGCGGGGCGTCGGGCGCGGGGATCACCTGGACCCGGACGCCGCGGCGCGCCAGCCGGCCGGCCGCGTCGCGGCCGTCGTTGCCGTTGTTGCCCTTCCCGGCCACGACCACGACCCGGCGGCCGTACGCGCCGCCCAGGACGTCGAGCGCGGCGTGGGCCACGGCGGCGCCGGCGCGGCCTATCAGGACCTCTACCGGCTCAGGCGCGGCGGCGTCGACGGCCGTCATCTCGTCGGGGGTGAGGACGGGCAGCATGACCCTCCGAGGGTAGTGGGGTGACTCACAGCCCCAGCCCGCTCGGGGTTCAGCCGCCCAGCGCGATCACCAGTGCCTCGGCGACCGTCGAGGTGTGAGACAGACTCATGTGCCACGCGCCGATCCCCCGCGCCGCGGCCAGGTCGGCCGCGGCGCCGTGGAGCGCCAGCGACGGCGCCCCCGATTCCGCCCGCACCACCTCGATCTCGCGGAAGGCGCACGCGCCCAGGCCGACCCCCATGGCCTTCAGGACGGCCTCCTTGGCGGCGAAGCGGGCGGCGAACCGCTCGACCGGATCCCGCCGCCGGCGGCAGTACGCCTGCTCGCCGTCGGTGAAGACCCGGGCGGCGAATCCGGGGGTGCGCGCCAAGGCCCGCCGCATCCGGTCGACCTCGCACAGGTCGACGCCGACACCCAGCACCGCGCTCACCGCCGACGTCGGACGTTCTTTGAAGCTTTTCCGGGCCATAGGCCCGGAAAAGCTTCAAAGACGAGGTTCATCCCGCCCGCCAGCGGTCGGCGAGGTCGTTGATCGCCTCCGTGAGGAGCACGTCGACCGGCAGCTCGGACAGCAGGTCCTCCCGGAACGTGGGCTCGGTCTCGAGCACGGCGTCGCGGAGCACCGCGTAGCGGTTCCGGTATCCCTGCAGCACGCCCCTGACGGTCGGCGCCGGGAGCTGGTCGGCGAAGCGCACGTGCAGCAGGGTGATGCCCGTGGCCTCGCCGTCCTTCACCTCGGGGACGATCACGATCGGACGGCTGTCCCCCCGGCCCCGGCCGACGAGCACCTCCCGCTCGTAGGCGACGCGGTGCTTGGTGCCGCGCAGCTCGGGCGACCGCTCGGTGCGGCTGGCGATGTCGCGGGCGATGCCGCCCCGGTCGACCACCGTGATGGTCGCGGCACCCTCGGACGCGTCGGCGCCGGCCCGGCCCTCGATGCGGTAGCGGGTGAAGCCGACGACGGCGGCGACGGCGGGGCTGACGTCGGCCAGCGTCCGCAGCGTGCGGTACGTGAGCCAGTCGCGCGGGGCCCCGGCATCCAGCACCGCCCTGACCAGCGCGACCTCCAGCAGCGTCTCGTCGCTGCGGGAGATCCCCACCGTCACCGTCTTGGCCTGGTGCTTGATGGCGTCGACCGGGCGCGTCAGCTCCTCGATGGCCAGCGTGAGCGCCGCAGTCAGGTCGTCGACCACGACGGCGGGCGTCCCCACTTTGCCCTCGTCGATCTGGTAGGCGTCGAGCGGGACGACCCCGAGCACGTAGCGGAACAGCTGCGTCAGGCGCACGGCGGTAGAGGCCTCGAGCTGCCCGTCGTAGCTGCCCACCCGGAGCCCGTCCGTGTACCGCCGGGTCACCGGCTGCAGGTCGATCCGCAGCCGGCGCAGGACCGTCTCCCCGTCGCGGCCCGCCACGGCGCCGGGCCCACCCATGGTCGCCGACTCGATCGCAGCGCGGGCCTCCCGCAGGGGACGGGCCAGCGCGTCGATCGCCAGCGCCGCCTCGTAGCCGAACAGGTGGCCCGCCATGGCCGACAGCACGAACGCCAGCGCCGGATGGGTCGGCGGCACCGGCAGCACGTGGAGCGCCGAGGCGAACCGGGCCTGACCATCGGTGGCGATGACCACCGGCGACGCCTTGTGCGCCCGGTAGATCGCCACCTCCTTGGCCACATCGTCGGCGGTCGAGCCCTCCAGGCCCGCGGCGCACACGATGATGAGCGGCTCGGAGGACAGGTCGATGTGCTTCTTGTCCTCGGTCGAGTCGGCGGCGATCGACTTGTAGCAGAGCTCCGACAGCTTGATCCGGACCTCGGCGGCGGCGATGCGGTTGACGCCGTTGCCGACCACGGCCCAGTAGCGCTTCGCCGGCGCCAGCCGATGGGCGGCCTCGGCGATGACGGGTCGGCGCGCGATCACCTCGGACATGGCGTCGGGCAGGTCACGCAGCGCCCGCAGCAGGGCCTGGTCGACCCGGCCGCCGACCTCCTCGCTGATCGCCGCCGCCAGCAACACGCCGGCGGCGACCTGGCTGTAGAAGGCCTTGGTCGACGCGACGGACATCTCGACGTCGCGACCGTCCGACGTGTACAGGACGCCGTCGGCCTTGTCGGTCAGGTCGCTGCCCCGGCGGTTGACGATGGCGACGACCTTGGCGCCCCGGGACCGGACCAGGTCGACCGTGCGGTTGGTGTCGGTGGTCGTGCCCGACTGGCTGATGGCGACCACCAGCGTGTCCGCCATCGACGGTCGCAGGCCGAAGCCCGACAGCTCGGTGGCGGGCACCGCGGCGACCTTCAGGCGGGTGGATCCGCAGAACTGGCCGAGCCCCGCGGCCATCGCCCCGCCGGCCACGGCCGCTGTCCCCTGGCCGATCATCACCACCCGGTCGATCTCGCCCCTGCGCAGCCCGCGGCGCACGTCGTCCGGCAGCACGTCCGGGCCGAGCGCCACCGCCAGGTCGCCGTCGGTCTCCCGCTCGACCAGCTTGCCCCGCAGCGTTTTGCGGAAGCTGGTCGGCGCCTCCGAGATCTCCTTGAGCAGGAAGTGCGGGTACTGGCCCCGGTCGATGTCCCGGGTGGTGATCTGCGCCGTCACCACGTCGGCCTCGGTGACCGGCAGCGGCGTGCCGTCGTAGGCAAGCCGGTCGACGCCCTCGAACGTGCCGGCGCGGCTGCCGTCGAGCACGACGATCTGGCCCCGGCTGGCGGTCGGATTGTCGGGGTTGGCCGGGGTCTCGCCGTCCATCCGCAGGTAGCGATCGGTGAGCTCGATGACGCCGTAGGGCTCGCTCGCCACGATGTAGGCGCCGTCGGCGAGGCCCACGTACAGCGCCTGTCCGCTGCCCCGCAGCGCCAGGAGCAGCCTGTTCGGCTCGGCCGCGGCGTTGGCGGCGATCGCCACCGAGCCCTCGAAGCTGGCGACGGTGTTGCGGAAGGCGGTGGTGAGGTCGTTGCCCTCGGCGAGGCGGTGGGAGACGAGGGTCGGGATCACCTTGGCGTCGGTGGTGATCTCGGGGGCGATCTGCAGCCCGTCGAGCGCCTTGAGGTCGGCGAAGTTGTCGACGTCGCCGTTGAGGGCGGCGACCACGTACGGGCCGGCGGGTCCGGCCGCCTCGGTGCTGTCGACCGGATGGGCGTTGGGCTGGCTGATCATCCCGACCGAGGCCCAGCGGGTGTGGCCCAGGACCGTGGCCACCGCCGTGTCGGCGGACA
>DATFVX010000100.1:0-10521 GCA_035259985.1 Acidimicrobiales bacterium | reverse complement strand
ATCCTCGCGCTGGCCAACGGCGCGGGAGTGCTCCTCTACCTCGTCGCCTGGGTCGTGCTCCCCGAGCAGTCCGCGGAAGGCGAGCACGGCGCCGCGCCCGAGGCCATCCCCGGCACCAAGCGGGGCAGCGAGCTCGCGTTGGCGGTGGGCTGCATCACCCTGGGGTCGCTGCTGCTGGTCCGCTGGGTCGCGCCGTTCTTCCCCGACCAGATCGTGTGGCCCGCCGTCGTGGCCGCCATCGGCATCGGCCTGGTCCTGGCGCGTGCGGGCGACAGCGACCGCGCCCACTGGCGCGAGGCCATGACGCGGCTGCCGGCCAACCCGGTCGAGGCCCTGCGCGGCGGGTGGAGGGTGTGGGCCCGGGTGCTCGTGGGCGCCGGACTGCTGATCGCCGGGATCGGGTCCTTCCTCGCCTCCAACAGCGCCCTGGCCGCGGTCGGCAGCGTGGGCATCGCGGTGCTCGCCACCGTCCTCGGGGGCGCGCTGCTGTTCAGCCCCTGGGTGGCCCGCCTGGTCCGCCAGCTCAGGGAGGAGCGGCGGGAGCGGATCCGCACCGAGGAGCGCGCCGACATGGCCGCCCACTTGCACGACTCGGTGCTCCAGACCCTGGCCCTGATCCAGCGACACGCCGACGCACCCCAGCAGGCGCGGACACTGGCGCGGCGGCAGGAGCGGGAGCTGCGCGCCTGGCTGTACGACGGTCGCCGGTCGGCGTCCGCGGACGCGCCGGGCAACTTGGCCATTGCCCTCGACCGCGTCGCCGACGAGGTCGAGGCCGATCACGGCGTGGCGGTCGACGTGGTCGTCGTCGGCGACTGCGCCGTCGACGAGCATGTCGATGCGCTGGTGGCGGCGGTGCGCGAGGCCGTCCTCAACGCCGCGCGGCACAGCGGCGCCGACGACGTGTCGGTCTACGCCGAGGTGGCGGACGGCCGCATCGAGGCCTTCGTCCGCGACCGCGGCCGGGGATTCGACCCCGCGGCGGTCAACGGCGACCGCCGGGGGATCACCCACTCGATCGTGCGGCGCATGGCGCGCCATGGTGGACGGGCCCAGCTCCACAGCGCTCCCGGCGAGGGGACCGAGGTCACGTTCGAGCTGGCGCTCGGGGCGGAGTCGGCGCCGTGACGCCGACGGGGCAGACCCGCGTGTTCCTGGTCGACGACCACCGGCTGTTCCTGTCGGGGGTGCGCACCGAGCTGGCGGGCCACCTCGACATCGTGGGCGAGGCGCTCGACGTGGAGTCGGCGGTCGAGGGCATCCGCCGCACCGAGCCCGACGTCGTCCTGCTCGACGTCCACCTGCCGGGCGGCGGCGGGCGCGCGGTGATCGAGGCGGTGCACCGGACGCACCCGAGGGTCGTGTTCCTGGCCCTGTCGGTGAGCGACGCCGCCGAGGACGTGATCGCGGTCATTCGCGGCGGGGCCCGGGGCTACGTCACCAAGACGATCGCCGCCGACGACCTCGCCCGCGCGGTCGAGCGGGTGCGCGAGGGGGACGCGGTGTTCTCGCCCCGCCTGGCGGGGTTCGTGCTCGACGCCTTCGCCGGCGACCTACCCGCCGGCGCCTCGCTCGACCCGGAGCTCGATCAGATCACGCCGCGGGAGCGCGAGGTGCTGCGGCTCCTGGCGCGGGGCTACACCTACAAGGAGATCGCCCGCCGCCTGCAGGTGTCGATCAAGACGATCGAGACCCACGTCTCGTCGGTGCTGCGCAAGCTCCAGCTGTCGAGCCGGCACGAGCTGACCCGCTGGGCCACCGACCGCCGCCTGGTCTGAAGCCCCGTGGCATGGACGGACCGGGGGGTAGGTGCCGCCGCGCTCCTACCCCCCTGGTCCTGGTTTTGACGAGATGTACGCCTCAGGTGTGACAGTGTCGGTCGGCGACCGACGCCCTCAGGGGCGGCGGGTGGGGGTCGGGCTGGAGTGACACACCCAATCGGGGATGTCTTCGAGGCGGTTCAGCCGCTTAGGTCGGCCCTCTCGCAGCGCTTGGGCGCGTTCACGGGGTTGCAGCGGGCTGCGCCGCTCCCTGGCAGGTCCGCCACGTAGCCCGTGCCGAAGTGGTCGTCGGGGAAGACGTAGTCGGTCGACACGTACTGGGCCCCGCTGGCGAAGGCCGCATCCCGCCGCGTGGTGTCGCCGCTGCGCGCCTCCACGGTGTCCGCGTCGGCGCGGGTCCGGACGATGAAGCCTTGGGCGACCAGGTCGCGGATCCTGGCGGCGTCGCCAATGGGGTCGTTGACCACCATCACGCCGGCGTCGGGATCAGTCGGCGGCACGTCCACGAAGATGAGCCGGTCGTCGACGTCGGGGACCTGCGACCGGTAGGCGTCGCGCTTGGCGCCCTTGTCGTCGAGGACGAACATCACCTGGTCGCGGGCCTCGTTCAGCGTCGGCCAGCGGCCCTTGCCCACCGCCTCGGCGAGGGTCGACGACCGGCCCTTCACGTCCCCGGGGGTGATGATCTGGTCGTCACCGAAGACCGAGCGGATCTCGGCCTCGAGGTCGGCGAAGCCGGGTGCGGTCCAGGGCGGTGGCTGCACGAACCCGAGGCCGACGGGGTCGGGGATGACGTCGTCCTTGGCCTCGATCTGGATCGTGATCGGGAGGTGCCCCCTATGCGCCCCGGACCAGTCGCGGATGTCCTGCAGGCAGGCGACGAACGTGGGGCAGGTCGAGCGGTAGTCGACCTCCTGCACATGAAGGACCTTGAGGCCCGGGCCGGCGAGCGCCGGGTCGACCGGATCGAGGCCGAGCAGCGGCAGCAGCTTGGGGTGGGCGTAGCGGCCGCCCGCCGGGTCGTCGACGAAGACGTCGAGCTCCACCTCGCGCACGCCGGCGTCGAGCTCGTCGGCCAGCGGGCGATGGGTGTACTCGAACCCGTCGGCCGCCGCACCGAGCGCCGACCGGAGCGCGGCGAGGAGCGCCGGCTCGGGCTCGACGTGGTAGCTGTTGTGCGACGCCAGGACCTGGATCTGGTTGATGGTGACCTTGGGCCCGTTGCCGTTGCCATGGCCATCGCCGCCGGCGCCGCCCACCGGGATCGGTCGACAGGCGCCGGCCAGAAGGGCCGTGAGCGCGGCGGCTAGGAGGAGGCTGGGACGGCGTCTGCGGCGCACCATGCCCGGCAGCTTGTCAGGTCACGGCGCCGGCTGGCTCAATCCGTCGTTCACCGGCTGGTCATCTCGACGTCACCTTGACGGTTCGTCACCGGATCGTTCTTTGACAAGAGTCCAGCCCGCCACCTAGCTTCCGGCTGTTGTGACGCTCGTCACGTAAGGGGGAAGACGTGGCTTCGACAGCAGTGCGTCGGAAGTGGTTCCGCCGAGTGGCATACGTTCTCGCCTTGGGCATGATCGCCGCGGCCTGTGGCGGTGGGGGCGACGATGACGGTGGTGGCGGTGGCGCCGCCGGTGGTGACGAGGGCACCCCGACACCGGGCGGCAAGGTCGTCTACGGGCTCGAGGCCGAGACCACCGACGGCTGGTGCCTCCCCGAGGCGCAGCTCGCCATCTCCGGGATCATGGTCGCGGACACGATCTACGACACCCTGACGCGCCCGAACGCCGACGGCGACTACGAGCCATGGCTCGCCGAGTCCGTCGAGCCCAACGACGACTACACGCAGTGGACGATCAAGCTGCGCGAGGGCGTCAAGTTCCACGACGGCAGCGACCTCACGGCCGAGGTGGTCAAGAACAACCTCGACGCCTACCGGGGTCAGTACCCGACCCGCAGTCCCCTGCTGTTCACGTTCACGTTCGCCAACATCGCCAGCGTCGACGTCGCTGACCCGTTGACGGTCACGGTGACCATGAACGAGCCCTGGGTCGCGTTCGACGCCTACCTCTACGGCAGCGGGCGCGTCGGGATCATGGGGCAGGCACAGCTCGACGACACCCAGTCGTGCGACCGGAACCTCATCGGCACCGGGCCGTTCATGCTGAAGGACTGGGTGCCCAACCAGCACTTCCAGGCCGAGAAGAACCCCAACTACTGGGCCACCGACGCCGCGGGCAACCAGCTGCCGTACCTCGACGAGATCGAGTTCCGACCGATCGTCGAGGTGGAGCAACGCGAGAACGCGCTGCTGTCGGGCGAGATCACCGCCATGCAGACCAGCGACCCGGAGACGGTCTCGGACCTCCGTGACCGCACGGAGTCGGGCGAGGTCAACGGGTACGAGTCGTCCGACTACGGCGAGGTCTCGTACGTGATGCTCAACGCGTCGAAGCCGCCGTTCGACAACATCAAGGCCCGCCAGGCGTTGGCCTATGCAAACAACTTCGACGACTTCAACGCCATCCTCGGCGACGGCATCCTCACCCAGGCCACGGGGCCCTTCGCGCCGGGCAACGTCGGGAACCTCGACGACACCGGCTTCCCGCAATACGACAAGGACCAGGCCGAGAAGCTCGTGCAGGAGTACGAGGACGAGACCGGCCAGCCACTCTCGTTCACCTACACGACCACGCAGGCGCAGGCCACGATCGAGCAGGCGCAGTTCCTCAAGGAGCAGGCCGAGGCCGTCGGCATGAAGGTCGAGATCATCACCGTCGACCAGTCGACCCAGATCGACAACGCCATCAGCGGCGACTTCGAGGCCATCGGCTGGCGCAACCACCCGGGCGGCGACCCCGACACGCAGTACGTGTGGTGGAAGTCGTTCGACGGCACTCCGCCCAACCCGATCAACTTCGCCCGCTTCGACGATCGCGAGATCGACCGCCTGCTCGACGAGGGGCGCACGACCCCCGACGACGCGGCCCGGCAGACGATCTACGAGGACCTCAACAAGCGCTTCGGCGAGGAGGTCTGGAACATCTGGATCTACTACACGCCGTGGACGGTCGCGACGGCCCCCGACGTGCACGGGGTCCCGGGCGAGGGTCCCACCAGCGCCGAACCCTTCCCCGGCCTCGCCGTGGGGCATCCGGTGGCCTACATGTGGGTCGAGCAGTAGATAGCGGGGCCTCGCATTGGGAATGATCCTGCGCCGCTTGGCGCACCTGGTCATCGTCCTGTTCTTCGTCACGCTGTTCGTGGCGACCCTCACGGCGATGCTGCCCGGCGACCCGGTGGATGCGATCGCCGGGTTCGCCAGCCCCGAGCAGAAGGAGGCCCTGCGCCAGGACCTGAAGCTCGACGACCCGGTCTACGTGCAGTACGGCCGCTGGGTCGGCAACTTCGTCACCGGTGACCTCGGCAACTACTACAGCGTCACCGGCGGCCGGCCGGTCGCGGATCGGGTGAAGGATGCCCTGCCGGTGTCGCTCCAGCTCATGCTCGAGGCGCAGATCCTGGCGCTGGTCATCGCTATCCCGCTGGGGGTGTTCACCGCCTACCGGGCGGGGTCGCGCTTCGACAAGGGGGCCAACGCCACCGCCTTCGCGCTCCTGGCCATCCCCAACTTCGCCATCGCGCTGGTGCTCGCCTACTACGTGGGCGTGCGGTTCGGGTGGCTGCCGGTCAGCGGCTACGTCAAACCCAGCGACGACCTCGTCGAGCACCTCCGCCGCATGGCCATGCCCGCCATCGCCCTGGCCGTCGGCCAGATCGCCGTGTACATGCGGCTGCTGCGCAGCGACATGATCGCCACGCTGCAGGAGGACTACATCCTGATGGCCAAGTCGAAGGGCATATCGCCGAGCCACGTCCTCTGGCGCCACGCCCTGCGGCCGTCGAGCCTGACGCTGCTCACCGTCGCCGGGCTCAACGTGGGCGTGCTGATCGGCGGCGCCGTGATCGTCGAGGTGATCTTCTCGCTGCCCGGCATCGGCACGCTGCTGTACGAGGCGATCCAGGCCCGCCAGTACATCGCCCTGCAGAGCCTGGTGGCGATCATCGCCGTCGGCTACGTGCTCATCAACTTCCTGGTCGACGTCCTGTACGCCGTGCTCGACCCGAGGATCCGCCATGCCCGAGCTTGATCCCGCCGCACCGGTTGAACCGCCGCTCATCCCGACGACGACGCTCGAACCCGTCGACCTGGTGGCGGCGGTCGAGGGCCCGGAGCCCGAGGCCGAACGAGCGGTTCGGCGCGGCCGCCTCGGCATCGGCGGCACCGCCGCGCTCTTCTGGCTGTTCCTCGTGGTGGCGCTGGCCCTGCTCGCGCCCGTCCTGCCCATCGACGATCCCAACACCAGCATCGCCTCGATCGCCAAGCAGGGGCCGGGCACCGAGGGTCACATCCTCGGCGGCGACGGCCTTGGCCGCGACGTCCTGAGCCGGGTGATCTGGGGCTCGCGGGCGACCCTGCTGCTGGCCGTGTCCGCCGTCCTGCTCGGCCTCATCCTGGGCGGGGCGCTCGGGCTGATCGCCGGCTACTTCCGGGGCCGGGCCGACACCGGTCTGACCGGGCTGTTCGACGTGCTGCTGTCGTTCCCCCAGCTCATCCTGGCGGTCACGCTCGTCACCGTGTTCGCCGGGGGCGGCGTCAGCAGCACACGGAGGATGATCGTGCTCATCCTCGCCCTCGGGGTGGTCTCGATCCCGGTCCTCGGGCGGATCACGCGCGCCAGCACGCTGTCGTGGTGCCAGCGCGAGTTCGTGACCGCCTCGCGGGCCATCGGCGCCCGCAACCGCTCGATCATCATCGGCGAGGTGCTGCCCAACGTGCTCCCGGCGATGTTCTCGATCGCGCTGCTGGGCATCGCCGTGGTCATCGTGGCCGAGGGTGGGCTGAGCCTGCTGGGGGTCGGCATCCAGCTGCCGACGCCGTCGTGGGGCAACATGATCGCCGAGGGCCGCTCCGACCTGCGCGACGCCCCGCACATCGTGATGGTGCCCACGGTGGCGATCTTCCTCACCGTCCTCGCCCTCAACTACCTGGGGGACATCGTGCGGGCCCGCTTCGACGTGCGTGAGAGTGCCCTGTGAGGCTGCTGCGCAACGGCCGCAAGCATGTGGCCCACGCCGAGGCTGCGATCCACCCGCCGACGGGGCGGATCCTGCTCGAGGTCGACGACCTCGCAACCCACTTCAACACGCCGCGGGGAACGGTCAAGGCGGTCGACGGCGTGTCGTTCACGCTCGACCGGGGCCGGACCCTGGGGCTCGTGGGCGAGTCGGGCTGCGGCAAGTCGGTGCTGTCCCGCTCGATCATGGGCCTACTGCCCAGCCGGAACGTGACCCGCAAGGGGATGATCAGCTTCGACGGCAACCGGCTCGACCAGATGGGCCCGGCCGAGATGCGCTCGTTCTGGGGCACCCAGCTCGGCATGGTGTTCCAGGACCCCATGACGTCGCTGAACCCGGTCATGCGCATCGGCAAGCAGATCACCGAGTCGCTCGACTTCCACTTCGACATGGACCGCTCGGAGGCGCAGGAGACAGCACTGGCGCTGCTCAAATCGGTCAACATCCCGGAGCCGGCGCGGCGGCTGCGCCAGTACCCCCACGAGCTGTCCGGCGGCATGCGCCAGCGGGTGGTGATCGCGGTGGCGCTGGCGTGCGGCCCCAAGCTCCTGTTCGCCGACGAGCCCACCACGGCGCTCGACGTGACGGTCCAGGCGCAGATCCTCGACCTGCTGCGCCAGCAGCAGCGCGACCGGGAGATGGCGATGGTGCTCGTCTCCCACGACCTCGGGGTCGTGGCCGGCCACACCGACGAGATCGCCGTCATGTACGCCGGCCAGATCGTCGAGAAGGCGCCCACCAGGTCGCTGTTCGCCAAGATGCGGATGCCCTACACGGCGGCGCTGCTGCAGTCGATCCCCCGGCTGGAGAACCCGAGCCACACGCGGCTGAACGTCATCGCCGGCCGCCCACCCGACCTGATCGATCCGCCCAGCGGCTGCCGGTTCGCACCCCGCTGCCCGTACGCCCAGGATCGGTGCCGCGAGGAGCAACCACCGCTGATCGAGTCCGACGACCCCGGTCACGTGTATCGCTGCTGGTACCCGGTCGGCACCGAGGCGGGGCGCGAGGCACTGGAGCGCAACCTGGCCGCCGACGTGCCCCAGGCCCAGCTGGCGGTCGCCGGAGACGCCAGCGTGGTCACGGGAGACGACTGATGGCCGGCAGCGGCACCGCACACCTCCGCCCGGGTGACGACATGCTCCTCCGGGTCGAGAACCTCGTCGTGAACTTCCCGGCGGGGTCGGGCCGCCACGTCTCGGCGGTGGCCGACGTGAGCTTCGACGTCGCGGAGCGTGAGACGCTGGGCCTCGTGGGCGAGTCCGGCTGCGGCAAGTCCACGACGGCCCGGGCCGTGATCCAGCTGCCCAAGCCGACGGGCGGCAGGGTGATGTTCGCCGGCCACGAGCTCACCGCCCTCGGGGGGGAACGGCTGCGGGTCGTTCGCCCGCAGATGCAGATCGTGTTCCAGGACCCGATCTCGTCGCTGAACCCGCGCCGGCGGATCGCCGACATCGTCGGGGCGCCGCTCAGGATCTGGGGCCGGGGCAGCGACGCGGAGCGCAGCGCCCGCGTGGACGAGGTGCTCGAGGCCGTCGGGCTCGACCCCGACGTGGCGCGCGACAAGCGGCCCCACGAGTTCTCCGGCGGCCAGTGCCAGCGCATCTGCATCGCGCGTGCCCTGGTCCTCGAGCCCCAGCTCGTGATATGCGACGAGCCGGTGTCGGCCCTCGACGTGTCGGTCCAGGCGCAGATCCTCAACCTGCTCGAGGACCTCAAGGAGCGCTACGGGCTGACGCTGATCTTCATCACCCACGACCTCGCGGTGGTCAAGAACGTCAGCGACCGGGTGGCGGTCATGTACCTCGGCAAGATCTGCGAGGTGGCGGCCCCGAACCGGCTGTACTCCAACCCGGCGCACCCCTACACCGCTGCCCTGCTGGCGTCGATCCCGGTGCCCGACCCGGAGGCCCCCGCCGAGTCCGGCGGCCTCACGGCCGGCGACCTCCCGTCGCCGTTGGCGCCGCCCAGCGGCTGCCGCTTCCGCACCCGCTGCCCGCGGGCGCAGGAACTGTGCGCGGCCGAGGAACCCCAGACGCGCGAGGTGGCCGAGGGCCAGTTCGTCGCCTGCCACTTCCCGCTGGTCGGCGAGCAGGCGTCGGCCACGCCGGTGGAGGTGACGGCGGCGCGCACCTAGGCGCCGGTCCACCATGTCGTCGCCCGCCGAACCCGCCGCGCCGTCGACCCACCGGCGTGCCCGGTCCAGGCCGGGACGCCGCCGGCTCGAACCCGAGCGCCGGCGCGCCGAGATCGTCGAGGCGGCGACCACGATCTTCCGGGGACGCGATCCCAACACCGTGCGGTTCGAGGAGGTCGCCGACGCCGCGGGCGTGTCCCGGTCGCTGGTGTACGCGTACTTCGGCGATCGGGGCGGGCTGCTGGCCGCCGTGTACCTCCACAGCCTCGCCGGCCTCGACGAGGACCTGTCGAGCCTGCTCAACGACGTGCCCGTGGACGAGGCCCGGCTTCGGGCGCTCGTCCACCGCTACCTGTGCCTGGTCCGCACCAACGCCGCGTCGTGGCCGCTCTTCGCCGCCGTCGGCGCACTGGAGCATCCCGCGGTGCAGCAGGCCCGGCGCGCTCGCATCCAGTGCATCGCCGACACCTGGGGCGGCGGGCCGGCGGAGCGGCTGCTCGCCCGGGGAGTCATCGGCATGCTCGAGGCCGGTGCCAGCGAGTGGGTCGAGCACCGCGCCTGCTCGCTCGAGGACGCCGCCGACCTGCTCACGAGCACGCTGTGGAACGGCCTCGGCCGCTTCCCGCGGGTCGACGTCGCCGATTGACGACACCGCGGGGGTCGCCCTCCCCGGCCCCGGCGGGGACAGGATCGTTCGCCTGGTCTAACGTTCACCCGGCGGCCGTGGGCTGGGGGAGACATGTCGGACGACGGGGCGCGTGCACCTGAGCTGATCGGCGACGGCGCTCGGCGCGGGCAACCGTGAGCGATCAGTGGGGGCCGCCGGAGGGCTATCCACCGCCTCCGCCGGGCCAGTACCCGCCGCCCCCGCCACCACCGGGCCCGGCACCGTCGTTCCCGCCACCTGGCGGTCCGCCCGGGCGCGTCGTGTGGCCTTGGGTGCTGGGTGGACTGGCGGTGGTCCTCCTCGTCGCGGCCGGCGTGTTGGTCGCCACGCGCGACGGCGATGACGGATCGACCGTCACCGACTCGGACCGTGACACGACGACCACCGAGCGCCCCAGCACCACGACGACCAGCGAAGCCCCGAGCACCACGGCCACGAGCGCCGCCGGATCCGGTGCCACGGTGTTTCCCGGCGAGCTGCGCGTGGGCGACTGCTTCGACGACTCCGGTCATGGCACGCCCGAGGTGGGCGAGCTCAGCCGCGTCGACTGCGCCGCGCCCCACGACGCAGAGGTGTACGCACTGCCGACGTTGCCCGGCGAGCCCGACGCGCCCTATCCGGGCGACGACCAGGTGGCCGACGTGAGCGACCAGCTGTGCGTGGATCAGTTCGCCGCGTACGTCGGCGTCGAGTACCTCGACTCGAAGTGGGCGTTCGGCTACTACACGCCCGTCGAGGAATCCTGGCGCAAGTTCGACGATCGCGGGGTCATCTGTTACCTGGTCGAGGCGGAGTTC
>DATFVX010000099.1:0-29742 GCA_035259985.1 Acidimicrobiales bacterium | reverse complement strand
TGTATCGCCGTGTCAGATTCGTCGCTGGCGAGGACGCAGGAGGAAGGCGCAGCCAGCGGCTGCGGCGACGACGAGGACGACGTCCAGCGGCGAATCTGGCCGGCGAGACGCCACGATGACTTCCGCGAGGGCCCACTAGGGCCGATGGACCGCCTGACCAGCATGGGCCATGCTCCCGGGATGGAACCAGCGCTCGTCAACGTCACGGCGACCACCACGGCAGTCATCGGCGCCGTCGTCCCCCGGCACGAGCTCGCCGACTTCTTCGACCGCTCGTTCACGAGGGTCGCCACCGTGCTCTCCGACCAGGGCATCGCGATCGAGAGCCCGGCGTTGGCCCGGTACCATCGCCCGCCCGCCGACGACTTCGACCTCGAGGTCGGCTTCGTCACCGCGCGGGCCGTGCGGCCCGACGGCGAGGTCCGGGTGGGCTCGTTGCCCGGAGGTCGGGTGGCGCGCCTGGTGCACGAGGGCGCCTACGACCAGCTCGGGGCCGCGTGGGGCCGCCTCGGCTCGTGGATCGACGACCAGGGCCTGACGCCGGGCCGCGACCTCTGGGAGGTGTACGTGACCGAGCCATCGCCCGACATCGACCCGGCCACGCTCCGCACCGAGCTGAACTGGTCGATCGAGGGTTGAGGTCCATCTACCTCAGCGCCAGCGAGTTCCACCGGCTCTTCCGGGAGCTCGTCAACTGGGATCGGTGGGACGAGCGGCCGGAGCTGGGGGCGCTGCACTACCTCACCGCCGACCGGATCGCGGCCGCCGCGGGGCGGGTCGACCGGGGCCTGACCGTCTCGCTCGGCCGCACGCTGGACACCCATGAGCGCATCGACAACCCCGAGCCGGCGGATCACAGGATGACGCTGCTGACCGATGTCGACGTCGGATCCGGCGGCCTCCGCTTCGCGAAGGACTACGTCGGCGTCGACTACCACAACGAGGGCCACAGCCACGTCGACGCGTTCTGCCACGTTGCGTACGAGGGCAGGCTCTACGGTGGTGTCCCCGCCGCGGACGTGTCCTCGCGGGGCGCGACGGCCGACGCCATCGACCTGCTGCGCGACGGGCTCGTCGGTCGTGGGGTGCTGCTCGACATCCCCCGGGCGCGCGGCGTCCCCTGGCTCGAGCCGGGTCAGCACGTGTTCGCCGACGACCTCGACGCGGCGGAGCGGGCGCAGGGCGTCAGCGTCGGGGCCGGCGACATCCTGCTGGTCCGCACCGGGCACGCGCATCGCCTCTCGGAGGTCGGGCCGTGGGACACGCGCGAGCGCAAGGCCGGCCTACACCCGAGCGCGGCACGGTTCCTCGCCGACCGACGCATCGCCGCGCTGGGGTCGGACGGGAACAACGACACCGCCCCCAGCACCACCGAGGGGGTCGAGTACCCGATTCACGTCCTGGCGATCAACGCCATGGGCATCCACCTGCTCGACTACCTGCAGTTCGAGGACCTCGTCCCGTTGTGCGAGGCGGCCGGGCGATGGGACTTCCTGTTCGTGGCGTCGCCGCTGCGCATCGAGGGCGGGACCGGCTCGCCGGTCAACCCGATCGCGATCCTCTGACGCACGCCGAGGGGGGTCACTGGGACCCCCTCCAGGCGTAGGCGAGGACGATCCCCATCACGTCGGCGTAGGGCTGGGAGTTGTCGTAGCGGGAGGTCACCGTGAAGGTTTGGCCCGCGCCGATCTGCTCGTGGGTCGGACAGGCGCTGATCGACGTCGGCGCGCCGAGGGGATGGGCGTGGTCGTACTTCGCCGTCATCGTGCACTGCAGGCCATCCGCGTTGTCGCGGATGGCGATGTCGATGCCGCCTCCGTGGAGGTGGCCGCCAGCAGTGACGAGGTATCCGTCCCACGGCGCCGCCCACGTGCGGGTTCGGGTGTCGACGCTGCCGGGCCCACCGTTGCCGGGCACGTCGTAGGTCGAGTTCCCGCACCCCGTGACGTCGAGGAAGAACGGCGTGACGGCCCGGCTGTTCTGGGCCGTGGCGCCCGGCTGGTAGCCGATCGTGTACTGGATGTACACCTGGCGAGTGGTGTCGCTCATGTTCATGATGTGCCACAGGGCGTCCCACCGCTCGTTGCTCCCCACCATGTAGGCGTAGGGATCGGGCAGGCTCATCGGCGTGCGCTCGCTGCCGGAGCCGGCGAACCGCTCTGGCCAGTTGCTGCAGTACGGCGACGTGCGCGCCGGGTTCATGAGCAAGACGTGGTGGAGGTGAACGGCGCTGTGCGGAACCGGGTTGCCGGCGGCGTCGACCACGTCGAAGCTGATCGACTTCATGCCGAAGCCCCCCGGTGGCCGCGGCACGTTCGCCCGGCTGGCCTCGCTCTCCGAGCCGGGCTGTCCGTCCGGGGCGAGCGTGAACGGCCCGATCCGGAACGTGCCCGTCACCACCTGGCCGCCGCCCGGCGGCGCGTTGACGATGGGATCGCATGCCGCCGCGAACAGCACGGCGGCTCCGGCCACCGCCAGCTTCATCAGCCAGTGACGTCGCATCGCTTCCCCCTGACGTCGGCGGGCCGCCCACCCAGTGCGAGGCGGGCGGAGCGAACTGCACCGTACCCCCCCGTGCCACGGCCCGCGTCGGTTGTCCAGACCGGCGCGGCCGTTCAGCGCGGTGCGGCGCTGGCGGCGACGGCGGCGGCGACGAGGTCGAGCAGAGCCGGACGGCGATCGTCGCGGCGGCGGGCGATCGCCAGCTCACTGGGAGGAAGGTCCGGCACCGCCACGCAGCGCACGCCGGGCCGCTGGTAGATGCGCGCGTTGCCGGCAGACAGGAGCGCGACGCCGACTCCGGCGGCGATCAGCTCGAACGTCTCCTCGGCGTTGGCCGCCGCGGCGACGACGTGCGGTGGACGATCGGGCGGCCGGTGGTCCGTGGCCAGCCAGAAGTCGCGCAGGGTCCCCGCGGTCGGTGGCAGGGCGATGAACCCTTCGTCCAGCAGGTCCGACCAGGGCACCGTGACCTGGTCGGCGAGGCGGTGATCGTCGGGGAGCGCGACCCACCGAGGCTCCGTGTAGAGCACCGCGGTCACCAGCTCGGCGTCGTCCGGGGTCGGCAGCCAGACGAACGCGACGTCCGACGTGCCGTCCGTGAGGCCCGCGGCCGGATCGTCCCAGGGGCACAGCCGCAGCGACAGCCGCCAGTCCGGCTGCCGCTCGGTGAAGCCGGCGAGCGTCCGCCGCTGCAGGTCGCGCCCGACACTCGTCTGGATCCCCACGACGAGCACCCGCCGGGCCCGGTCCGCCACCTCGTTCACCGCCGCCAGAGCGACGTCCCAGCGGTCGAGCACTTCACGGCCGCGGGTGAGCAGCACCTCGCCGGCCGTGGTGAGGCGGACTACCCGGGGTTCGCGCACGAACAGGTCACACCGCAGGTGCCGCTCGAGCAGGCGGATCTGCCTGGACAGCGCCGGCTGCGACACATGGAGGCGCTCGGCGGCCCGGGTGAAGTGCAGCTCCTCGGCCACCGCGACGAAGTAGCGGAGGTCACGCAGGTGCAGGTCCATAGCGAACGGTTATCGCAAAAGGTCTTGGACCACCAGTGGTCTGTGGCCGGATGGTGCATCCATGGCCGCGAACCCGCTCCCGACCCGCCACCTCGGCGATCTCGCCGTGCCCGCGATCGGCTTCGGGGCGATGGTGCTGTCGCCCGGCATGTACGGCGACATCGACGAAGATCGTGCGCTCACTGCCCTCCGGCATGCAATCGAGGCCGGGGCGACCTTCGTGGACACCTCCGATGCCTACGGCGAGGGCCACAACGAGTCCCTGGTCGGCCGGGCGATCGCCGGCCGCCGGGACGATGTCGTCGTGGCGACGAAGTTCGGCCTCAACGTCCGCGATGGGGCCGAGCGCCATGCCTTTCCGGTGGCGTACGCCTTCGGCGAGCTGGCCGTGAACGGCGAGCCCCGCTACGTCCGTGGCTACGCCCAGGACAGCCTGCGCAGGCTCGACACCGACGTGATCGACCTCTACTACCTGCACTTTCCGGACCCGGCGGTCCCGGTCGAGGACACCGCGGGCGCCGTTGCGGACCTGGTCGCCGACGGCCTCGTCCGTCACTTCGGACTGTCCAACGTCACCGCCGACGAGCTCCGCCGGGCGCACGCCACCCATCCCGTCACCGCCGTGCAGGTCGAGTGGTCGATGTGGCGGCCGATCCCGCCCGACCTGCTCGCCGCCGCGGACGAGCTCGGGGTGGGGATCGTCGCCTGGAGCCCGCTCGGCGGGGGCTTCCTCACCGGAACCGTCACCGACGTCGGCGACGGGGACTTCCGGCGCAACGCACCCCGCTTCCAGGGTGACAACCTCGCGGTCAACAACGGCAGGTACGCCACCGTGCGTCGCCTCGCCGAGGGCCTCGCCATCACCCCCGGCCAGCTCGCCCTCGCCTGGCTGCTCCACCAGCACCCAGCGGTCGTCCCGATCCCGGGAAGCCGCACGCCTGCGCACATCGACGAGAACATCGACGCGGCCCGCGTCGATCTCCATCCCGACACGCTCGACCAGGTCGACCGCCTGCTCGCCGGCACCGCTCCCGCCGGTGCCGCGCTCCTGTGACGGCCCCCATGGCGATCACCGTCAGCCGGATCGAGGGCGACGTGATGAAGGTCAACGCGTTCCTCGTCCGGGGACCGCGGGGCACGGTGCTGCTCGACGGGATGCTCACGGTGTCCGACGCAGGCAAGGTGCGCGCCGCGCTCGAGGCCAGCGGCACCGAGCTGGCCGGGGTCGCGATCACCCACCCCCACCCCGACCACTACGCCGGGCTCGCCCACATCGTGGGGGACCGCGAGGTGCCGATCGTCGCCACCCGCGAGGTGGATGCCGTCATCCGTCGCGACGACGCGACCAAGGAGGCCATCGTCGGTCCGATGATGGGACCCGAGTGGCCGGACCGGCGGGTGTTCCCGAACCAGGTCGTCGCGGACGGCGAGACCGTGACGCTCGGCGGCCTGTCGCTGCGCGTTCGCTCGCTCGGGCCGGGCGAGTCCTTCGCCGACACGATCTGGGAGCTCGACGACGGCACCGTGTTCCCCGGCGACGTCGCCTACAACGGGATGCACGCGTACCTGGCCGACGGGCAATGGGAGCGCTGGCTCGACGCCACCGACCGCCTCGAGCGCGAGCTGCCGGCCGGCGCGACGCTCCACGTCGGCCACGGGCCGCCGGGTGGCAGGGAACTGCTCGGCCGCCAACGGCGCTACATCGAGACGTTCGTCAACGCCGTGCGGCGGCATGCCGATGCCGTCTCGGCCGGCGACCACGCGCCCGTGCTCGCGGAGCTGCGCAGCCTGGTGCCCAGTGAGGACCTGCTGTTTCTCGCGGACCTCAGCATCGAGCCGATGCTCGCCACGATGGCGGGCGCCCGCAGCGCGGGATCCGAGGGCGAAGTCCAGGCGTGAGGCCGGGCCTCATCGCGCGCCGTCCTCCGTTCGGTGCGCGAGGGACTCGAGCAACCGCCGGGCGCCTTCGGCGTCACCGTCGACTGCGATCAGCCGGTCGGCCCGCCGGCTGGGGACATGCAGCTCGCCGCGACCGATCGCCGCCAGCGTCTCGGCCGTCAGGGTGATCGTGGCCTCGGGGTTCGCTGCCGGTCCGTGCGCCGACTGGAGGTGACCGTCGCGCGACCGGACGTTGAACGTCTCGTCGTCGACCCGCAGCTCGTAGGTGCCGTCGGGGATGGGCACGGCGGGCCTCGCAATGGCGCCGAGGCCCAGCACCAGCCACGAGCTACGGACGTCGTCGTCGCCTCGGGGTTCACCCAGCAGGTCAATTCCCCAGTCGGCCAGGGCCACCAGCACGGGAGCCAGGCCCCGGCCCCGATCCGTGAGCTCGTAGACCACCGAGGCGGCGGGAGGGGGCAAGGCCCGCTTCGCGACCAGTCGGCTCCGCTCGAGGTCCGCGAGGCGGCTGGTGAGGATGCTCGAGCCGATCCCGGGCAGGCCGTCCGCCAGGTCGGTGAACCGTCGTGGACCGAGGAGCAACTCGCGGGCGATGAGCAGGGTCCATCGCTCCCCGACCACGTCGAGCGCTCGAGCGACCGGGCAGTAGTGGTGGTAGCGGCGGCGGCGGCCCATGCTGCGAGCCTACTTTGGCCCTTCTTATTCAGTAGTTGATGGTCTGTTTTGGAAAGTAGCCTCGGCGAGTGTGCTGCGGTCCAGGGCGGCGGTAGTCGCTTGTTGACCCGGTTCGTAGGCCGTGAGGCGGACGCCCACGAACTGGTCGGGATCCTCGGTTGCGCCCGATTGGTCACCCTGGTCGGGGCGCCGGGCTGCGGCAAGACGCGGCTCGCCTTGGAACTGGCTGACAGGCTCCCGGACCGGTACCCGGGCGGCGTGCGCTTCGTCGAACTGGCGCCCGTCGGGGACGGGTGTCTGGTGGCGTCCGCGGTCGCAGCTTCCCTCGGAATCGACGACCGGCCCCTCAGGTCGGCGGACGACGCCCTCGTCGAGGAGTTGTCCCACCAGCGGCTCCTCCTGGTGCTCGACAACTGTGAGCACGTCGTCGGCCCGGTCGCGGCACTCGTCACCAGGCTGCTCGACGGTTGCCCTGGGCTGCAGGTCCTGGCCACCAGCCGAGCGGCGCTGGGTCTGACCGGTGAGCAGGTCTGGCGGGTCCCGCCACTCGATCTCGACCCGGCGGTCGAGCTGTTCATCGATCGCGCCGGCCTGAGCGCACAGGGCGCCGGCCTCGACCCGTCGAACGCCCTCGCCATCAGGGAGATCTGCCGGCGCCTGGACGGCCTCCCCCTGGCCATCGAGCTGGCCGCAGCGTGGAGCCGGGTGCTGACGCCGACGGAGATCCTTGATCGGATGGACCCCGCGCTGGCCCTGCTGCGCAGCCGCGCCCGCGATGCCAGCCCGCGCCAGCGGACGATGGAGGCAACGCTCGACTGGAGCTACCAGCTGCTCCAGCCCGCCGAGCAATTGCTTTTCGAGCAGCTGTCGGTGTTCGCCGGTGGATTCGACTTCGACGCGGCACAGGGCCTGCGGCCGGACGATGACGTGTTGGACGGCCTGGCGTCGCTCGTCGACAGCTCGCTGGTGCTGGCCCAGCCGACGCGCGGCAAGATGCGCTACCGGCTGCTCGAGCCGGTCCGCCAGTGCGCGGAGTCATGGCTCGTCGCGCGGGGCCTCCTGAACGTCACGCGGCGTCGTCACGCCGAGCACTACCTCTCGGTGGCGCGGCGGTTGGAGGCCGGGCTCCGCAGCGCCGAGGCCGGTGCGGTCCTCGCTCAGCTGGACGAGGAGAACGACAACCTTCGGGTGGCGTTGCGCTGGGCCCGCGACCAGGCCGATGACCTCGGCCTGCGCCTGTGCACGGCGCTCGCACCGGCGTGGGCGATCCGCGGCCGCACCAACGAGGGCCGGGGCTGGCTCGACGAGATGCTCCGCCGGCGCGTCGATACCGGGGACCTCGGGCTCCGGGCCAGCGGGCTGGCGCGCGCCAGTCGCCTCGCCTGGCGACAGCGTGACTACGCGTCCGCCCGCGCGCTGCTGGACGAGAGCCTTGCCATCGAGCGGCGGTTGGACGATCCCCTTGGGGTCGCGCGGCGCCTGCGCGGCCTGGCCCTCGTGGCCATGGCGCAGGGCGAGCTCGACGAGGCCCAGCGGCTCGGCGAGGAGAGCGTCTCGCTGTTCCGTCGTCACGGTGACCGGTACGGCCTGGGGCTCGCACTCGCCTTCCTGGGGCTGACGCTCCAGCTGGGCGGCGACCCCGACCGAGCTCACCCGTGCGTGCGGGAGGCGCTGGAGCTCAACCGCAGCAACGGCAGCATCACCAGCTCGCTCTACAGCATCGGCAGCATGGCCTTTGGGGCCATCGCCGCCGGAGATATTCCGGGCCTGAGGGCCCACGTCACCGAGATCATCGGCCTGCTGCGGCAGTTGGCCGACAACTACGAGGACCCTGGCTGGCTCTGGTGGACCGGCGTCGCCCTGGCCAGCGGGGAGGGCCGCCACCGCACGGCACTCCGGCTCGCCGGTGCCGCCGAGTCCGTTGCACGGCGAGACGGCCTCCAGCTCCACGAGCAACTCCGCCGGCAGGTCCAGCCCTGGCTGGACCGGGCGCTGGCGGCGGTGGGCTCGGCGGAGGCGGACCAGCTCGGCGCCGAAGGCTCGCAGCTGTCATCCGACCAGCTGATGGTCGAGGCGCTCCACGAGGTGGACCGCGACCGCAATGGGCCCCTGAGCGCGCGGGAGCAGGAGATCGCCGACCTGGTGGCGCGCGGTCTCACCAACCGCGAGATCGCCCAATGCCTCATCATCTCCACGCGCACCGTCGAGTCCCACGTCGAGCACATCAAGGCCAAGCTCGGCTTCGCTCGACGGGCCCGGATCGTCGCCTGGGCCCTCGACCGCACCGGCGACAACGGCGTCAGCCACAACGGGGCCAGCGACCCGAGGAATCCGGGAAACCACCGATGACTTCGCCGAGGGTGCGGCGTCAGTGTTGCTGACGTCGCCCGACCGGGCGCGCTCGGCCCCGCCGCCCTGAGCCGGGCGCCCGGGCGTGCGCACGGCCACAGTCCGCGACAAGGAGGCGAAGTGACAGCCACCGAGAGCCAGCCATCGACCGACGGATGGGACATGAACCATGCCGGTGACGCCCAGTGGGTGCCCTGGGGGGCGACCGGCGACGCGCGAGCCAAGATCCTCGGCTCCGCCGACGGCTACCAGGTGGTTCTGGTGGAAGCCGACGCGGGCTACCGCGGCACCCCTCATGCGCACGCGTACGCCGAGTTCTTCTACCTCGTCGACGGGCGCATCCGGAACCAGGGCGAGGCGCTCGACGCGGGCGACGGGTACGCGGCAGCGGCCGGATCCACCCACGAGGACTTCGAGGCGCTCGCCCCGTCGACCTACCTGAGCATCTTCCGGATCTGACCGCACCCGACGACGGTCCACCAGTCGCGCGACAGAGTCCGTGAATATACGGATATCGGCACGGTGACCGGATCGTCATCGTTGTCTCATGCTGACGACGGTACGAGTCCATCGGGGCGTGGCCCTGGCCGTGTTGTGCCTGGCCGCCTTCACCATCAACGTCGACACGACGATCGTGAACATCGCGCTGCCGTCGCTGGTGCGTCAGCTGAACGCGTCAACCCGGGAGTTGCAGTGGGTCGTCGATGCCTACACGCTCACGTTTGCCGCGTTGGTGTTGGCGGCCGGCAGCCTCGGCGACCGCTACGGTCGCAAGGGTGCCCTGCTCACCGGCCTGACGGTGTTCGGGGTCGCTACCACCATCGGTGGGTTCGTCGACAGCCCCGGCGCGCTGATCGGGGTGCGGGCGGTTATGGGGGTGGGCGCGGCGATCATCTTTCCGGCCACCCTGTCGATCATCTCCAACCTGTACACCGAGCGTGGCGAGCGGGCGCGGGCCATCGGGGTGTGGGGTGCGATGACCGGCCTCGGGGTCGCACTGGGGCCGATCACCGGCGGCTGGCTGCTCGAGCACTTCTGGTGGGGCAGCGTGTTCGTCGCCATGGCACCGGTGGCGGCGCTGACCTTCGTCGGTGCGGTCTTCTTCGTGCCGACCTCCCGCGACCCGGCCACGCCGCCGGTCGACGTCGTCGGCCTTGCCCTGTCCACGTTGGCGATCGGCACCCTGGTGTTCACCATCATCCAGGCCCCCGAACAGGGCTGGAGTGACCCGGCCACGACGGTCGGCTTCGCGCTCGCGGCCGCTGCGGCCACCGTGTTCGTCACCTGGGAGCGGCGCCGGACCCATCCGATGCTCGATGTCTCGCTGTTCCGCAACCTGCGGTTCTCGGCCGCCAGCGGCTCGATCATGGTCATCTTCTTCGCGCTCGCCGGGTTCATCTTCCTCATCACCCAGTACTTCCAGTTCCTCAAGGGCTACGCCCCCCTGAGCACCGGCGTGCGGATCCTCCCGGTGGCCACCTGCATCGCCATCGGATCCGTCGTCGGGGTGCGGCTGTCCGTCGCCATCGGCAACAAGGCCGTCGTCGCCACGGGTCTCTTCCTCGTCGGCGTGTCGTTCACCTGGGTGTCGACCGCCAGCATCGCCACGCCCTACCTCGAGATCGTCGGCCAGATGATCCTCGCCGGCCTGGGCATGGGATTCACGACCGCCCCCGCGACCGAGGCGATCATGGGCGTCGTGCCCAAGGAGAAGGCCGGCGTCGGCTCCGCTGTCAACGACGCCACGCGCGAGCTCGGCGCCACCCTCGGCGTCGCCATCATCGGCAGCATCTACGCCTCCCTCTACGCGTCGGGCGTGCAGGACGCGGCCGGCTCGCTGCCCGCATCGGCCGTCAACGCCGCCAGCGAGTCGGTCGGCGCCGCGCTCGCCGTCGCCAACCAGCTGGGCCCCGCCGGGCAGCCGTTGATCGCGGCGTCACAGGCCGCCTTCTTCGACGGGTTCCAGCTCGGCTGCCTCGTCGCCGCCAGCGTCCTCTTCGTCGGCGCCGCCTTCGCCGCGCGCTTCCTGCCGTCGCGCCCCGCACCCGCCACCGCACCCGCCACCACGCCGGAACCCCAGGTCGTCCCCGCACCCGCCATCGAGACCGCCGGCGTGGCGGTCGCCGCCGGCGTACCCGGGTGTTGCTGGGATCGCTGAGGCCCGCCTGCGACTCGAGGAGGCGACGATGACGAAGGAGGCCGGCTACGCCCCCGTCAACGGGCTGAGCATGTACTACGAGGTCCACGGCACCGGCGACCCGTTGGTGATGTTGCCCGGTGCGTACATGACCGTCGAACTGATGGGCGACCTCGTGCCGGCGCTGTCCGACAGCCGCCGGGTCGTCGTAGCCGAGTTCCAGGGCCACGGGCACACCGCCGACATCGACCGACCGTTCTCCTACGAGCAGTTCGCCGACGACACGGCCGCTCTGATGACGCACCTGGGCGTCGAGGGGGCCGACGTCTACGGCTACAGCCTCGGCGGCGGCGTGGCGCTGCAACTCGGCCTGCGGCACCCGGGCTCGGTGGGCAAGCTCGCGGTGGCGTCGGCCTCCTACAGCAGCGACGGTCTCCATCCCGACGTCACCAAGGGAATCGAGAACATCACTCCCGAACTCTTCGCGGGCACGCCATGGCGGGAGGCCTACGACCGGGTCGCGCCCGATCCGTCCGGGTTTCCGACGCTGGTCGAGAAGCTGAAGCAGCTCGACCTGACCCCGTTCGACTGGCAGATCGAAGAGCTCGCGTCACCCGTACTCGTTCTCATCGGCGATGCCGACGGCACCCGCCTGGAACACGCGGTCGAGATGTTCCGCCGGCTCGGCGGCGGTGTCTTCGGTGACCTGGCCCCGGAGCTGCCGGCCTCCCAGCTCGCGATCCTGCCCGGAACAACCCACGTCGGCATGCTGGAACGCGCTGGCTGGATCTCACCGATCGTCAAGGCCTTTCTCGACACCTGAGCCGCCGTCACCCATCGACGGCCGGTCCCTCTCGAGGATGACGACGGGGATCTGGCGGCCGGTGAGACTGCGGTACTCGTCGAAGCCGGGGTTGAGGCGCGCGAACTCGGCCCAGACGAACTCGTCCTCCGTGGCGGTCGCCCGACGTGCCCGGACGGCGTGGCGCTTGCGGTCCACGAGGACCTCGGCCCCGGGGTCGGCCTGCAGGTTCAGCCACCAGGCGGGCACCCGATCGCTCCCCGCGTTCGATGCGATGACTGCGTAGCCATCGCCGAAGCGGAGGAAGCCAACCGGCGTCGACCGGCGCTTGTCGGATCGGCGACCGACGGTCGTCAGGACGAGCACCGGCATGCCGCCGGTGAACACGAACGACCGCCGGATCCGGCCGCCGCTCCAGCGGATGAGGCGGGCGTGCGTCCTCGTGACGAGCGGGCTCGATCGCCGAAGCCAGAGCAGGCGGTGCCTGACCCTGGCGAATCGTCGATTACGCCAGAACCGCTCGCTGGGTCGGAGGGGCAGCCGGGCGTCCGTGGATGTGGGGTGATCGGCAGTGGTCAGAAGGCGATGATGCCGATCGCCGCACGCCTCCGGTATCCGTACTTCCCCCGATTTCCGGGCGACCCGCCCCGATTCCCCACCGGCCCACCGCTGGCCCCTGCGGCCGGGTGCGCCAGACTTGTGTCGTCCCCGCGTGCGGCATCGGTGCAACAGGACAGGATCGAGCAAGTGGCAAATCGGCCTGAGGGTCACAGGAGTGGCAGCGACAACGTCGCTGACCCTGAGCAGCCCGCCCGGCCCGTTCGCGGGCCGGTGCCGGGGCAGGGGGACGGACCTGGCGGCAACGCGCCCTCCGAGCAGGTCGACGTGGTCGACGTCGCACCGGTGGCCTCGGGCGCACTGAGCGACGGAGGCGGGCTGTGGGCGGCGGTGGCGCGCAGCCGAGCGCAGGTCACGGCCGGACAGGCGCGGCTGAACGACCTGATCGACAAGTACCACGACCGGGCGGTGCTCGACGTCGCGCTGCGGATCTTCCAGCGAGACCGGGAGGCGGCGGGGACGATTGTCGGCAGCGCCCTGGCCTTCCGCCTGTTCCTGTTCTTCGTGCCCGTGGTCCTGTTCTTCGTGGGGCTGATCGGCTTCCTCGCCCAGTGGACCGGCCCCCACGAGCTCAACCAGACTGCGGGGCTCACCGGGACGCTTGCGGCGCAGATCGACACCGCCCTGACCCAGCCCAACACCACGCGATGGATCGCCGTCGTCGCCGGCCTCGTCGGCATGGTGTGGGCGGGGCGGTCGCTGAGCAAGGTGATGGTGTCAGCCAGCTGCCTGGCGTGGCGGCTGCCCATCACGACCAAGGCCACGGTGCGGTTGATCGGGGGGATCGTCGGTCTCGTGGTCGGGATCGCGCTGGTGTGCGCGATCACCAACCGCGTGAGACGCGATCTCGGCCTCGGCGCCGCGAGCCTGTCCTTCATCGCCGTCTTCGCGCTCTACGGGCTCGCATGGATGGCGATGTCGATGCTGCTGCCACGAGCGACCAAGGACCCGGGGGCTCTCCTACCCGGTGCCGTCCTCGTCGGGGGGCTGCTGGCGGCGATGCAGGCCGTCGCCCAGCTGTACCTTCCCGACAAGCTGGACCGCACCTCAGCGTTGTACGGCGCGATCGGCACGACCATCGTCACACTGGGATGGTTCTTCCTCCTGGGCCGCGGAATGGTCCTGGGAATGTCGCTCAATGCGGTCATCTACGAGCGCTTCGGGAGCATCTCCCAGTTCGTCTTCGGGCTGCCCGTGATCCGCGTGCTGCCCCGCAAGTCGGCGTGGACCCGCGATTTCTTCGATCTCGAACGCTGATCGACCCCGAACGCGGCATGTGCTTCCTGCCTGGTCGCGAGCCCGGCGCGCCCCGATCTCCATGATTCCTCCGCCGGGTCTTCATGACCGCCCGGTGGCCACGGCGGACGATCTGGCCATGACCGACACGATCGACCTACGACTCACCGACCCGGCTGGGCCACCCGACCAGCCTATGAGCCACGGCGTGGCCGTCGACGTGGTCGCGGTGACGCGCCGGGCCGGCGGCCGGCAGCTCCTGCACGACGTGTCGTTCTCGGTGGCGCCCGGCGAGCTGGTCGCCCTCGTTGGCGGCAGCGGTGCCGGCAAGACCACGCTGCTCGAGACCGTTGCCGGGCTGCGGCCGCCATCGTCCGGTGCCGTGTTGCACGACGGCGCCGCCGCGGCGCACGGCACCGACGCCCGGATCGGCTTCGTCCCGCAGGACGACATCATCCACCGCGACCTGCCGTTGCGCCGCACGCTGCGCTACGCGGCCGGCCTGCGGTTGCCGGCGGGCACCGACGCAGCCGCGATCGCGCGGACCGTCGACCAGACCCTGCGCGACCTCGACCTCGCCGATCGTTCGGACGTGCGCGTGGGCAGCCTTTCGGGCGGACAGCGCAAGCGGGCCAGCATCGCGGTCGAGCTGCTCGCCCGGCCCCGTCTGCTCCTCCTCGACGAGCCCACGTCGGGCCTCGACCCGTCGACGTCCGAAGACGTGATGGTCGTGCTGCGCCGCCTGGCGAGCCGGGGCGTCACCGTCGTCTTCACCACCCACAACCCGGCCGACATCGAGGCGTGCGACGGCGTCGTGTTCCTGGCCCGGAACGGGCACCTGGCCTTCGCCGGCACGCCCGCCGAGGCGCGGGCCTACTTCGAGGTCGACCACCTGGCCCGCGTCTACCGGCTCCTCGCCGAGGAGGCATCGCCCCGCGAGTGGGCCGCCCGGTTCGCCACGGCCCGGACGCCGCGGACGGCTCGGCCGGCGGCCGGATCGGCCATGGCCGTGTCCGTGTCCGTGTCTGTGCCGCCAGCGGGCCGCACACCCGGCCGCGCCCCCGGCGGCCGCGGCGTGGGCCCACTCAGGCAGTGGCTGCTCCTGAGCCGGCGAAGCGCCGACGTCATGGTCCACAACCGGCTCACGCTGGCCGTGCTGCTCGGGTCCCCGGCGCTGGTCACGACGATGATGGCGGTGCTGTTTCGCCCCGGGGCGTTCGCGGCCCAGGAACCGGGGTCGCTGGGGCCCGCGCAGATGGTGTTCTGGATCGCCTTCGCCGGCTTCTTCTTCGGGCTCACGTACGGGCTGCTCCAGATCGTCGGCGAGATGGCCGTGTTCCGGCGAGAGCGGTTCGCGGGCCTGAGCGTGGGCGCGTACGTGCTGTCCAAGGTGGCGGTGCTCACGCCGGTGCTCGCCCTGGTCGCCGCCACCCTCCTCGGCGTGCTCAGGGCCCTCGACCGGCTGCCGTCACTCGGGTGGGAGACGTACGCCGCGCTGTTCGTGACGCTGCTCGTCGAGTCGGTCGCCGCACTGGCGCTCGGGCTGCTCGCTTCCGCAGCGGTGGCCGACGCCGCCCAGGCGACGCTCGCCCTGCCGATGCTGTGCTTCCCGCAGGTGCTGTTCGCGGGGGCCATCGTGCCCGTCGGCGAGATGGCGGCGCCCGGCCGGCTGACCAGCTTCGGCATGGCCAACCGGTGGGCCTTCGAGTCGCTGGGCCGGGTGCTGCCGCTCGACCGCGGGACCGGCGGCACCACGACCGTGGCCTACGCCAATGCCTTCGGCGGCTCGCCCGTCGCCGGCTGGGTGGTGCTCCTCGGGTCGGCGGTGGCACTGACGGTGGCGACGGCGTGGGTGCTGCACCGGAAGAGCCGTCCTGGGCGGCCGTAGGCCGCGACGGGCGGCCGGTGGGGCGCCTTTCAGCCCGCGGTCCGGGTGACCCGTCGAGTGTCCCCGCGGCCAGGCCAGCCGAGGTCGGCGCAGCGCTCGCAGGCCTCCCGGGGGATCAGCCCGACACGCATCAGGATGGCGAAGATCTGGCAGCCGAGGCAGAGGCCGAGCGCTGCCTCCAAGCCGGCCGCGACGGCCAACGCGCCCAGCACGGCGTAACCGGCGCCCGGCAGGCCCAAGCCCAGCGCCAGCACGGATGCGGTCACCGAGAGGACGGCCCCGATGGCCTGGGCAAAGCGCTTGGGAGGTCCGGGCACGTAACGAGGCTCGGCGCCCAGCCGCGGCGTGACCACTCGGGTGGCCAGCTGCCCGAGCGGGCTCAGCGTGGGACCGGTGACCACCCGTGCCACGAACCCGTAGGCGATGACGGCGGTCAGCCACGGCTGGTCGAGCGCGATGGTGGCGAGACAGAGCACCACGACGCCCGATGCGACCACTCGGGCCGACACCTCGTTGACGGGGTCGGGGAATCCAACGATCGATGTCACGCAGCGGCTCCCAGAACGACTCGCTCGCACGTCGTAAAGCCGAGTATAGAGGTCAACTTTCGGGGCGGGAGTCGGCCGGTTCATATGATGGGTCGGTGCTGGAAGCCCGCAGCGATGTGGTCGGCAGCCTGCTCCGTCCGCCCCAGCTCCTCGCGGCGCGGAAGGAGTTCGCTGATGGGAGGCTCTCCGCTGCCGAGTTCAAGGCTGTCGAGGACGAGGCCGTCGACGGAGCGCTACGCCTGCAGGAGGAGGCCGGCGTCGCGGTCGTGACCGATGGCGAGATGCGTCGCCTGTCGTTCCAGAGCCAGGTCCCCGCGGCCGTCGAGGGCTTCGCGGACTGGGATCTCGACGCCTTCCTGTGGGGTGACTGGCACGGCGCCGACGACGTCGGAGAACTGCGGGTCGAGCGCCCGCCGCTGGCCGTCGTCGGGAAACTGCGGCGCCGCCGCTCCCTGAGTGCCGAGGAGTTCGCCTACGCGCGTGGGCGGACCGATCGGGTGCTGAAGGTGACGCTCCCCAGCCCCAGCCTGTTCGCCAACTTCTGGGATCCCGAGCGCGCGCCGGCCGAATACCGAACGCTGGAAGACTTCCTCGCCGACGTCGCCGAGATCCTCAGGGAGGAGGCCGATGAGCTGGAGGGCATGGGAGCGACGTACATCCAGCTCGACGCTCCCCACTACACGATGGTCCTCGACCCGAGCTACCGGGAGTTCTACGCCAGCCGTGGCTGGCCGACCGAACGCTGGCTCCAGCTGGGCCTGGAACTCGACAACCGGGTCATCGGTGATCGTCCCGGGGTGACCTTCGGGTTCCACCTCTGCCGCGGCAACCAGGCGAGCCGTTGGCTCGTCGAGGGTGGCTACGAGGCGGTGGCGGACCAGATCTTCGGGGGGATCCACGCCGATCGGCTGCTGCTCGAGTACGACGATCCCCGGTCGGGGAGCTTCGAGCCACTGGCGCGCGTGCCCGCCGATCGGTGGGTGGTCCTCGGCCTGGTGACCACCAAGCACCCCGGTCTCGAGTCGGCCGACGACCTGGCGCGAAGGATCGAGGCCGCGAGCCGACACACCCCGCTCGAGCGGCTGGCGGTCTCGCCCCAGTGCGGGTTCGCCACATCGGTGCTCGGCAACGCGCTCACGCTCGACGACGAGCGGGCAAAGCTCCGCCTCGTGGCCGAGGCGGCCCGCAAGGTCTGGGGCTGATGCTGCTCCCGAGCGCGTGGGGCATGGCTACCTGCGCGAACGGAACGGAGCCTTCACCACCATCGACGTCCCCGCCGCCACGCTGACCTTCCCCCTCGGCATCAACAACCGCGGCGAGGTGGTGGGCATGTACCGGGATGCCAACCGGGTCGGACACGGGTTCCTGTACAAGGACGGGGCGATCACCACGATCGATCATCCCCTCGCCGCGTCCGACAGCTGGCCCCAGGACGTCAACGACCGGGGCCAGATCGTGGGCTTCTACGAGCGTGCCGGGTCCGCCACCACGGTCGGGAACGGGGTCTATTCGTAGGCGAGTTGCGAGGTGATCGGTCGCCGGGCGAGGAGCCTGGCGGGGACGGCGGCGATCAGGGCATACAGCAGCAGGGCGGTCAGGATGGTGACGACGTACGTGAGCGGCGTGAGCCCGATCGGTCCGAGCGGGCCTCGGGTGTACGACTCGTAGAACGCGATCCCGAGGGGGATGCCGAGCGCGCACGCGAGGAGGCAGGCGGTCAGCTGGGCGACAAGGAAGGCCGTGACGGTCTGGCCTGGGGTGGTGCCGACCGTACGCATGATGGCGTGGTTGCGCGCGTGGTCGTGGGCGGCGAACGCAGCGGCGACGGCGGCGTTGATCAGGGCGAGGCCGACAAGGAACGCCGCGACGATGAACCCGAGGGAGCTCATGCTGTCCTGGTTCGCGATGGTGGCGGCGCGCGAGATCGGGTCCGGGTCGTTGAGGGACAGGCCCTGTTGGCGGAGCGTGTCGACGCCGGTGCGCAACGCGAGGGCCGTGATGATCAGGGTGATGCCGACGGTCAACCCGAGCGTGTTGGCGAGGAACCTGCCGCGCCGGCGGTTGGCAGCGCGCAGCCCCAGCCGTACTGACAGGGGTAGCGGCAGCCTGGTGGTCGCACGGATCACCCGGCCGCTCCGGCTGCGTGGCCCGGTGCTGCTGCCGAGAGCCCGCAGGGTGCTGCGCCGTACCCCGCGCAGGGCGGGCCGCACCGTGGCCAGGAGCACGACGGCGGTGGTGACGGCAACGGCGATCGCAGCGCGTGGCCACGTGATCGGTGGGGTCTGTGCGCCATATACGGACAGCACACGGCCGAGACGGGCCAGTGGCGGCGTCAGCAGGGTGCCGGCGACCAGCCCGACCGCGGTGGCCAGGAACGCAACGGTGAGGTACTCGATCAGCAGGACGCATGTGACCTGGCCTGGCGTGGCGCCGACGGCTTTGAGCGTGCCGACCTGACGGATCTGAGCGGCCATTCGCCCAGCGACCAGGATGACGGCGGTGCCGATGGTCAGCACGACGACGAAGCTGGCCACGATGCCGAAGACGGAGGCCAGGTCATGAAGCTCCATGGCGGCGTCGGTCTTGCTCTCCTGCCAGGTGTCGCCGTCGAGCCCCGGGTGAGCGGCGACGAACGACTCGGCCTGGTCCGGGTCGGCCAGCCGCAGTTCGAGCAGATACGCGCCACCGTCGAGGGCCTCGCCGAGCCGGGCGGCGGTGGCATGGCTGATCCACACATAGCCCGGCTGATCCGTCGGATACGGGCCAGAGAAAACCGTCAACGCAGCGCCACGTACCGGCACGCGCTGTCCGGCGATCGTGATGGTGTCGCCGGGTTGGAGGCCTGCCGCGGTGGCGAGCCCGTCTTCGACCACCACGCCTTCTCTGCCGTCCAACCAGTGCCCGGCGGTCACAAGCGGCTGGTCGACAGCGGCCGGGTCGGTGTCACGGACCTGCACCCTGAGACGGAGCGGCGCGCCAGCGATCTCGCCGTTTACCTGTCCACTTCGCCACGGGCCACCGACCGCCGACACCCCAGGGGCGTCGCCGAGGCTGGCCAGCTCCGCACGCACCCGCTCAAGCTGAGCAGGCGACATGTCCGGCGAGATCTCGGCGGATCCTTCGACGTGAAAGCCATTCGTGGCTCGTGAGACCCGGTCCCAGGAGTGGTCGCTGATCTCGTAGAGCGCCAACGCCAGCGTGATGATCGTGGTGGAGAGACTCAGGGCGAGCAGCAAGAGCAACGCCTGCCACGGTCGATGGCGCACGTTCCGCCACGCCAGCCCGAGCACCAGACGGCCGGGTCCCATCTACGCCTCCCACCCGGCAAGCTGCGCGAGCACGGTCTGCCTGGGCAGGCCACCGTCGAGGCGGGTGTCTTCCACGATCCGCCCGTCACGCATGGTCAGCAGCCGCTCCGCCGTGGCCGCCACCCGGGCGTCGTGCGTGACCAGCACGAGGGTTTGTTGGGCATCGCGCAGCTCCGCGAAGAGTCGGAGGATCTCGTTGGTCGCCTGGCTGTCGAGGTTGCCGGTCGGCTCGTCGGCCAGCACCAGCAGCGGCTCGTTGATCAGCGCCCGGGCCATTGCCACCCGCTGCAGCTCCCCACCGGACAGCCGGTCGGGGAGGTGTCCGGCCCGGTCGGCCACGCCCAGCCGGTCGAGCAGCTCGGCTGCCCGCCGCCGTGCCGCCCGTCGCGACGTGCCGATCAGCAGTGCCGGGAGCTCGACGTTCTCGACGGCGGTGAGCTCGTCGACGAGATGGAACGCCTGGAACACGAACCCGATCGTGCGACGCCGCAACCTGGCCTACGACGTCTCCGACAACCCCTCGACCCGCTGATCGCCCACGATCAGGGTGCCGGCGTCCGGTCGATCCAACCCGCCCAGCACATGCAGCAGGGTGGACTTGCCGCAACCGCTCGGGCCCATGATCGACACCGCCTCGCCCTGCTCGACGACCAGGTCGACACCATCGACAGCACGAACCGGCACGCCATCCCCTCGGAAGTGACGCCGCAGGCCCTCGGCCCGCACGACCGCGCTCATCTCGCCCTCCCGGTCCATCGCTCCTCGCACGACTCGAGCCAGCGGATGTCGGCCTGCAACCTCAGCGCCGAGCCCTCCAGCAGCAGCACGCTGTCGTCGCCCTCCGCGGGCTGGGACTCGGCGAGCCGCTGGACCTCCCGAAGCCGCCGCATCAGCTCACGACGCTGGGCATCGATCAACGCCACCGGATCGGCCAGCCCGGTCCCGGCCGCCGCCACCAGCTTGAGGTGGAACTCGACCGGCGCCACCTTGGCCCACGACGAGTCCAGCAGCCACGCCGCCACCTGGTCCCGGCCCTCCGCCGTCACCTCGTACACCTTCTTGTCCGGCGCCGCGCTCTGCGCGACCTGCACACCCCGGACCAGTCCCGCCCGTTCCAGGCGCGACAACGTCACGTAGACCTGGCCCGGGTTGAGCACCTCACCCACCGGTCCCAGCGCCGCAGCCAGACGCTGGCGCAGCTCATAACCGTGTGCCGGCTCCTTGGCCAGCAACGCCAACATCGCGTCCCGCACGGCGCCTCCGATCTCACGGACTAGCTAACCGAAACCTACAACAGTTAGCTAAGTCGTGCAATAGCGCTGGAGCGGACGGCGGGCCCGAATTGGCCCGGGCGCGGCGTTGTGTCAGTCGGCCAGGGCCTCACGCTCCTCGGCGGTGAATGCCTCGATTTTCCGGTGGTCGTGGTCCTCAGGGGCGAGGGTTGCGACCAAGGCCTGGCGGGCTCGTTGGACATGGGTCCGGATTGTGGAGGGTCTGACGCCGAGTACGACCGCGGCTTGCGGTGCTGTCATGTCGGCGTAGAGGCACAGCACGGCCGCTCGCCGGCAGGCCGGCGGCAGTTGGGCGAGGGCGTGGCGTACCGCCGCACCGTCGCTCCAGGAGTCACTCGACGTCTCCACTGGTCCGGTCGACCGGAGGCGCGCCGCGTCGGTGGCTGCGTCGAGCTGGCGTCTGCGACGCAGCCGCCTGCGCCGTTGGAGCCGGAAGGCCACGCGGTACACGTAGCCGAGCGGGCTCGATCCCCCTCGGACCCGTGCCCAGTGGACCAGGGTCCGTGCGAACGCCTCTTGGGCCAGGTCCTCAGCTTCCTCGGTCGAGCCCGTCGCCAGGCGCAGGCTGAGCACGACCCGCCGGTAGTTGCTGCGATAGAAGCCGTCGAACCCGGATGTGTCGGTCACGGGCCGGCTTCGCAACGGGACGGCGCGCCATCGTTGGTCTCGTCCACCACGTCAGGTGGCGGGAATGGATTCGTGTCTTCGGCGGGCTCGTCCGCCCGATCGCCCTCGTCGGATCCGACCACGTCGACCGTTTCCGTGACCCGACTGAGGAGGTTCCCATCGGCGTCGCGGGTCTCGACGGTCACCTCGTGCGTATCCGGTAACGGTGCGTACGACGGAGGCACGATCGGCGGAACGATCACCACGGCGAGACCGTTGACCACCCCCATCTCGTCGCTGAGAGCCGGGTTGGCCGTCTGGAAGGCGCGGAGGCGGGCAGCCTTGTCGCCGGGACAGGGATGCAGCGCGAGCACGGTCCACTCGTCGCGAGTGGTCTTGCCGCTGACCGCACCGGCCATCAGCGGGACGTTGACTGGTTCGCGTGACCCGGGCCACTCGACGGCGATCTCGTTCGGGTCCTCGGTGGTCGTGACCCGCAGCGCCGAGCCGTCGGCCAGCGAGCGCTCGAACAGCAGGTGTCCGGGTTGGGTCGCTGCCCCCGGGTTCGATGCGACCATGTCCGGCGCGTCGTCGGCCTGAAACCTGCCCACGATGAACAGGCCGGGCAACACCAGCGCTGCGACGGCGGCACCGAACGCCGTTCGTCGACGCCGGACGTATCGGCGAGCCCGCCGCCGGACGTCGGGCTCGTCGCCCGTTCCCGGCTCGGGCCCCGCCGCCCGCTCCAGCAGCACCGAGAGGTTCGCGTCGGACCCCATGCCCATACAAAGCATCCTCGGCGCCGAAACGTCTATCGCATTGTTCCCGGACCACGGCGCCAGTGGCCTGACGACGGGCGGTCAGAGCGCATCCATCAGCCGGCCGACGACTGCACGCATCTCGGCCTTCGCCGCTGCCTTGTCGTCGGAGCTGACGATGTAGAGCGCCGCCTCGTCGGCCGCGGCGATGAGAACGTGGGCGAGCGGTCGGACCGGCTGGCGCGTGAACGTCCCGTCATCCATGCCGAGCACGAGCAGGGTCTCGATCAGGCCGAGGATGTGGTGCAGGCACAGTTCTCGGAAGCGGGCCCAGCCGAGCACCGAGGGCGCGTCGATCAGCAGGATGCGGTGCACCTCGGGTTGGTCGCACTCGTCGAACCACGCATCGAGGCTGCGCTTCATGATCGTCCGGGCGTCGTCGTCGGCGTCGCCCACGGCGCTCTCCGCGAGGCGTTGGGCGGCGTCACGCTCGACCGCCTGGAACACGTCGTCGAACAGCGCGGTCTTGTCGGCGTAGTGGTGGTAGAGCGCGCCGCGGGTGACCTCGGCCTCGGCGACGATTGCCTCCGTGCCCACGCCGGCGAAGCCGTGCTCGGCGAAGAGGCGGCGGCCGGCCGCGATCAGCGCAGCGCGGGTGGCGGCGGAACGATCCGCTTGCGTTCGGCGAGCAACATTCATACAGTCTGATTGTATCTTACATACAGGTTGTCGGTACCTGCGAGCCCCCAGACTAGGAGGCCAGCCCATGCCCACCATCGATCTTCCGCACGGGGCCGTGAACTACCGGGTCGCCGGACCCGAGGACTCGACGTCGCCGCCGGTCGTGTTCGTCCACGGGTTCCTTGCCGACGGGGCGTTGTGGTCGGGAGTTGCCGACCTGCTCGCCGCGCGTGGTGTCCGCTCGTATGCACCCGACTGGCCGCTCGGCGCCCACCGCATTGCGCTGCCGCCCGACGCCGACCAGTCGCCACGCGGGGTGGCGAGGCAAATCCACGCGCTGCTGGAGGAGCTGGACCTCACCGCCGTCACGCTCGTCGGCAACGACACGGGCGGCGCGCTGTGTCAGTTCCTCCTGGACACCGACGCGAGCCGCGTCGGCCGTCTCGTGCTCACGAACTGCGACGCGTTCGACGCATTCCCGCCGACGGTGTTCAAGCCCGTCTTCGCCCTGCTGAGAAGCGAGCGGCGAGCGAAGTTCCTGGCCGGCCAGATGCGGTTGCGCTTGGTGCGCCAGTCCTGGTTGGGGTTCGGCCTGCTCGCCAAGAACCTCCCCGCCGACCTCACGCGCTCGTGGATCGAGCCGGCCCGCACCGATGCGGCCGTGCGGCGCGACGCCGTGAGGTTCCTCCGGGCAATCGAGCCCCGCGAGCTGCTCGACGTGTCGACCCGGCTCGATCGCTTCGACGGGCCCGTGTCGATCGTGTGGGGCGCAGCCGATCACGCCTTCACCACGAAGCTCGGCAAGCGGCTCCAGCGGGCCTTCACCGATGCGGCGTTCGTGTCCGTCCCGAAGTCGCGGACGTTCGTGTCGCTCGACGCGCCGACGGCGCTGGCCGACGAGATCGTGGCGATCGCAGCGCCCGGCCGAGCACGATCACTGGCGTCCGAGTCCCCGCATGCCGGTGCACCGGACAGGTGAGGCAGGATCGACCTCATGATCACAGGCACACACGTCATCGTCTACAGCCGGGATGCGGACGCTGATCGGGCGTTCATCCGGGACGTACTTGGATTCTCGGGTGTGGATGCCGGCGGCGGCTGGCTGATCTTCAAGCTGCCGCCCGCCGAGGTCGCCGTCCATCCGACGGACGGGGAGACAACGCATGAGCTCTATCTGATGTGCGACGACATCAACGAACTGCTCCGCGAGCTCACGACCAAGGGTGTCGAGATCTCCCGTCCGGTCACCGACCAGGGCTGGGGCCTGCTGGCGTCGGTCAAGCTGCCGAGCGGATCCGAGCTATCGCTCTACGAACCCCGCCATCCGGTCGCCTACGACCTGGACGGCTGAGACAACGCGGCTGGGGCCGTAAGCCAGTACGACGCGGACTCCCCCCCTCGGAGGTCATCCGCGTCATCGACCCACGGTGGCCCTCTTCACCAGATGGACCGGCACACGGTCGCCGAAGCCCTTGAGGGCATGGCGGCCCAGGTCGTCGAACGAGAACGCCGGATTGCCGGCAGCGAGGCGCCGCACCGAGTCCGACGCGGCGATCGTCCACGGCTCCGCCACGTCGACCAGTCGGGCCGCCAGGTTGACCGTCTCGCCGTAGTAGTCGCCGTAAAGGGCGACGACCGTGCCCTGAGCGAGCCCGACGCGGATTGGATGCGGTGAGCGCTCAACCAGGTCGAGCGCAACGGCGCACGCGCGTGACGGGTCCTCGACCACGAACATCGCCTCATCGCCGATGAGCTTCACGACGCGCCCGCCAACGCGGGTGACGACGTCCCACGCCAGCTCCTCGAACTGGCGGACGCTCGTGGCCAGCTCGGGGATCGAGCCGGTACGGACGGCCTCGGTCGAGCCCACGAGGTCGGCGAAGCCGACCGTCCGGGTGTGGGTGACGGCGGAGCGCTGCTCGTCCGTCGACCACAAGTAGTACGCGAACAGCACGATGTGCCGTCGGACGACGGCATTCACGGCGTCGAGAAACGGCGGCAGTAGCTCGCGAGCGGCGGCCGTGTGCTCACGCGCGCTCTCGGAGTACGGCGTGCCCGAGACCCGGCTCGGCAGTTCGACGTCGACGCGGACGGCGCTGACCAGCGCTTCGGCCATGCGGGCACACGACGAGCCGACGACGCGGGCGATGGCGAGCGCCGTGCCCGGAGTGAACGTGGCGGACGCGGCGACGAGCAGGCGGAGGCCTCGGGCCATGTCGGGGGTGACGCGCACGGGGCCTTCCTCGGGAAGCCCGAGCGCTCGCCACATCTGACGAATCAGCTCCGGGTCGTCCGAGGCGTCGGCGAACGTGTCGAGGTCCTGGGTCAAGCCGGGCGGCCGCATGGCGAGGTCGAGGGCGAGGTCGCCGAGGGCGCCGATGCGAGCGGCCTGCACCGCCTCTTCGGGCGTGGCACCGAGCTCGAACACCAGGCGCACGACCTTCAGGAGGTCGTTGGCGCCGGGAGCATCCGGGTCGTAGAGCCCGAGGCGCTGCAGCTCGACCTCGTCGGGCACGTCGGTCATGGGGCTCAATCATGACCTTGCCGACGCCTCCCGGCCGCGACAGCGGAGATGGGCCGTGTCGTCGTTCGCAGTTAACATCCGCGGCCCGGCATTTGCCGTCGCCGGGGTGGGTCCCCGGCGGCGCGGGGCCGTCGAGCCGATGGCAGATGGACGACCGACTGCACGAGAGGGACGAGGAGGGAACAGTGCCCCACATCAGCGTGCCCGAGGAGCTCCCCGGCATCGTTGGGTTGCTCGCGTTCAAGCCCGAGACCGCAGCGACCATCAGTGCGTTCACGCAGCAGCTGCTGCGTGGGCCGTCGTCGCTCACGCCCGGCGAGCGGGAGATCATCGCTGCTGTCGTCTCGCGCCGCAACGAATGCCGGTTCTGCACCATGGCCCACACCGCGGCGGCCGAACAGGTCACCGGCGACCGTGACCTGGTGGACGGCGTGATTCGCGACCCGGCATCGGCACCGGTCGGTGAGAAGATGCGAGCGCTCCTCGAGGTCGCGGCCAAGGTCCAGGGCTCCGGGCTCGACGTCACCGACGATGACATCGCCGCAGCACGCGCCGCGGGCGCAAGCGACGAGGACCTGCACGACACCGTGCTCGTCGCCGCCGCGTTCTGCATGTTCAACCGCTATGTGGACGGCCTCGCCGCCAATACCCCGACCGACCCGGCGACCTACGAGATCATCGGCCGAAACCTCGCCGACAACGGCTACCGGGCGCCCGCCCGACAGCCCTGACCTCGTCGCAGGGTCGTAGGTACCGACCAGGTCGAGCTCCTTCGGTGACGCCGGGGCCCCACCGTTTCGGGTCCCGCTCGCCGGGTAGCTACGCGACGGCAAACTGCGGCCCGCCCCGTGCCTTTCATCCCGGGTACGGGGCGGTTGCGCGTGTGGCGGAGGTGGTTGTCACCGCCTTGGCCGGCGTTCGCCCGCTGTGGCGGCTGCGGCGCTGTGACGGACGATCGCACCCACGATGGTCTCCCAGTCGGCGCGATCGACGCCGTGTCCGGCGCTGTCGAGTCGTAGCAGGGTCGCGTCGGGGATCTCCGCAGCCAGAGCCAGGCCGTGTGCGAGGGGGAACATCGGGTCCGCCGTGCCGTGGATCACCAGCGTGGGCGCGGTGATCGAGGACAGGGCCCGATGTGGCCGGTTGTCGTCCCGGATGACGTCGTGGTTCTGCAGACAGGCGATGTCGTTGGCGCGCTCGATGTCACGCCGGACGAGCTCACGGCATGCGGCTTCATCGAACGGGCGCTGCCCTCCGGCGAGGACCCGGGAGTAGTCGACCAGGTAGTCGCTCACCGACTCGCTGTCCGACCAGTCCACGGCAGCCACAGCCACGAAGCGTCCGAATGCCTCTGTCGGCGATGGCAGGCCCCGGTCACCCGGCGTCGCGGGAGAGGTGCTGATGAGCACGAGGGACAGGACACGATCGGCAAGGTCCAGGGCCAGGAGCTGCGCGAACGCCCCGCCCGCGGAGACGCCGACCACGTGCGCCGCCGGGACACCGTAGGCAGCGAGCACACCGGCAGCGTCCATCACCAGGTCGGTGCCGGTGTAGCCGGGGTGCCCCGGTTCGTAGGTGGTAGATCGGCCAGTGTCACGGTGGTCGTAGCGGATCACGAACCGCCCGCGGTCGGCGAGCATCCGACAGAAGGCCTCCTCCCACCACAGCATCGACGCGCCAGTACCCATGATCAGAAGGATGGGCGGATCAGTCGGGTCGCCGAATGACTCGGTGCACAGCGCCCCCCCGTTCGCATCGATCATGCGCTCAGCCACGTCTGCTCGCCTCTCGTCGTCAGTCCCGGGGCGGGCTGGGCCGCGGCGCGTCACCCACCCAGCAGCTTCTCGAAGCCGGTCATCTCGGTGATCGCTTGCAGCGCCGGCGACGGGTCGACAACCCGAAATGCGACGCCCGCCTCCGTCATCGCCGCGTGACGGGCGCTCAGCAGCGCCCCGAGCCCGGAGGAGTCCACGAACGTCAGACCGCTGGCGTCGATCGTGATCGATGCCGGGCGCGTGGCGAGCACGTCCTCGATGCGGTCGCGGAGCCGCCGCCCCGTCGCCAGATCGAGATGACCCACCACGAACACCGTCACTTCGTCGGGGCCGCGCATGACCACGAGCCGAAGCGGCCCCGCGCTCGATCGCTCCTCGTCATGCGCCATCCCAAGCTCCGGTCGGGCACCAGGCGATGCCATCACCGTCAACGCCGCCGGCACCGCGTAGGGCGCGCCCTCACGCGGTTCCTGGCGCGTCACCCCGGGTAGACGGATGGTCGACGGTGACCGGCGCCCGAGTGATCCGCGCCAGACCGAGCGTGGCCGCACCGTCGCCAGTACCTCCCAAACGGGCGCGAGTGGGCCCTTCATCATCCCGTGCTCCTCGTCCACCGATCACCGCCCGCGGCCTAGCCGGCCAGCGCGTGCGTACCCCGCCTTGACGCCCACCAAACGGCTGAGCCGGGGCGCGTTCAGCGGACCCCCGGCGGAACCCGGTCAGGTGTCTTGCCGCCCGGTCAGGATGGGAACGTCACCGGGTCGCCGACGCGGATCGGGCCTGGGGTCCGGACCCGGGCGTAGACACCGAGGTGGTTGGGGAACGCGGGGTTGAGCTCGTTGAGAGCACCGAACAGCCGTGGCTGACGTTGCAGGCCGGGCTGGGAACGCAGCGGCATCGCGCAGCGCACCGTCGGCTGGGCGACCTCCAGGACGGTCCGGGTGCCGACCTGGATCGCCTGACCGCTCCAGCGGTCCTCGCAGAACGCCTCGCCGTCGATGTCGATCACCACGTTGGGGCGAAAGCGGCGGACGTCCCAGTCGAGGTCGGGCCGGGCCTTGGCGCAGCCACTGAGGGTCGCGGTGGTCACGAGGTGGAGCGGAGCCAGATCGACGAAGCTGCCCTCTGGGGCAGGTATGTCGTAGTACTCGGCGTCGTCGTTGGGTGGATCGAAGGTCATCTGATAGGCGAGCTGCTCGCCCGGCCGAGGCCTCGCCAGCCGCACGTCGCGCGTCAGCCAGCGCGACAGCGCCGCGGACGCGTCCGGGTCCTCGAGCGCGATGGTGGACCCATCGGGAAGCTCGATGGCGTCGTCGCTGGCCCGGGCCCCGAGCAACGCAGCGGTTCGCTTGGCGGACAGGATCCGGTTGGCCGCGGCGTCGATCACCGCCCAGGCGCGATCGCCGTCGACGCCGGCTGCTGTGATCGAGAGCTCCCCGCGGGGCTGTCCCTGCATGGACTTGACCGGGTAGCACCAGCACTGGGCCACCGTGCCGAGTGCGTTCACCGGACCACGACTGCTGGGAGAGGTGAACACGGTCGCGGACGATATCGGCCACGGCCACGAGTGCTGCACCGGGTTCCGGGAACGGACGCGCATGCGGGAACGCCCGCGACTTGACATACTTCGCAGAATCCTTAACTATTCTCCGTTGGTGGATGTGTTTGAGGTTCTGGCCGACCCCACTCGACGTCGAGTGGTGCAGCTACTCGGCGCACGACCGCATCGCGCCGGCGAACTGGCCCAGGCGACTGGAACGTCCCAGCCGGCTATGAGTCGGCATCTGAAGATCCTCCTCACGTCGGGGCTCGTCGAAGACGAGCGCGTTCCTGAGGACGCACGCGTCCGGTTGTTCAAGTTGCAGCCCGAGTCGTTGGTCGCCGTGCAGGCATTCCTCGATCAGCTGCAGGCCGAGTGGCGCACCCAGCTCCGCTTGTTCAAGCGACACGTGGAAGGGAGGCCGCGATGACCAGCGTTGCCGAAGAGATCGACGTCGACACCGACCCACTCACCGCGTTCAGGATCTTCACCGACGAGTTCGACCAGTGGTGGGGACGCGGCCCCATCGACGCCTACGACAGCTGGCGACTCATCGAGCGCCGCATCGACGGGGGTGTCGGTGGACGGTTGGTCGAGGACTACGGCGACGAGGAGCGCGTCCTTGGCACGATCACAGTCTGGGAGCCGGGCGCCCGCCTGGCGTGGACAACCCGCAACGACGTGACGATCGACGTGACCTTCGAGGCACACGCTTCGGGCACACGCGTCCGAGTGACCGGCATGGTTCCGGATGGTGTCGACGGGACCGCCCAGCTGGCCATGGTCCGCATGGCGCCGCAATGGCTCCCGCGCTACCTCGACCGACGGGGCCGGGGCGGCTCCAACGAGGACTATGGCCGGCTCCATCTCGCCCTTCGGTCGGCTGCGCCAGCGGCGACGGCCCGCTGGCTCGCCGACGTGTTCCAGCTCGAGCCGACCGCCGACATCCCCGACGAGGACGGCGACCCTGACTACACCTGGATCGAGCTCCGCGTCGGCACGAGCTTCGTCGTCGTCTGGGGCGGCGGCGGCACGACCGGAACCGACTCCCCCTTCGTCTACGTGGACGACCTCGACGCTCACCTGAAGCACACCGAGGCCGCCGGTGCGACGATCGTCAGTCCCATCACCGAGCACGGCTTCCGGTCCTACACCGCCGCCGACTGCGAAGGCCGCCACTGGGTGTTCGCGCAGAACGGCCCCCGCCTGGGGCGCTAGTAAGGTCCGCGGGACCCCTGCTACGCGACGGTTGACGCCGCGGGCGCACCTTCATGGTGGCGGGCAGCAGGGACGCTCCAACCTCTCTCGCTTGTTGGCACTTGACGGCTGTCCGGCCGCATTGCCGGCGGCTTCCTGGCACAGCAATGGTTGCCAAGCAACCACCTCCGCTCCAAGAGGGTCCGACCGGCTGCAGTTTGTCGACCCTGCTCCGAGTGGCTAGCGGGAGACGTCAGCCGAGCCCCGACTTCATCCCAACCGCGGCCGATTGGCGGCGTAGCTTCACCGCCGCGCCGGCGTACCCGACAACTATGACTGCCGCGATCAGCGCCCGCACGAGGGGCGCAAGCCTGCCCGGGTAGATGACGCCCTC
>DATFVX010000098.1:0-2029 GCA_035259985.1 Acidimicrobiales bacterium | reverse complement strand
CGATCTTCAACATGGCCGCCAGCTTCCAGGTGGACGAGCCGGGCTTCGAGCACGCCTTCGACATGCCGGACGTCAGGCCACCGGAGGACCTGCCCGACCTGCGGGAGCGGGCCAAGGCGTACGGCGACGACATCGGCGCCTGGATCGACAGGCCCCGGCCCATCGACATCCGCCATGTCGACTGGCTGCCCCCGGACCGCAAGGCCGCCTTGCCGCCCCGCCAGAACGTGTGGCTGCGGGCGGACGGGCGGCTCCCGGACGATCCGCTGATCCACACGATCGTGCTCACCTACGCGTCGGACCTGACGCTGCTGGACACGTCGATGCTGCCCCACGGCGGAAGCTGGTTCGACCCGAGCCTGTTCATGGCGAGCCTGGACCACGCGATGTGGTTCCACCGCCGCTTCCGGGCGGACGACTGGCTGCTGTACGCGCAGGACAGCCCGGTCGCCGCCAACGGCCGAGGCCTGTCGCGCGGGCTCGTGTTCACGCAGCAGGGGACGCTGGTCGCGACGGTGATGCAGGAGGGCCTGATCCGCATCGCGCGCTGACGACGCGTACGGTGCCCGCCCATGATGCGCGTGATCGGGGTACTGCTGGCGGCGGGCCTGGTGGGCCTGGGCCTCGCGGGATGCGGCAACGACGGGGGCGGCGACACGTCCGGCACGACGACCACGGCGGAGGGCTCCACCACCCCCGGGGAGCCGTCCACGAGCGGATCGGGGTCCGCGGCCGCACCCGAGGCGCCGCTCGACCAGATCGAGATCGCCGCCACGCAGGTGGCCGAGGTGGAGTCGCCGACCGCCCTCGTGGTCCGTCCCGGCTCGCCGGTGCTGTACGTCGCCGAACGCGCCGGGCGGGTCCGGCCCGTCACCGTCAACGGCTCGGGGCGTTACCGGACGTACGAGGTCGGCGATCCGGTGCTCGACATCACCGACAACGTGGTCACCGACGGGGAGCACGGGCTGCTCGACATCGAGTTCTCCGCCGACGGCGGCACCCTCTACGTGCACTACAGCCTGGCGCCGAGCGGGGACGCCCGGGTCGCGGCGTTCACGATGGCCGGGGACGAGGTGGACACCGGGTCGTACCGCGAGCTGCTGACGGTCGAGGACCTCTTCCCCAACCACAACGGCGGCGAGTTGGCGCTCGGGCCCGACGGCTACCTGTACATCGCACTCGGCGACGGGGGCGGCGGCGGCGATCCCGAGGGCAACGGGCAGGACACCCAGGCGCTGCTCGGGAAGATCCTGCGGATCGATCCGGCGAACCCGTCGGATGGTCGGGCCTACGGCATACCTGCCGACAACCCGTTCGCCGACGGGGAGGCGGGGCGGCCCGAGGTGTGGTTGTACGGCGTCCGCAACCCGTGGCGCTTCAGCTTCGACCGCGCCAACGGCGACCTGTGGATCGGCGACGTCGGGCAAGGCCAGTGGGAGGAGATCGACCAGCTGCCGGCGGCCGCCGGCGGCGGACGCGGCGCGAACCTCGGCTGGAACGAGATGGAGGCCACCCATCCCTTCGAGGGCGGCAGCAACCCGGACGGGGGTGTTCTCCCGGTGTTCGAGTACTCCCACGACGAGGGCTGCTCGGTCACCGGCGGCGTCGTCTACCGGGGTTCGGCGATCCCGGGACTCGGAGGTGCGTACCTGTTCGGCGACTACTGCCAGGGGGACGTGCGGGCCCTGCGCGTGCGGGACGGCGAGGTGACAGAGGAACGGACCTTCGACGCCCATGTCGACCAGGTGGTGTCGTTCGCCCAGGACGCCGACGGCGAGGTCTACGCCTTGTCGCTCTCGGGCGGGATCTACCGGCTCGACGCCGCCGGCTGACAGTCGCCCTGCGCCCGCGCCCGGCTACCCCGGCCGCCGGGTGAACGTGAGGGCCAGCCAGCCCTCGGCGGCCTCCTCGCCCAGCGAGACCAGGCCCAGTCGGGCGGCCGCCTCCATCACCGGCGGTCGCTGGCCGACGAGGATCCCGCTCACCACCAGGGAGCCGCCCGCCGCCAAGTGCCTGCGCGGATAGGCAC
>DATFVX010000097.1:0-9498 GCA_035259985.1 Acidimicrobiales bacterium | reverse complement strand
GAGGTCCGCCGCGCCGGCCCGCCACCCGGCGACAGTACGACCTCGTCGTAGCTCAGCTCGCCCTGGCCGAACATCGCCGGTAGGCCGCTGCGGCCCTCGACCTCCACGACCAGGGTCGACAGGCCCGTCAGGGCGGCGGCGTGTGCCAGGGCGGCACTGACCGTCGTTTTGCCGACCCCGCCCTTCCCGGCCACGATGACCAGCCGAGATGCACCGAAGAACTGTTCAGGATCCACTGCGCGCGTCATCCACCAGGAGCCGTTCGGCGGTCCGCCGGACTGTACCCAAGCTCGCCGCGTTGCTATTCATGGCGGGCGCAGTGGCGCTGGCGGCGGGGCCGGCACGTGCGGCCGGCGCATCCGGAGCCGTCGGGGCGGCCGCTGAGCGCAGGGCGCAGGCGGGGTGCGCCGAGGGTGAGACCGGCCCGGTGGCGGTGGTGGAGGTCGACGGGCTGCTCGACCCGGTGCTCGTCGACTTCATCAAGGACCAGGTCCACGCCGCCGAGCGCGCCTGTGCGGTGGCGTTGGTCCTCCAGTTCGACGGCGGCGACGCCGTGGTCTCGGACGGCGAGCTCGACCGCCTCGTTGCGACCATCGACGACGCGTCGGTCCCGGTCAACGTGTGGATCGGGCCCTCGGGCAGCAAGGCGGCCGGCGAGGCGGTCCGCGTCGTGGCGGCCGCGGAGGTGACCGGCATCGCCCCCGGCTCGAGCATCGAGGTGACGCCGGTCCTGCTCGACGCCCGCGGCGTGGCCCCCGGCGACCTCGGCAGCGTCGACGTCGGCGACCGCGTGGGCGCGGGCCGCGCCGTCGAGCTCGGCCTCGTCGACTCCGCCGCACCCGTGATCGGGCAGTTCGTCGTGGACCTCCCCGGCGTCGAGACCGAAGTCGTCGACGGCAATCGCCAGATCGCCGACAGCCAGGAGGTGCAGTTCGGCGGCCTGAGCCTGATCGGTCAGCTCATGCACACCGTGGCGAGCCCGGCGGTCGCGTACCTGCTGTTCGTGATCGGCTTGGCGCTCCTGCTGTTCGAGCTGTACACCGCCGGCGTGGGCATCGCCGGCATGGTGGGTGCCGGTTCGCTCATCCTCGGCTGCTACGGGCTGGCCGTGCTGCCCACGCGGCCGATCGGGGTCGCACTGCTGCTCGTCGCCATGTTCGGCTACGGCGTGGACGTCCAGACCGGCGTCCCGCGGCTGTGGACGGCGATCGCCACCGTGAGCTTCGTGCTCGGGTCGCTCGTGTTGTACGACGGGCTCTCGGTGAGCTGGATCACCCTGCTCGCTGCGTTCGTCGGGATCACCCTGGCGATGTACGCGGGAATGCCCACCATGGTCCGAACGCGGTTCTCGACGCCGACCATCGGCCGCGAGTGGATGATCGGTGAGCTCGGCGAGGCCAGGACCGACATCGCGCCCGACGGCGTGATCACCCTGCGAGACGCCCCGTGGCGGGCGCGCACCAACAGGGCCACGCCGATCCGCCGGCACGAGCGAGCGCGGGTCGTGGCGATCGAGGGGCTCGTGCTGGAGGTCGAGCCGGAGGGCGGAGGGGCGCGCGACTACCGCGAGCGCAGACGCCCCAGCGACTGACATATCGCTTCAGAGCACCCCCGTGGGCGCCCGTTTATTTGGGCTTAGACAACACCGGCGTCATTCTCCCCAAGCAAAACTTCATGGGCCGTTCACGCCTCTGACCAGCGGTAAGACCCGTTCTGCACGCGCCGTAAGGATAAGAACTTTCCCTTGTTTCGATTCTATGCACGGCTGTATGGTCCGCCCTGAAGGGGGGTCGTCAGTGAGCGCACAGCGTGTTGAAGAAGCGTGGCAGGTGAGGGCCGCGTGCCGGGGACCACAGGCCGTGGTCTTCTTCCCGCCGCCACACTTCGAGCGAAAGAGCGAGAAACTCAAGCGCGAAGAGCAGGCCAAGGCCATCTGCGCCACGTGCCCGGTGCGGGAGCCTTGCCTGCGGTACGCGCTACGCATACGTGAGCCTCACGGCATCTGGGGAGGATTCAGCGAGGCCGAGCGCAGAGCGCTCGTCGCGCAGCACAACTGACGCCGGCCCCGCCGGCCCGCGCCAGGCGCTCCGCTCCGTGCGACGCGGGACCGCCGGGCTCGCGGCCGTGCCGGCACCCTGCCCCCAGGCTCGTTGCACATGCGACCCCCAACTGGTTGCCGGGCCGGCGGCCGGGGTCTTGGCGATCCTGACCGCCGGCCGGCTCGAGGTGTGGTTGACGCACCGGCGACGGTTAGCAACCCCCGGCGGTCGCCGCGCGGGCCCACTCTGGACCGGAGCGGCGCTTGTTGCTCTCCCCCTTGGCCTCCGACGCTACAACCACGCCCAGACGAGAATCCCCGTACCCCTTGTACGAGAACCCCGTACTACCTTGATGTTACTCCCTGGTAGCCCGCGTGTGAAGGGGGTCACACCGACGGTCGCCCCGACCCAGGGGGCGTCGGACGGGCGATAACGCCCCGGCGGTAGGCTGGGGCGAACGTGCGGTCGCCCACCGCAGGTGTTCGCCCGCTCGATCAAGCTCGATCTCACCTACCGCACCACCCTCGGCACATGGTCCTCCTACTCGTTCTCCTCTTCCTCGTGGCCCCCCTCGTGGAGCTGGCGGTGATCGTCCAGGTCGCCACCACCGTCGGCGTCCTCAACACCATCGGCCTGCTCATCGCGGTCTCGATCCTGGGTGCGTGGCTGGCGCGGCGGGAGGGACTCGTCACGCTGCAGCGGATCCAGGTCGCGCTGGGCCGGGGCGAGATCCCGAGCCGCGAGGTCGCCGACGGGGGGTTGATCCTGTTGGCCGGCGCCCTCATGATCGCGCCGGGCTTCATCAGCGACATCGTGGCCCTGCTGCTCCTCTTCCCCCCCACCAGGGCCGGCTTCCGCAAGGTGCTGATGAGGGCCGTGGCGGCGCGGGGTCGGGCCCGCATCACGGTGCTGGGAACCCGGCGTGCCGGGCGCGGTGGCTCGGGCGCCGACGACATCTGGGACGTCGAGAGCTGGGAGGATCCGCCGCGCCCCGCGGTTCGCGGTGAGCTGAGGGACCCCGGATGACCGACGAGGCGACCCAGCAGGCACCCGTCGACGTCCCCAAGCCCATCGTCTACGGGGTCGCGAGCGCCCTGTCGCCCATGGTGCGCCGCATCGTCGCCAGCAACCCCGGGATCATGACCGGGCCCGGCACGAACACGTACCTCGTGGGCATCGACGAGATCGCAGTGATCGACCCCGGGCCCGGGGATGCCGAGCACCTCGATGCGATCGCCGGCTGCGGCGGCGACCGGATCCGCTGGATCCTCCTGACCCACACCCACGAGGACCACGCGCCGGGCGCCGTCGGCCTCAAGAAGCGAACGGGGGCCGAGATCCTGGCGTTCGATGGCGGTGAGGGCAAGGGCAAGGTGAGGATCGACGGCATGCTCGTCGACGAGTCGGTCATCGAGGCGACGGAGTTCCACCTCACCGCCCTCCACACGCCCGGCCACGCCTCCAACCATCTCTGCTTCCTGCTCAACGAGGAGCGCACGCTGTTCACGGGCGATCACATCATGCAGGGCTCGACAGTGGTCATCCGCCCGCCCGACGGCGACATGGCGGCCTACCTCGTGTCGCTCGAGCGGCTGAGGCACATTCGGCCCCGACTCCGGGCCATCGCCCCCGGCCACGGCCATCTCATCACCGACCCCATGGCGGTCGTCGACGAGTACATCGAGCACCGCCTCGCCCGCGAGCGGCAGGTCCTCGACGCCCTCGCCACCCGCGGGACGGCCACTGTGACCGAGCTCGTGGAGGACATCTACGTCGACGTCCCCCCGGAGCTGCACCCGTGGGCACGCTTCTCGGTGTGGGCGCACCTGCGGAAGCTGGCGGACGAGGGCCGGGCCAAGGGCGACGACCTCGACGGCAACTGGTCGCCGGCCTGAGCTCGGGCAGGCGGCCGGCCGCCGGTCGCCCGCTACCGCTTGCGGAGCTTCCCGACCTGCTCGGACGGGAACCGGTGGGCCCAGTCGGCGGCCATGAAGAACCTGACCTCCGGCCCCCGGGCACCAGATCGCCGCGCCGAGCCCGAGGTCATGGGTTCCGCCTGGCCGAGGTCGAGGTCATAGGGTTCCAAATCCGGGACTCATTGCCTCGCCCTCGCCGCCTCGGAACCCATTGCCTCGCCAGGGGTGGCGGCCGCGGGACCAACCCGAGTGGGTCTCGGGCGCAGTCCTAGGGGTCAGGTGCCGGCCTGGTCGAGCGCGGCGACGGCGGCGTCGAGCATCCGCGCGCTGCAGCCCGCCATCGCCGACAGCGGCACCGCCTCGTCGACGATCCGCTGCGCGATGTCACGGAAGGCGTCGGCGGCGGGCCCGTCGCCGAGGGTCACCGGCGAACCGCTGTCGCCGCCGGCCGACACCGACGGCTCGAGGGGCACGGCGCCCAGCAGCGGCACGCCGGCGTCACGGGCGAGTTGCTCGCCGCCGCCCTCGCCGAACAGCGCGTACGTCTCGCCGTGCTCGCACCTGAAGGCGCTCATGTTCTCGATCACGCCCGCCACGCGCAGGTAGCTCTTGCGGGCCATGCCCACCACCCGCACCGCGACCTTCTGGGCGGCTTGCGCGGGCGTGGTCACGACGATCACCTCGGCGCGGGGGAGCAGCTTGGCGACCCCCATCTGCACGTCGCCCGTGCCCGGGGGCATGTCGATGAGCAGGTAGTCGAGGTCGTCGCCCCACCGGACGTCCTGCAGGAAGTGCTGGACGCCGCGGTTCAGCATCAGGCCGCGCCACATCAGCGCCGTCTCCTCGTCGTCGACGAGGAAGCCCATCGACACCACGCGGACGACACCGTCGCCGACGGCCCGCTCGATCGGCACCATCTGCTTTCGCCCGTCGCCGGTCGTCGTCCCCTCCAGGCGCCCCTCGACGCCCAGCATGCGGGGAACCGAGAAGCCCCAGATGTCGGCGTCGAGCACCCCGACCTTGTGGCCCCGCTGAGCCAGCGCCGCCGCCAGGTTGACCGTGACCGACGACTTGCCGACGCCACCCTTGCCGGAGGCGACGAGGATGACCTTGGCGCCGGGCGGCACCGACGTGTTCTCCGGACGCTGGGTGATGTTCCAGCGGGCCTTGCCCATGGCCGAGGCCCGCTGATCGGCGGTCATCTCGGCCCAGTGCAGACGCACGTCGGTCACGCCCGGGAGCGAGCCGATCCGCGCCACGACGTCGTGCTGGAGCTGCGATCGGAGCGGACAGCCGGCGGTGGTCAGCGCCACCGTGACGTCCACGGATCCGTCGTGCAGGACGTCCGCCGACCGGGCCATGCCCAGGTCGACGATGTCGCTGCCCAGCTCGGGATCGATCACGCCGCGCAGCGCCGCCAGCACGTCGTCGGGGGTCGGCAGGCTGTTGGCCACTTATGGGATTCTACCGGTGGACGCCGGTGAAACCGGGCCGCGGAATGCCGGCCACCGGTACACTCGGTTGGGTGTCCGAGGACACGTTCCCCCTTCGCACGGTCGGCGCCCCCCGGCTGGCCGTCCTCAAGGCCCTGGGCGACAACACCCGCTACGCGATCTACCTGGAGCTGGCGCGGTCGTCGCGACCGCTGGCTACGGCGGAGATCGCGGAAACGCTCGACCTCCATCCGAACACGGTCCGCCCCCACCTGGAGCGCATGCGCGAGGTTGGCCTGCTCGACGTCGAGACCGATGCCCGGGGCAACGTCGGGCGCCCGCAGCACAGGTACTCCCTCGCCGCCGACGCCCCCACCCTGGGCCTGGAGCCGGCGACGTTCCCGGTCCTGTCGCGCATGCTGGTGAGGCTGGCGGCGACCGCCGGCCTCGGGACCGGCGAGGCCGTCGAGGCCGGTCGCGAGCAGGGCGGGCTCGACGCCCTGGACGCCGCGGTGCCGGCCGAGCCCGACGGCCGCCGGTGCCTGCACGCGCTGGTTGCCCGGTTGGACGCGCTGGGGTTCGACCCCGCCGTGGCCGACGACGACGGCCAGGCCACCGTGGCCTTCACCCGCTGCCCGTTCCGCGAGCTCGCCGAACGCCACCCCGACGTGGTGTGCGGCCTGCACCGGGGGCTGGTCGAGGGGTTCGTGGACACCGTCGGCGGCGCCAGCGTGGACAGCTTTCACCCGCTGACGGACCGGGCGCCGTGCCAGGTCGAGCTGGAGCTGTCGGCGAGCTGAGGGCCCAGACGGGCGGGACCCGGCGTGCGGGTGTTCGCAACACATTGGTCGACGCCGATACCATGACGCTGATCTGGGAACCGAGGAGGCTCCTGACGTGATCGTCCTCACCGACAACGCAACCGAGAAGGTCCGCTCGCTCATGGACGCCGAGGGCGTGTCCGACCTGGCGTTGCGCGTCGCCGTGCGCCCCGGCGGCTGCTCCGGCTTCAGCTACGAGATGTTCTTCGACACCGACGTGGCCGACGACGACCAGACAGTCGACTACTCGGGCGTCAGGGTGGTGGTCGACCCCTCGAGCGCGATGCTCCTCGAGGGCGCGACCCTCGACTACAAGGACGGGCTCCAGGGCGCGGGTTTCGCCATCGACAACCCCAATGCCCAGCGCACCTGCGGCTGCGGCCAGAGTTTCAGCTAGCCCGGGGCATCGAGCCGGGTCAGATCAGAGGCTGGGGAGCCAATGAGTCCGGGGCGACGTGGTCGTCGTGCATCTGGGAAGCCGTCCGGCGCCGGCCGACGTCCTGACCCGTTCGACCGCTACGCGTCCTACGGCGAGGACCGGAATGGCGGGGAACCGTACGGCGACAACGGGTACGACAACGGCTATGACAACGACACGTACGGCGGCCGACCGTCCGGGCAACGCCTGACGGCGCCCATCGGGCAGCCGCCACCGCGCCGCCGCCCGACCCCCGATCCGACCCACCTGCGACCTCGCCACGATCGCCGCCGGCTGATCGCGCTGGTGTTCGTCTGCGCGCTTTTCGCCGGAACCGCGTTCGCCGTCCAGCGGGCGATGTCCGACGACGACGCCGCCGACCGGCCGAGCAACGCCGCAGCCGACGGCTCCACGGACTCCACCGAGGCCGACACCGGTGCGGCCACCACGACCACGCCCGAGCAGGCCGCACCCGCCTCCGGGTTCAAGACACCGGGCTTGCTGACGTTCCGTGGCGGCCCGACGCGCAGCTACTACGGCGAGGGACCCATGCCCCAGCAGCCCGAGGTGCTGTGGAGCTACCCCGGTGAGAGCGGCGGCATGTGCGCCGAATCGTCGGTGGGCAGCGAGACCAAGGTCTGGTGCGGGACCGGCTGGACCGGGCAGCCGTCGGTGTTCGAGCGGGGCGGCCGCACCTGGGTGGTGTTCGGCGCCTACGACCGGAACATCCACTTCGTCGACTACGAGACCGGCAAGGACATCCTCCCCCCCTTCCCCACGGGCGACATCATCAAGGGTTCGGTGTCCGTGGACGGCGAGGGGATGCCGCTCGTCTACTCCGGCAGCCGCGACAACAAGCTCCACGTCATCGCCATCGACCGGCCGCAGCCCACCGAGCTCTGGACCCTCGATGCCCAGGCGGTCTCCCCCACCATGTGGAACGACGACTGGGACGGCTCGCCGCTGGTGCTCGGCGACTACCTCTACGAGGGGGGCGAGAACTCGCAGTTCCACGTCGTCAAGCTCAATCGTTCGGTGGGCGACGACGGCCTGGTGCAGGTCGACCCCGAGCTCGTCTTCAACACGCCGGGCTGGGACGACGAGCTGCTCAACGCGCTGAACACCCGCCAGCAGGACGTCTCGATCGAGAACTCGGTCGCCTACCGCGACGGCGTGATCTACTTCGCCAATTCGGGCGGCCTGGTGCAGGGATGGGACGTCTCGGGCATCGCCGATGGCCGCGAGCCGACCCGGATCCTGCGCTACTGGACCGGCGACGACACGGATGCGTCGGTGGTGATCGACGAGGACGGGTTCCTCTATGTCGGCGTGGAGAACGAGCGGGGCAACAGCCGGGCGGCGGAGGTGGGCCAGCTCATCAAGCTCGACCCCCGCAAGCCGGACAACCCGCTCGTGTGGTCGGTCAAGGACCCCGGCGGCTTCTGGACCACGCCGGCGCTCTACAAGGACATCGTGATCGCAGCCTCCGACGGGGGCACCGTCTACGGCGTCGACCGGGCGACCGGTGCCGTGCGCTGGCAGTTCGAGCTTCCGCCGCCCACGTGGCAGTCCGCGGTGATCATCGACGACGTGCTCATCCAGGGCGACTGCAGCGGGGTGCTCCACGGATACGACGTGTCGGACACCAGCGTGGCGCCGCAGGAGTTGTGGACGGTCACGCTGGAGGGCTGCATCGAGTCGACACCGGCGGTGTGGAAGGGTCGGATCTTCGTCGGCACCCGTGCCGGGCGCTTCTACGCCATGGGCGACACCGGCTGATCCGGTGCCCACATGCGGGCCTGCCCGCTCGGCCTCTTATCCTCGGCCGCGTGCCCGGACCCGGATCCAGCGTGGCCCTCGTCGTCGACGGGCGGCCCGTCGAGGTGCCCGACGACGGCGGCAGCCTGCTCGACGCCCTGCGGGAGCGGCTGGGCATCCGCACGCTGAAGGACGGATGCAGTCCCCAGGGTCAGTGCGGCTGCTGCACCGTGCTGGTCGACGGGCAGCCACGGGTCGCGTGCGTGACGCCCGCCCGGCGCGTCCGCGGGCGGTCGATCACCACGCTGGACGGCCTCGATCCCGCGGAGCGGGCGGCCTGGGGAGACGCCTTCTGCGCGACCGGCGCGAGCCAGTGCGGCTTCTGCACACCCGGCATCGTCATGCGGCTGTCGGGCCTTCGGGCCAAGGGCGCGGCCCCCGACGACCACCCCGCGGTCGAGCAGGCGCTGCTCGCACACCTCTGCCGGTGCACCGGCTGGCGAACGATCCTCGACGCCTGGTCGGCGTTCGGCACGCCGGCACGGCCGGGGGTGGGGGCGCCGCGGGATCTCGACGCCGCCGGCCGGCGCGCCACCATCGAGGGCCGGTCGCCGCAACGGGTCGATCCCGAGGTGCCGCTGGGGCACGGGGGCTTCGCCGACGACACCGCTCCCCCCGACGCGCTGGTGGCGGTGCCCGACGGTGCAGGCGGCTGGGCCGTGGGCGAATCCAGCGCCGAGGCCCGGGCCGTCGCCGCCAAGGTGCAGGGCCGGCGCACGACCGCCGAGCTGCGTCACCCCCTCGCGCCACCCCCCGGCGACTGGGCCGTCACGCTGCGAACCACCTGGGTGGAGCCGGCCTACCTCGAGCTCGACGCCTCGTGGTGCGTGCCCGGCGGCGAGCCCGCGTCGCCGCTGGCCAACGGCGGCGCGTTCGGCGGGAAGCGAGCCACGGTCGTCACCGCCGCCGCCCGCGAGCTGGCCGATCGGCACGGCCGGGGGTGGGGGCGCCGCGGGATCTCGACGCCGCCGGCCGGCGCGCCACCATCGAGGGCCGGTCGCCGCAACGGGTCGATCCCGAGGTGCCGCTGGGGCACGGGGGCTTCGCCGACGA
>DATFVX010000096.1:0-9566 GCA_035259985.1 Acidimicrobiales bacterium | reverse complement strand
GGGGTGCCCTCGGACCCCCACGCCTGGCTCGTGAGCGTCGCCCGCCACAAGGCGCTCGACCGCATCAGGCGGGAGTCCCGCCGGCTCGACAAGGAGAGAGCCGCCATGCGCGACCTCGGCTCCCCCGATCTCCCCCCGGCGGCCGGCGCCGGCGACGACGAGCTCGGGCTCATCTTCATGTGCTGCCATCCGGCCCTCGACGCCGAGGTTCGGGTGCCGCTGACGCTGCGGTCGGTGTGCGGGCTGACGACGGCGGAGATCGCCCGGGCATTCCTCGTGCCGGAGGCCACGATGGCGAAGCGCCTGGTGCGGGCCAAGCACAAGATCCGGGGTGCCGGCATCCCGCTGCGGCTCCCCCGGCCGGACGAGTTGGAGGGCCGTCTGGCAGCGGTGCTGCGGGTCGTCTACCTGATCTTCACCGAGGGACACATGGCCACGGGCGGCGAGCGCCTGGTGCGGGGCGAGCTCTGTGACACCGCCGTCCGCCTGGCGCGTGCGCTGGCTGAGCTGCTGCCGGACGAGCCCGAGGTGGTCGGCCTGCTGGCGCTGTTGCTGCTCACCGACGCACGCCGCGCCGCCCGCACCGACGCCCGCGGCGCCCTGGTCGTGCTCGAGGAGCAGGATCGACGGCTCTGGGACCGCGCGCTCATCGCCGAGGGCGAGGCCCTCGTGACCGAGGCGCTCCGCCGGGGCCGGCCGGGGCCCTACCAGCTCCACGCCGCCATCGCCGCGTGCCACTCGACGGCCCTCGGCGGGCCTGCCGACACCGACTGGCGCCAGATCGCCGCCCTGTACGGCGAGCTGCTGCGCTACGAACCGTCCCCGGTGATCGAGGCCAACCGGGCCGTGGCGGTGGCGATGTCCGAGGGACCGGCGGCGGGGCTGGTCATCCTCGACACCTTGGCCGATAGCGCGCAGCTGCAGCGCTGGCCCCAGCTCCACGTGGCCCGGGCCGAGCTCCTCCGGCGGCTCGGGCGCCGGACCGAGGCGGCGGACGCCTACCGGCTCGCGCTCATGCTGGAGCCGCCCACCCCCGAGCGGGACTTCATCGGTCGGCGGCTCGCCGACGTCGCCGCCACACGCTGACCTCGGGCGGCTCAGCCTCCTCCCTGGCGCAGGAGCTCGTCGAGCTCGCGATCGAGGTCGTCGCGGTCGTCGACCTCCTTGCCCCGCCGCCGCACCACCCGAATCAGGACCAGCGGGTAGCCGACGACGGCGATGGTGGAGAAGATGAACCACTGGACGGCGTAGCCCAGGTGGGGGCCCTCGGACAGTTCGGGCGGGGGGACCGGCAGGATCGACGCCGGCTCGGGCTGGGTGGGATCGGCGGCGTTGGGCTCGGGCGGATCGGACCCGTCGGCCCGGACGAGCGCCGGGAGGATGCCATCCCCGGAGGCGAGGAGCGGCACGATGTCGCGGGGCGCGGTGCCGTCGAGCCCCTCCGGATCGGCCACCAGTCCCGTCACCGTCACCTTTCCTTCGGGGGCCGGGGCGTCGACCGCTGAGCCGTCGGAGTCAAGGCCCACGAAGCCCCGGATCACGCCCACGCGCTCGCCGCGCTCCAACCGGAGGGGCGTCACCAACCAGGCACCGGCGATCCCGTCCTGCGTTCGGTTGCGGACGACCACGGTGGCGTCGTCGTCGTACGTCCCGGTGGCGGTGACCGAGCGAAAGCGGACGGCGTCGACCGCGGCGTGGTCGTCCCCCGGGTCGAGCAACTCACCCACAGGCGCCACGGGCTCATCCGACCGCGCCTCGATGAGCGCGTTGCGGTCCCGCTTCTCGTCCAGCCGCCGGAGCTGCCAGAAGCCCAGGTTCACCATCGTCACCACGAGCAGGACTACGAACAGGTGCGACAGAAGCCAACGGGGCCGCAGGAGGAACCTGGCGTTCGCCACCCCCTCAGCGTAGGAGGCCGGTCGCAGACGGACGCCATCAGGGCCCGGGCCGACTCCGCGAGCGCCAGAGGCCGTCAGTGGGCGTCGTCGTCGCTGGCGGGATCCTCCACCAGGTCGTCGACGAAGTCGGCCACCGCCTGCACGACCTCGGCGGCCGGCGGGCCGTCGTCGCCGGCGACGGTGTCGGGGCCGGCGGGGGTACCGGCCCCGACGGCGATGCGCCAACTGGTCTCACGCTCGCCCACGATCGCACCATAAGGGCGGCGGGCACCGTCCGGCGTCAGTAGCCGCTACGTACCGTCCGGCGCGGACGCCTCCGCGATGCCGAGTGCGTCGGCAAGCTCGTGCCGGCCGTCGATCATCAGCTTGCGGTACACCCGGGACAGGTGCGTGTCGACGGTCCTGACCGACAGGTAGAGCGCATCGGCAATCTGTGGGCTGGTGCGGCCCCGGGCCGCCAGCAGCGCCACCTCGCGCTCCCGGCCGGTCAGCTCCTCACCCATCGGCAGCGCCAGCTCGAGGGCGGGAGACCGGGGCGCGCCGCACCGTCGAAGGAGCTCGCCCACCCGGCGCGCCGCGACCGACGCAGACGCCCCCCGCCCGTGGCGGCGATAGGCGTTCTCCGCCGCCCGGTGGACCTCCGCCGCCAGCAGGTCGGCGCCGAGCTCCTCGAAGTCATCGGCCACGCCGGCCAGGAGGGCACCGTCGCGCTGCGCCAGGGCACGAGCGTGGCGCGCCGCGACGCCCACGAACGGACCGTCGACGGCGGCGGCGAGGCGCTCCATCGCGTCGATCGCCTGCGCGGCGCTGCCGAGCCGGACCGCAGCGTGCAGGACCTCGACGGCCAGTGGCTTCACCACGTGCTCCATCGCCGTGGCCAGCGCCAGGCAGCGCGAGGCGGCCTCCGCGACGTCGCCCCGGGCGGCGAGCAGCCAGACCCGCGAGAGCTCGATGTACGGCAGCGTGCGCGCCCCGCGGCGCATGTCGGCGGCGTACGCGAGGTCGGCGGCCCGTATCGCCTCCTCGGCCACCTCGAGGTCGCCGGCGAACACGGCCGCCCGCGTCCGCATCGCCTCGGCCAGCGGCCGCTGCCCGAACCAGTCGGACTCGGCCAGCATGCGCGACGACCGCTGCAGCTCGGCCAGCGCCGCCTGAGCGTGGCCGCGGGCGAGCAGCGCGCCACCGCGAAAGCCCGCCAGGATCCCCCGCAACGAGGGTGGCGGCTGATCCAGCTCGAGGCCGAGGTTGTCGGCGGTGTAGGCGTCGAGCTCCCGGAGCCTCCCCGCCCAGTAGAGGCCCTGGAACCGGGCCATCCGCAGCTGAATCTCGCCGAACGGCACGTCTCGGCGGTGGCGTCGTGCGGACGCATGGAGGTCGTCGTCGAGCAGGGCGAAGCCGGCGTCCAGGCGGCCCTCCGCACCCCTGGCGGTGACGGCGACCGTCGCGGCGCGCACCCGCGCGGTCTCGGGCGTCGCCTCGTCGGCGAGCAGCCGGTCGGCGAGGGTCGCGGCTTCAGGCAGGCGGAGCGAGAACATGAGCATCTGCGCCAGGAGCGATCGGCAGTCGGCCTGCCACGCGGGATGGCCGGCAAGCTCGCGATCGGCCGCCTGGAGGACCTCGAACGCCTCGTCGGACCGATCGAGGTGCAGGAACAGCTCGCTCGCCCGGGCGATCGCCACGCGGGCGACGGCCTCTGGGGTGGTGGCGTGGACCTCGGCGAGGGCCGCCTCCGCGTCGTCGATCCGGCCCTGTCCCGACAGGGCCTCGGCGAGGACGAGGCCGGCGTCGGCTCGGCTGGTGCCGCCGGCCGCCCGCGCGAGGCGCTCCGCCAGGCGATGATCCAGCCGCCCCATGGCCTCGCGCGCCAGCGGGAGGAGCTGCTCGGCCTCGCCCGGCAGCCCCGATTCGAGCCTCCAGGTCGCCAGGCGCAGCCGGTCGAACGCATCGAGATCCTCGACCGCACCGATCAGGTCGCGGATGACCGCCCGCCGCCGGAGGCTCGGCAGGGAACCGGCCAGGACCTCCCCGTACAACGGGTGCGCCACCCGCACCATGCTGGACCCACCCGCGCTCACCACCTCCACCAGCCCGCGACGCTCCAGCGCCTCGAGATCGGCCGGGTCGGCAAGGCGCTCGACCGCCTCGAGCGGCACCTGCTCGCCGACCGCGACCGTCTCCAGTGCCCGGCGCCGCTCGGGCTCGAGGAGGCGGAGCCGCTCCTCGACGAGCTCCCGCAGCCGTTCCCGCGGCCCCTCCGCCGGCAGCAGGATCCGGCCGCCGCCGCCACCATGCCGGCGCTCGACGGCGGCGGTGACCAGCTCGCGGACGAACAGCGGGTTGCCGCGGCTGAGCCGCCAGATCCGGTCCTGCAGCGACGCGGGGACGCGCTCGCCCGGCCGCCGCGTGCTGTCCCAGGGTGGCGCCGGCCCCGCCCCCATCGGCCCGTCGACAATCGCCAGGACCAGCTGCTCGGTTGCGTCGCGGCCGAGGGGGGTGACATCGAAGCGCACGAGCAGCTCGTCCTTCCACAGCCCGACCAGCCCCGCCGGTAGGGGCTCGGCCGTGCGGACGCTCACCAGCACCCGCACCTTCGACTGGGTGACCGCGAGGTGCAGGAGCGCCACGGACGACTCGTCGAGCAGGTGGGCGTCGTCCACGGCCAGCAGGAGCCCGGCGTCACCGGACCGCTCGCCGAGGCCGGCGAGCGCCAGGTGGAGCAGGTCGTCGGGGTGGTGGGCCTCGTCGACCGGCGCGAGCAGGTGGGCGAACGAGCCGAGCGGGATGTTCTTCGCGGCCTCGGTTGCCCGCACCCACTCGACTGCGGTCCCGTCGCCGCGGTGCGCGTCGACGACCTCGGTGACCAGTCGCGTCTTGCCCACCCCCGCGTCACCGAACAGGACCACACCCCCCGGTCCCCCACCGGGAGCCATGAGACGCTCCAGCTCCGCCAGCTCTTCGCCCCGCCCGACCAGCGGCCAACGTGTGACCACGGCCACACAGGCTACTCAGGCGATTGGGGAATGAATACGTATGGGCTACGGATCCGCGCCGGTCCCCCGACCCGTAGCGTGGCGCAGGCAGCCGCGCTGGGACCCCGGCATCTAGGGCGCGGCCCGGGCAGCGGTGGGGCAGCCGGAGGACAGGCGGGTTCCTCCGGCTGCAGCCCGGCCTGCAGCCGTCGCCCCGCGGCCAGCACGGCTCCTCGCCGTCGGGCATTAGCGAGAGCGAAGCGAGCGCTGCGGCTGCCGCGGTTCGGCAGCTCGCTCATCTGTTGGAGACTTACGTCTGTCCATTCCGGCGAACCGCTCGCGAAGGCAGGTAAGAGATGGCACCGCTAGTACAGGGCATGACCGACGCAGAGCTGACAATCCTCCGCGAAACCGAGCCGTCCGCTCTTGCCGGTCTTGACGAGGACGGGCTCCTCGAGCTGTTCACACGTGTCCGTCGTGTCCGCAACAAGCACGTTGGCCAGTACCGCCGCCAAGCCAGCGCCCGGGTGTCAGAAGCCGCAGCTCGGGGCGCCGCCTACTCACGAAACCAACGCGCCCGGGAGAAGGCCGAGGTCTTCGAGACCGCGCTCGCCCGAGTCAGCACGGCGCTCGCCAAGGCCGCCCGTCACAGCGCGGCCGAACTACGAGCTGCTCGTCTCGCCGCCGCTCGCACGGGCGGCACGGGGCCCACTCGGGCCGACCGGGCAAAGGACAGCCCTCCACCACCGACCCCCGATCGCCCGTCGGTCCGCTCACCCGGACGTCGTAAGCGTGACGCCTCGTTCATGGCGCAAGGCGCACGACGGCAGGCACGCCGTGATGCTCTGGGCTAGTGACGCTCTCGGCCGGTGGCTGCGAGCCGCCGTTCAGACGCTCTCGGTCGGAAGGCGGTAGTCCCGGAAGCGCTCGCGCAGCTCCTTCTTGGAGAACTTGCCGACCGACGTCTTCGGCACCTCGTCGATGAACACCACGTCGTCCGGCAGCCACCACTTCGCCACCCGGGGCGTGAGGAACTCGATGATGTCCTCCTTGGTGACGGACTCGCCGGGATTGCAGACGACGCACGCGAGCGGGCGCTCGCTCCAGCGCGGATGCGGGATCGCGATGACGGCGGCCTCGGCGACCATCGGATGGGCCATGATCTCGTTCTCGAGCTCCACGGAGCTGACCCATTCGCCGCCGGACTTGATCACGTCCTTGGTGCGGTCGCGCAGCTGGATGTAGCCGTGTCGGTCGATGGTGGCGACGTCACCCGTCTTGAGCCAGCCGTCCTCGGTGAACGAGTCGGGCGAGCGAGGGTCGTTGTAGTAGCTGGCGATGACCCACGGTCCGCGCACCTGGAGCTCGCCCGACGACTCACCGTCCCAGGGCTGCTCCTCGTTGGTGCCGAGGTCGACGATGCGGGCCTCGAGGCCGGCCAGCGGCTGGCCCACCGTGGTCCGCAGCTCGGCGCGGCCGTCGTCGTCGAGCGTCGCGTCGAGGGTGGACTTGATGTGCCCCGCCGACGCCACCGGCGACGTCTCGGTCATCCCCCACGCCTGGGTGATCGGCAACCCGACCTGCTCGCGATAGGCCTCGGACAGGGATCGCGGCACCGCCGACCCGCCGCAGGGTATGGCGCGCAGGCTCGACACGTCGCGGCCCTTGAGCTCGGGCAGGACGCCCATCCAGATCGTGGGCACGCCCGCGGCCAGCGTGACGCGCTCGGACTCGATCAGCTCGGCCAGGCCCTTGGGCGACAAGTCGGGACCCGGCATGATCAGGTCGGCGCCGGACGCCACGGCCGCGTGCGCCAGCCCCCAGGCGTTGGCGTGGAACATGGGGACGACGGGCAGGACGCGGTCCCCCTCGACGGGCCCCAGCCCGCCCGACGTGAGCACGCCGTACGTGTGGAGGAACGTCGAGCGGTGCGAGTACACGACGCCCTTGGGGTTGCCGGTGGTCCCGCTCGTGTAGCACATCGAGGCCGCCTGGTTCTCGTCCGCGACGTGGAAGTCGGCGGGGTCGGCGGCGGCGATCAGGTCCTCGTAGTCGTGGAGCTCCTTGCCCGCCGGGGCGTCGGGGATCTCGCCGGCGCCGTCGTCCATGAGCACCACATGGCGCACGGTCTTGAAGGTGTCGAGCAGCGGCCAGACCAGCTTGGCCAGCGTGCGGTCGATGAAGACCACCTCGTCCTCGGCGTGGTTGGCCACGTAGGTCAGCTGGTGCGGGAAGAGCCGGATGTTCAGGGCGTGGAGCACGCGGCTGGTGCAGGGAGCTGCGAAGTAGAGCTCGAGGTGCCGGGACGTGTTCCAGCCGAACGTGGCGACCCGGCCGTCGGGACTGATGCCGAGCTGGTCGAGCACGCCGCCGAGGCGGCGGGTGCGATCCGCCCAGTCGCCGTACGTGAGTCGCTCCCTGGCTCCCGACGCCGTGACCGTCACCACCTGCTTGTCGAAGAACAGGCGCTCAGCCCGCGCGTGGAAGTGGGTCAGCGTCAGCGGATAGTCCTGCATCAGGCCCTGCATCGGGCGCTCCCCCTCGTGATCGGCGGTGGATGCCGAGCCTAGGCGGCGCCCTGGCACCGCACTCCGGTCGGGTCCGCTCCCGTCAGGTCTGCTCCGGTCGGCGTCCACGCTCGGGCGGGAGCCGCGTACTCTCGGGGCGGTCATGGCCGAGGCACCCAGACCCCGCCCCGCCGCGGTCGTTCGCCGCCGGCCCTCCCGGCGACAGGTCACCGCGATCGCGGTGCCGCTGGCGGCGTTGGTGGTGATGAACTACATCGGCGACGCCCTGGCACCGACCCTGGTGGACACCCACCCCGCGTGGCTCATCGCGCTCAACGCCCGCAACCGCAACCTGGCACTCGTCACCAACCAGCTCGACCCCCTGACGTACTACGGCGTCGGGACGGCACGCCTGCTGGTGAGCGACCCACTGTTCTTCCTGCTCGGCTACTGGTACGGGGACGCGGCCGTCACCTGGATGGAGCGGCGCACCAAGACGTGGGGGCAGTTGCTCCGCCAGATCGAGCAGTGGTTCGGCAAGGCCGCGTACCCGCTGATCTTCATCGCCCCCAACAACTACATCTGCCTGTTCGCGGGGGCCGCCGGGATGCCTCTGCGGGCGTTCTTCGCGGTCAACATCGCAGGCACGATCACGCGGCTGTGGCTGATCCGGCTGGTCGGCGAGACGTTCCAGTCGCCACTCGACGACCTCGTCGGCTGGATCGGCGACAACCGCATCCCGCTCCTGATCGCCTCGGTCGCCCTGGTCATCGCTTCCATCCTCCTGGAGGCCCGCCACGGCGAGACCGAGGTCGAGGCGCTGGCGCGCCTGGACGAGGAGTTGGAGGAGACGGCCGACGAGCTCGAGCGAGACCAGGCGAAGTCACCGCCCGAGCCGGACGACGAACCCGAGTAGACAAGCGAACTGGTTGTAGCCATGCGGCGCATGACCGCATAGCTACAACCAGTTTCACTTCGCTTACCCCGTCCTGGCCCGCTTGGCCGCCCGTGCGCGGGTGGCCTGGTCGAGCGTCACCTTGCGGAGGCGGACCGAGTCGGGCGTGACCTCGACGCACTCGTCGTCGGCGATGTGCTCCAGGGCCTGCTCCAGCGACAGGGGCCGCGCCGGGATCAGCTTCTCGAAGCTCTCGGCGGTCGACGACCGCATGTTGGTGAGCTTCTTCTCCTTGGTGGGGTTGACGTCCATGTCGTCGGGGCGGGCGTTCTCGCCGATGACCATCCCCTCGTAGACCGCGACTCCCGGCCCCACCATCAGCTGCCCGCGTTCCTGCAGGTTGAGCAGCGAGAACGCGGTGGTTGTGCCCGAACGGTCGGCCACCAACGACCCGTTGCGGCGGGGCCGGATCTCGCCGGCCCACGGTTCCATGCCCTCGAACACGTGGTGGAGCAGCGCGGTGCCCCGGGTCTCCGTCATCAGCTCGGTGCGGAACCCGAGCAGGCCCCGCGCCGGCACCAGGTGCTCGAGGCGGACCCAGCCCGCGCCGTGGTTGACGATCTGCTCCATCCGACCCTTGCGCAGCGCGAGCAACTGGGTGACCACGCCGAGGTACTCCTCGGGCGCGTCCACGGTCACGCGATCGACCGGCTCATGGACGACGCCGTCCACCTCGCGGGTCAGCACCTGCGGCTTCCCCACCGTCAGCTCGAAGCCCTCGCGCCGCATCATCTCGACCAGCACCGCCAGCTGCAGCTCGCCGCCACCCTGGACCTCCCACGTGTCGGGCCGCTCCGTCGGCACCACGCGGATGCTCACGTTGCCGACCAGCTCCTGGTCGAGCCGGTTGCGGACCAGGCGGGCCGTCAGCTGGCTGCCCTCGCGACCCGCCAGCGGTGAGGTGTTGGTGCCCACCGTCATCGCGAGGCTGGGCTCGTCGATGGTGATGACCGGCAACGGCCGGGGATCGTCGGGGTCGGCGAGCGTCTCGCCGATCGTGATCTCGGGGATGCCGGCGACGGCCACGATCTCCCCCGGCCCCGCCGACTGCGCCGGAACCCGGTCGAGCGCCTCGGTCACGTACAGCTCGGTGAGCCTGGCACGCTCGACCCGGCCGTCGGTGCGGCACCACGCGACGGTCTGGCCCTTGCGCAGCGTGCCGCCGCGGATGCGGCACAGCGCCAGGCGTCCGACGTAGGGCGACGCGTCGAGGTTGGTCACGAGCGCCTGGAGGGGA
>DATFVX010000095.1:0-39242 GCA_035259985.1 Acidimicrobiales bacterium | reverse complement strand
GGCCTCGACTACTCCCTCGACTCGTCTGAGGACAAGACCGCGCTGCTCGACGTGAGCTCCGCCTACGTCGACGGCTGCGAGCGAGCCGCAGGGGACCTACTGCCGCACCTCGGCACCGCCGATGTGGCCCGCGACATCGATGCGGTCCGGGCCGCGATGGGCGACGAGGAGATCAACTACCTCGGCTTCAGCTACGGCACGGCCATCGGCCAGATGCTCGCCGAGTTGTTCCCCGATCGGGTGCGGGCCATGGTGCTCGACGGGGTGCTCGAGCTGGGCCCGACCGGCACCGAGCTGGCCACCGAGCAGTCGCGCGGCTTCGAGCAGGCGCTCGAGGCGTTCGCCGCCGACTGCGATGCCGATCCTTCGTGCCCGATCGCCCCGGATGCGATGGCAGCCATCGACGAGCTGAGCGCCCGCGTCGAGGAGGAACCGATCCCCGGCTCGCCGCGCGACCTCGGACCCGGCGAGCTGTCGACCGGGCTGGCGATGCCGCTCTACAGCCAGTCGCTGTGGCCCGACCTGGCCGACGCCATCGCCTCGGGGCTCGACGGCGACGGGTCCGGCATGGTCGAGCTGGCCGACCAGTACATCGGTCTGTCCGACTTCGACATCTACTTCGCGGTGGACTGCCTCGACTTCGACTGGCCGGAGTCGCCCGACGAGCTGCTGGCCGCCGGCGCCGCCGCCGCCCGCGCCGCGCCCCACTTCGGCGAGCCCATCGTCAACGACTACGTCCGCTGCGCGATGTGGCCGGTCGAGGAGGAGCCACTGGCGGCGGTGACCGCCCCGGATGCCCCCCCGATCGTGGTGGTGTCGACGACGGGCGATCCCGCGACGCCGTACGAGGCCGGGGTGCGCACCGCTGAGCGGCTCGCGTCCGGCGTCCTGCTCACGTACGAGGGCGAGGGTCACACGGTGGTGGGCAACGGCGTGCCCTGCGTCGACGACGCCGTGGCGCGCTACCTGGTCGACCTGGAGCCGCCCGAGGACGGCACGACCTGTTCGTAGAGGGTGGCGCTCAGCCTGCGGTGCCCTCGGCCACCAGGCGTTCCAGCGTCAGCTCCGGGTTCTCCGCTTCGACGCGCGCCAGCCAGTACGGGCTCTCGAACAGGGCGTAGAGCGTCCCGTCGGCCCGTCGCAGCACCCGGACACCCGGCATGGCGCGCAGGGCGGCCTCCGACGCTTCGTCGGTCCGGCGAGCCAGCGTGTAGGCGGTCGGCGAGAGGTCGGTGGCGGCGCCGAACTCGTGCTCGAGTCGCCAGGCCGCCACCTCGAGCTGCATCGGCCCGACGGCCGCCAGCATGGGCGCCTGGTCACCCTGCTCGCGGTCCCGCAGCACCTGGACCACACCCTCTTCGTCGAGCTGCGCGATCCCGCGGCGGAACTGCTTGAACCGGCCCGTGTCTCGGGCCCGCGCCGTCACGAAGTGCTCGGGCGCGAACTCCGGCAGCCGGGGGAACGCGACCGGGGCGTCGACGTAGAGCGTGTCGCCCACCCTCACGTCGGTGGCGTTGACCAGGGCCACGATGTCGCCCGGGTACGCCTCCTCGACCGTGTCGCGCTCCTGACCGAACAGCGAGTGGGCGTACTTGGTGGCAAACGGCCTCCCGCTCGGCTCGTGGGTCACGACCATGCCGCGCTCGAACCGCCCCGAGCACACCCGCAGGAACGCGACCCGGTCGCGGTGTGCCGGGTCCATGTTGGCCTGCACCTTGAACACGAACGCCGAGAAGGGGTCGTCGAGCTTGCGGGCGGCGCCGTCGACGTCCAGCCGCGGCGTGGGTGGGGGCGCGAGGTCGACGATCCCGTCGAGCAACGGTCGGACCCCGAAGTTGGTGAGCGCCGAGCCGACGAACACCGGCGTCTGCTCGCCCGCCAGGAAGAGGTCCGGGTCCACGCCCCCGGCCACCCCCTCGACCAGCGCCACCTCGTCGCTCGCGGACCGCCAGGCGTCCGCGTCGGGTCCGCTGGCGGCGCGCTGGGGATCGACGACCTCCTCGATCGCCTCGGCCGAGCCGTGCGCGGTCCGGGCGTAGCGCACGAAGTGACCCGTCCGCCGGTCGATGAGTCCCCGGAAGTCCCCGGCGATGCCCACGGGCCAGGTCACCGGCACCGGCTGCAGGTCGAGCCGCGCCTCGATCTCGTCGAGCAACTCCAGCCCGTCGCGCCCCGGCCTGTCCCACTTGTTGAGGAACGTGAGCAGGGGCACGTTGCGCGCCCGGCACACCTCGAACAGCTTGAGTGTCTGCGCCTCGATGCCCTTGGCGGCGTCGAGCACCATGACGGCCGCGTCGACCGCCGCGAGCACGCGATAGGTGTCCTCGGAGAAGTCGCGGTGACCCGGCGTGTCGAGCAGGTTCAACACGTCGCCGCGGTAGGGGAACTGCAGCACCGCAGACGTGATCGAGATCCCACGCTTCTGCTCGAGCTCCATCCAGTCGGACCGGGCGCGGCGACGCTCACCCCGGGCCTTGACCTGGCCGGCCTCCTGCACCGCGCCGCCGTAGAGGAGGAACTTCTCGGTGAGGGTGGTCTTGCCCGCGTCGGGGTGGCTGATGATGGCGAACGTGCGGCGGCGCGCCGCGCTGTCGGCGGGGGACTCGGACATGCGGTGCATCAGGGTACGGGCCGGCCGTGAAAAGCAGTACGGCCCGGCCCTGAGGACCCTGTCCGATCGGCGGTCAAGGGCCCGGGAGCCCCTCGACCGGACCGGCGTCGGCGGCATCTGGCTGGCGGGCCCGGCCCGGTGGCGACGTCAGCGACCTGGCCAGTGCCTCGCGCTCGGCGGGGGTGCCCTCGGCCTCGATCTCGGCCTGCGCGGCGTCGAGCACCGACCGCTCCACCCGGTAGGCGACGAGCTGGCCGACGATGGCCGCCAGCGCCCGCAGCGACGCGGCCACCCGGGTCGCCTGGTCCGGCGCATCCCGGCGCTTGGCCCGGATCCGGATCCCCACGAGCTGGGCCCACGCGTCGACCACGTCGCGGCCGAGCGCGTCGGACGTGACCAGCTGCTGCCGGGCGATCCGCATCAGGTCGTCCAGCGACAGGCCGACACCCAGCAGCGTGAGCACGTGCCGGACGAAGCGGACGTCGGCGTCGCTGTAGCGGTCCCCGTCTGCCATGTGGTGGGGCCGCAGCAGCCCCGACGCCTCGAGGGCCCGCAACAGCTCGACGGGCACCCGGCTCCGCTCCGCCACCTCGTTGAGCCTGAGCACCTCGTGTTCCTCGATGTGCGGGAAGCCCGGCTCGGCCGCTTCCCCGACCACCTCCTCGATCATCCGCAGCGAGTAGCCACGCTCCTTGAGGTGGCGAATGTGCCGGAGCCGTTCGAGGTGGTGTGGCCCGTACCAGGCCACCCGTCCCTCGTGCCGCGGCGGGGGCAGCAGACCCTTGGACTGGTAGGAGCGGAGCAGCTGCACGCTGATGCCCACCTCGGCTGCCAGATCGGCCGCTCGGTAGCGGTGCGGCGCCGATCCGTCACCATCAGTCTGCTGTGCCATCGAGGCCCCCGGTCCCCTTCGTCATGTGCGCTTGCGAATTCCTAGAAGAATTCCATAGACGCGTGTAACCAACGGCCAGCGGGGCAGTCGGACCCGGAACACCCTTCCCGCCGCCGACCGTCGTTCGCTGGAGGTCCCCGCCCGTGCCCTACGCCGTGATCTTTCCCGGTCAAGGCGCCGCCGCGCCAGGAGCGGGGCGCGCCTGGGTCGATCACCGGGCATGGGAGGCGGTGGCCGAGGCCGAGGCGGTCCTCGACCGGCCGGTGGCGCGATTGCTCCTCGAGGCGGACGCCGCGGAGCTGGGGGCGACCGGCGCCAGCCAGCTGGCCGTGCTGCTGAGCTCCCTCGTCGCCTGGGAGGCGCTGGCGCCCCAGCTGGACGAGGCACCGGTCGCGTTCGCCGGCCATTCGTTGGGGCAGATCACCGCCCTGCTGGCCGCAGGTGCCGTCAGCCGGAGTGACGGGCTCCGGCTTGCCGCCCGCCGGGCTGACCTTTCCCAGGCATCGGCCGACGCCCGGGCGGGCGGCATGGCGGCGCTCGTCGGGGCCGAGCTCGACGTCGCGGCCCGGGTCTGCGAGGGCGCCGGCGACGTGTGGATCGCCAACGACAACGCCCCCGGTCAGGTCGTGATCGCCGGGACGCCCGAGGGCCTGGCCGCGGCCGGCGACCGGGCGCGGGCGCTGGGCGTCCGGCGGGTGCTGGCGCTCGACGTGGGCCACGCCTTCCACACCCCATTGCTGGCCGACGCCGCCGCCGGCCTGCGGCCGTTCCTCGACGACGTCGCCTTCCGGGAGGCGACCGCACCGGTCGTGGCCAACACCGACGCGCTCGGGCACACCGACCCGCACTGCTGGACCGACCAGCTGACCAGGCACCTGGTCGAGCCCGTGCGGTGGCGCGAGTCGCAACGGACGCTCGCCGCGTCCGGGGCGACGACCTTCATCGAGGTCGGGCCGGGCCGGGTTCTCGCCGGACTGGCCAAGCGCACGGTCCCCGATGTGACCGTGCTCAACGTGACCACACCCGACGACCTCTCCAACGTCCTAGCCGCCAACACCTTTGCCGGAGCCAACCGATGACCGCATTGGACGACCCGCTCATGGCCGTCTCCGCCTACGACGAGCCGATCGCCGAGGACCTGCACGTCCCCGAGCGCCTGATCGCCGCGCCGGCCGCCGGCGTGTTCCGGGCTGCAGCGCCGGAGGTTGTGACCGCGGAGGGCGAGATCGTCTACCGCGGGCAACACATGGGCACCATCGAGGTCACCGACGGCGCCGTCCCGGTGACGAGCCCCCACACCGGGTTCCTGATGGGGCTGCTGGCCCTGCCGGGCGAGCGGGTCCGCGCCGACCAGCCCTTGGCGTGGGTGCGAGTCGTGGCATGAGCAGCACCGCGGCCATCGAGGATCTCGCCCGCGAGGCCCGATCACCCGCGTCGGCCGGCAGACCGATGACCGGTGTGGCGGTGGCCGGTTGGGGCCACGCCCTGCCCGCGCGCCGCGTGACCAACGACGACCTCGCCCAGACCCTCGATACGAGCGACGAGTGGATCGCCGAGCGGACCGGCATCCGCGAGCGTCGCGTGTCGGGCCCTGGCGAGTCCACCGGGCCGCTGGCCCTGTCGGCGAGCCGCGCCGCGCTGGACCGTGCCGGCGTCGCGGCCGCCGACGTCGACGTCGTGGTCGTCGCCACCAGCACGCCGGAGCGCCTGATCCCGGCCACTGCCGCGATCGTCGCCGCCGAGCTCGGGATCACCGGCGGCGCCTTCGACCTCAACGCCGCCTGCGCCGGCTTCGTGTACGGCCTCACCAGCGCAGCGGCCCTGATCGGGCAGGGCATGGCGCGCAACGCCCTGGTGGTGGGCGCCGACACCCTGACCCGCTTCACCGACCCGGACGATCGCTCCACGGCAGTCCTGTTCGGGGACGCGGCCGCGGCGCTGGTCCTGGCGGGCACCGGGTCGAGCGCCCCCGCCCCCGCCGCCGGGCAGGAGCCCGCGGCGCCGGGGCTGGTCTCCTGTGACCTCGTGGGGGACCCCGGGGGCATCGACCTTCTGGTGGTGCCGGCGGGGGGAAGCGCCCGTCCCGCAAGCGCCGCTACCGTCGCGGCCGGGGAGCACTACCTGCAGATGGACGGGCGAGAGGTCTTCCGCCGGGCGGTCCGGGCCGTGGCGGCGTCGGTCAACCGGACGCTGGCCCGCGCCGGCTGCGTCGCCGACGACGTGACCTGGTTCATCCCCCACCAGGCGAACGCCCGGATCGTCGATGCGGTGCTCCCCCGCATCGGCATCCCGCCGGAACGCACGGTGAGCAACGTCGACCGGTTCGGCAACACATCCGCGGCGTCGATCCCCCTGGCCCTCGCCGAGGAGGCCGACGGCGGCCGCCTGGGCGAGGGCGACGTCGTGCTGGTTTCCGGTTTCGGCGCGGGTCTCACCGTGGGGACCGCCCTGTGGCGCTGGGGGACGCCCGGATGACCGACCCGCTCACGCCCCGGGTCGCGCTCGTGACGGGCGGATCCGGAGGCATCGGGGCGGCGTGCGCCGGGGCGCTGGCGGGCGCCGGGCACCGGGTTGCCGTCGGGTACGGCGCGTCCGCGGGCGCCGCCGACAAGGTCGTCGAGGCCATCGAGCGGGTCGGCGGCACGGCCATGGCCGTTCACGCCGACGTGACCGACCCGGGCTCGGTCGACGCCGCATTCGGCGCCGTCGAGTCGGCGTGGGGGCCCGTCGAGATCCTGGTCAACGCCGCCGGAGCCAACCGGGACAAGCTCACCGTCCAGCTCGCCGACGACGATTGGCGACACACGCTGGACACCGATCTCAGCGGGCCGTTCCATGTCCTGCGCCGGGCCTTGCGGCCCATGATCCGGGGCCGCTACGGCCGCATCGTCAGCGTGTCGTCGATCGTGGCCGCCACGGGGTCGCCGGGCCAGGCCAACTACGCCGCCGCCAAGGCGGGGCTGGTCGGGCTGTCGCGCTCGGTCGCCCGCGAGGTTGCCTCGCGGGGCATCACCGTCAACGTGGTCGAGCCCGGCCCGATCACCACGCCCATGACCGACGCGCTCCCCGAGGCCCGCCGCCAGGCCCTGGCCGATGCAACCGCCATGGGCCGGTTCGGCACCCCGGCCGAGGTCGCTGCGGTGGTCGCGTTCCTGTGCTCCGACGCGGCCTCCTACGTCACCGGCACCGTGGTGCCGGTGGACGGTGGCATCGGCATGGGACGCTGACGCAGACTCCGATTCCGATCCTCCCCGATCACACCCCGAAAGGACCCACCACCATGGATCGTTCCGCCGCCCTCGACGCCCTTCGCACGGCAGCCGTCGACGTGCTGTCGGTCGAGGCCGATCAGGTGACCGAGCAGGCCTCCTTCGCAGACGACCTCGACGCCGACAGCCTCGACCTGGTCGAGCTGGTCATGCAGCTGGAGGACAGCCTCGACGTGACCATCCCCGAGGACGACCTCGCCGACGTTCGCACCGTCGGCGACGCCCTCGACCTGATCCTGGCGGCCAGCGCCGCCAAGGCGTGACGGCGACGGAGGCCGCGGCGCCGACCGACCACCGCGGACGACTGCGCGTCGCCGTCACCGGCATCGGGGTCAAGACCCCGGCCGGCCAGACGGTCGACGAGCTGTGGGACACGCTGGTGGCGGCCCGCCCGGCCGCGGCGCCCATCACGCTGTACGACGCCTCCCGCCACTCGGTGGGGTTCGCCTGCGAGGTCCGCGGCTTCGACGCCGCGCCCTACGTGGGCCCCAAGGAGGTGCGACGGACGGACCGTGCGGCCCTGCTGGCCGTGGCGGCCGCCGCCGACGCGCTGGGCGACGCCACGGCCGTGGGCATGGACCCGACGGCGAGCGAGCTCCTGCCGGCACCGTCCCCCGACGACCTCGGTGCCGACCCGGTGCGGTGCGCAGTCGTGGCCGGGTCGGGCATCGGCGGGATCCGCACGCTCGAGGACCAGGTCATTGGCTACGCGGAGCGCGGTCCCAGCCGGGTCGGGCCGTTCCTCGTGCCGATGATGATGCCCAACGCGTCCGCGGCGCTGGTCGCGATCCGCCACGGCTTCACGGGCCCCAACCTGGCGATCGCCACCGCCTGCGCCACCGGCGCCCATGCGATCGGCGAGGGCGCCCGCCTCCTGCGCGACGGCATGGCCGACGTGGTCGTCTGCGGCGGCACCGAGGCGAGCGTGAGCCCGGTGGCCATGGCCGCCTTCGCCCGCATGGGGGCGCTGAGCAGGAACCCCGACCCGGCGGCCGCCTCCCGCCCGTTCGACGACGACCGCGATGGCTTCGTGATGGGCGAGGGCGCCGCGTTCGTGGTGCTGGAGCCGTACGACCGGGCGGTGTCCCGCGGTGCGCGCATCCACGGCGAGGTTCTCGGCTACGGGCTCACTTGCGACGCGCACCACATCACCGCGCCCATCGACGACGGCTCGGGGGCGGTGGCGGCCATCGAGATGGCGCTGGCCGATGCCGGCATCGCCGCCGGTGCCATCGGGCACGTCAACGCGCACGGCACGTCGACGCCACAGAACGACGCCGCCGAGGCGGCCGCGATCGCCAAGGTGTTCGGGGCCGGGGCGGTCCCGGTCACGTCGACCAAGGGCGTCACCGGCCACCTCATCGGGGCCGCGGGCGCCGTCGAGGCGGTCGCCGCGCTGCTGGCGGCGGCGCGGGGGATCGTCCCGCCCACGGCAAATCACCGGCACACCGACCTGCCCGTCGACGTCGTGGCGGGCGAGCCCCGCACCATCGAGGTGGCGCCGGCCGTGTCGACGTCGTTCGCGTTCGGCGGCCACAACGCCGCCCTCGTCGTCGGCCCGGCGTGACGGTGGTTGCCACGGCCGTCGCTGCCCCCTCGGTGCCGGCGCGGCTCCCCGTCGGCCGCGGCCGACCCGGGACGGTGGACGCCGGCGTGGGCCACGTCCCGTGGTTGCCCGTCGACGGGCCGGTCGCCTGGTTCCGGGGCGCGCCGATCCAGGCCGACACCGAGGTGATCGCCCGCACGGTCGCCATCGGTGTCGACGCGGGCGTCCCGGTCGTCGGCGTGCTCGCCGGCGTGGGTGTCGATCCGACCGCAGGGTTGGCGTCACTTCACGGGTGGGGGGCGCTGGCCCGGGCGTTGGCGGGGGCGTCCGGACTGGTGCCCGTGGTGCTCGTGGTCGACGGCCCGTGCCTGGGCGGCACCGCGCTCGTCCTGGGTCTGGCCGACGTGGTCGTGATGACGGGCCGGGCGACGGCGTTCGTCAACGGGCCCCAGGCGTCGGCCCGGATCACCGGGTCGGCCACCCTCGACGGCGACCTGCTCGGTGGGTCGTGGGTCCACAGCGCCCGCACCGGGGTCGCCGACCTGGTGGTGGACGACGTTGACGAGGCCTTCGACCTCGTCGCCGACCTGCTCGACCACCTGCCCCCGAACAACCACGAGACCCCGCCGGCGGTGGTGGCCTGCGACCCGGCCGACCGGCCTAGCCGTGACGCCGCCGGCGCCGTCCCGGACGACGGCCGGGCGTCGTACGACGTGCGCCGGGTCATCGCCGACGTGGTCGACGACCGGGAGTTCCTGGAGCTGCGGCCGCGGTTCGGCACCAGCGTCGTCACCGGCCTGGCCCGGGTGGCCGGCGCCCCGGTCGGCCTGCTCGCCAACCAGCCCAGCCAGCTCGCAGGGGCGCTCGACATCGAGGGGTCGCAGAAGGGCGCCCGCTTCATCCGCTTCTGCGACGCCTTCAACCTGCCGATCGTCACCCTCGTCGACACGCCCGGCTTCCGTCCCGGGCGCGACCAGGAGTGGCGCGGCATGATCCGCCACGGTGCGAAGCTCGCCTTCGCCTACGCCGAGGCCACGGTCCCCCGGGTGTGCGTGGTGCTCCGCAAGGCCTACGGCGGGGCGTTCATCGTCATGGACTGCAAGTCGATGGGCAACGACTGTGCGCTCGCCTGGCCGAGCGCCGAGATCGCCGTGATGGGGGCCAAGGGCGCGGTCGAGATCCTCCACCGCCGGGAGCTCAACGGCGCCACCAGCGACGGCGAACGCGAGGCGCAACGGCGCCAGTTCGAGGCCGACTACGAGGCGACCCACCTCTCGCCCGCCGCCGCACTGGAGCGGGGCTACGTCGACGAGATCATCGACCCGGCCGACACGCGCGGCGCCGTGGCGGGCGCACTGGCGGCGCTGGCGGCCAAGCGCGAGCGCCTCAGGCCCCGCCGGCACGACAACATCCCCCTGTGACCCGAGGACGGACGCCCATGCTGCTCGACGGCAAGAAGCTCCTCATCACCGGCGTGCTCACGAAGGACTCGATCGCCGCGGCGGTGGCCCGGCTCGCCCAGGAGCAGGGCGCCGAGCTCGTGCTGACGTCGTTCGGGCGGGGCATGCGGCTCACCGAGCGGGTGGCGCGGACGCTGCCCGCGCCGCCTGACGTCGTCGAGCTCGACGTGACCGACCCCGCGCACCACGCCGCTCTGGCCGACGAGCTGGGTCGGCGCTGGGGCAAGGTCGACGGCGCGCTCCACGCCATCGGCTTCGCGCCCGAGGCCTGCCTGGGCCAGGACGGGGGGCTGCTGGCGGCCGGCTGGGACGACGTCGCCACCGCCCTGCACGTGTCGGCCTATTCGCTGAAGTCGCTGACCGAGACGCTGCTGCCGCTCATGCCCCCGGGCGGGTCGGTGGTCGCCCTCGACTTCGATGCCGCGCAGGCGTGGCCGGCGTACGACTGGATGGGGGTGGCCAAGGCGGCCCTCGAGTCCACCTGCCGCTACCTGGCGCGTGACGTCGGCGGCAGGGGCCTGCGGGTCAACCTGGTGGCGGCCGGCCCCCTGCGGACCCTGGCGGCGCGGTCGATCCCCGGGTTCGGCGCCATGGAGGCCGCATGGGGCCAGCGGGCGCCCCTGGGCTGGGACGTGCGCGACCCCGAGCCCGTGGCCAGGGCATGCGTCGCGCTCCTGTCCGACTGGTTCCCGGCCACGACCGGCGAGATCGTCCACGTCGACGGCGGCGCCCACGCGGTGGCCCTGTCCGCCGGCGAGGTGACCGTGGCCGCCGGCGAGGTGGCGCCGGAGCCGGGGGAGTGAGCGCGGGCGGCGACCCCGTCGACCTCCTCCCCCACCGCCCACCGTTCCGGTTCGTCGACGTGGTCGACGAGTTGGTGCCCGGCGAACGCGTGCGGGCCCGCTACCGGGTCACGGGCGCGGAGGCGTTCCTGGCCGGCCACTTCCCCGGGAACCCGATCCTGCCCGGGGTCATCCAGCTCGAGGCGCTGGCGCAGGCGGGGGCCGTGGCGCTCCTGTCGGACGACCGCTATGCAGGCTCCCTGCCCCTGTTCGGCGGCGTGGAGGACGTGCGCTGGCGCCGGCTGGTCCGGCCGGGCGACGAGCTCGTGCTCGAGGTCGTGATGGACCGCCTCTCGGCCCGCGGTGGCTGGGGGCAGGGCACCGCCTCGGTCGACGGCAAGGCGGCGTGCAAGGCCCGCCTGTTCTTCGTCCTGGCGCCGGCCGAGGGCTCCAACGGCGCCCGTTGACGCCACCGGGCTGCCACCATGGCGGCCATGCCGCATCCCCTCGAGCGCGAGCTGCTCGACTTCGCCGTCGAGGTCGTAACCAGCGCCGGCGAGACCACGCTCCGGTGGTTCCGATCCGCCGACCTGTCCGTCGACACCAAGGCCGACGGCACCCCGGTGACCGAAGCCGACCGGACCGCCGAGCGCCTGATGCGAGAGCGCATCGCCGACCGGTTCCCCGAGGACGGCGTGCTGGGCGAGGAGGAGCCCGAACGACCCGGGCGCTCGGGGCGGCGATGGATCGTCGACCCTATCGACGGGACGAAGGCGTTCACCCGCGGCGTCCCGCTGTACTCGACGCTGCTGGCCCTGCACGACGCCGACGGCCCCGCCCTCGGCGTCATCGGCCTCCCCGCTCTCGGGCAGGCGGTCTACGCCGGCAGGGGGCTGGGCTGCTGGAGCGACGGCCGGCCCGCCCGGGTCAGCGACACGGCCGCGCTCGACGGCGCCTACCTGACCTCCAGCGGGTACAGCCACTGGCCCGACCAGGCGCTCCTGGCGGTCAAGCACGCGGGCTGCGAGCTGCGCACCTGGGGTGACGGGTACGGCTACGCGTTGGTGGCCACCGGCCGCGTCGACGCGATGGTCGACCCGGCGGTCGACCTGTACGACGTGGCCGCGATGCCGGTGATCCTGAGCGAGGCCGGCGGCCGGTTCACCTCGGTGGACGGCAGCGAGGACGCTGACGGCGGCAGCGGCGTCGCGACCAACGGCCGGTTCCACGACGAGCTGCTCGGCCTCCTCGCCGGCTAGAGCGCCGTCGGCCTCAGATCCAGCCGCGGCGGTGGAGCGTGCGGTACAGGACCACCAGCCCGACGGCCATCAGGCCCAGGGCCATCGGATAGCCCCACCACTGGTCGAGCTCGGGCATGTGCCTGAAGTTCATGCCCCAGATGCCCGCCAACATCGTGGGCACCGCCGCCATGGCCGCCCACCCGGCGATGGTCCGCATGTCCTCGTTCTGGTGCACCGAGACGTGCGTGAGGTTGACGTCGAGGACCTCCGACAGCAACTCCCGCTGGATCTCGATGCGGGCCTCGGCCTTGCGCACGTGGTCGTCGACGTCGCGGAAGTAGTGGCCGAGGTCGACTTCGCCGAACGAGTGCTTGCCGTCCTTGAGGTTCGCCAGGGGCTCCGCCAGCGGCTGGATCGCCCGGTACAGGGCGAGCACCTGGCGCTTCAGCTTGTAGATCCGGACGGCCGGATTGGTCCGTTCGGGGGAGAAGACCTCGGCCTCGATCTCGGCGATGTCGTTGTCGAGGCCGTCCAGCACCGGCTGGTAGTCGTCGACGACCCGATCGACGATGGCGTGGACCACGGCGATCGGGCCCAGCGCCAGGCGCCCCGGATCGGACTCGAGTTGCTCCCTGACCGGGGCCAGCGCGCTGCCCTCGCCGTGGCGCACCGTGACGATGAACCGGTCGCCGGCGAACAGCAGGATCTCCGAGAACTCGACGGCTTCGTCCTCGTCGTTGTAGCGCGCAGTCCGGAGCACGAGGAACAGGCAGTCGCCGTAGTGCTCGAGCTTGGGGCGTTGGTGGGCGTGGACCGCGTCCTCAACCGCCAGGGGGTGAAGGTGGAACTCGCGGGCGACCGCGTCGAACTCCTCCTCTTCGGGCTCGTAAAGGCCGATCCACGCAAAGCTGTGATCGCTGCTGCGCCCGGCCTCGAGCGCATCGTTCAGGTCGAGCTGGCCGGGCTGGCGCACGCCCTTGCTGTAGACGGCGCAATCGATGATCACCGGCGTGATTCTGGCCCAAGATGGGTGGATGGACCGTGCTTCGTACCTCGACTCGCTCCGCGGCGATGCCGCCGACCTCCTGGCGACCGCCGCTGGCCACCTCGACGCCGACGTTCCGACCTGCCCGGGATGGAGGATGGAACGGCTGGTGGGTCACCTCGGTCGCACCTATCGCTGGACCGCCGGGTGGGTGGAGGCCGGCGACGGGATGCGAGAGCTCCCCCGGCCGCCGGCGGGCCAGGCGGTGATCGAGTGGACCCGCGCCCGCCTGGCCGAACTGATCGCCGCCATCGAGGGGGCCGCCGGCCGGGACGATCGCGATGCGTCCGTGAAGACCTGGGCCGGCGACCAGCCGCCCATCTTCTGGCCTCGGCGCATGGCCATCGAGACCGCCGTGCACCGGTGGGACGCGCAGGTCGCGGCGGGCGAGGGCCGGCCCGTCGGCACCGACCTGGCCCTCGACGCCGTGGACGAGCTGTTCGACGTGATCCTGCCGTGGCGGGGAACGGCGGAGGTTGGCTCCGAGAACGAAGGCAAGACCATGCACCTCCACGCCACCGACGTCGGCGACGAGCCCGGCCAGGGTGAATGGCTGGTCACGATGGCTCCCGAGGGCCTGTCGGTCGACCACGTGCACGCCAAGGGCGACGTGGCCGTGCGCGGCACGGTGTCGAACCTGCTGTTGCTGCTGTGGAACCGCGTTCCGCCCGACAGTTGCGAGGTGTTCGGCGACGCCGCCCTGCTCGAGTCGTGGCGCGAGTCGGTGAAGGTCTGACGGGGACGGGCGACCGCAGCGGACCCAGGCCTCCCGGCCAGTGACCGCGCGGGCTCGTGCGCCTTACGTGCCTTCGAACACTGCGGCGCGCACCCCGGCCCGCGCCAGCTCGTGCAGGAACGGCAGCGGCTCGACGAGCGACGCCAAGCCGGCGGCGCCGGTCGTCAGGGTCCGCCCGGCGGCGATCCAGCGGGCCGTCACCCCGGCCACCGTGCCGGCGGCAACGGCGGGCCGATCGACGGCCCCGAGGACCACGGTGTCGCGCACCCGGCCCCGCCGGCCGCGGACCTCGACCCGCAGGCCGCCGATGCGGCCCTCGGCGTGGGGGGGCCGGAGCATCGGCAGCCCGGCGGTCATGCGGTCGCGCCGGGTCGCCGCGAGGCGGGCCGTCACCCGGCCGACCCCGGGGAAAGCGGGCACGAGGAGCAGGGCGTCGGGCAGCCCGGCGCGGTAGCAGTCCGCACCCCCGATCGGGTCGGGGAAGAACGACAGCTCCCGGCCCGAGCCCGGTGGGCGACGGCGCCAGGCATGGTCCCGCCAGTCGAGCCCGACCCCGCGCAGCGCCGCGTGGTGCTGCCGGGCGCATGCGGGTCCCCCGGTCCCGTGGTGGGCGATGTGCACCTCGTCGACGGCGTCGAAGTCGTCGCTGGCGTGGCGAGCCAGCACGCACGACAGCCCGGGACCGAATCCCGCCCCCACGGCCACCACCACCCGCCGCTCCCGGGCCTCGGCGTGGAGGTCGAGCAGGCCCTCCACGGCGGCGACGCTGTCGGCCACGGACACCACGTGCTTGCCGGCCGTCACCGCACGCTTGGCGATCTCGACGTGGCGCGCCGCTGGTGCGGCGACCACGACCAGGTCGACGGCGGCGGGGTCGACCGCGTCGGCCGCCGAGGCCCGTGATCCGAGGGACCTCACGACGGCCGAGCGCCGCTTCCGATCGGCATCGGCGATCAGCACGGTCTCGGTGTCGCCCTCCGCGATCAGGTGGCGGGCGGCCCGTGCGCCCACCGCGCCGGCACCGCAGACGAGGACCCTCACTGTCGCCCCCGGCTACCGGTCAACGCAGCCCGGGTCCGCTGAGCTCCCGCCAGCCGCCGGACTGTGGCGGCGTGCCACCCGAGCCCCGGACCCGCAGCACCACGGCGATGATGCCGGCGATGCCCACGGCTGCGAGCGCACGTCGGAGGAGAGCCATGTGGGCACCTTAGAGGCCGAGCGATACGCCCGCATTGATGGGCCGACCGACCGCTGACCCGCGTGTCGTCCGGCGCCGGCTAGGAGGGATCGTGGCCCAGGACGAGCGCCCGGCGCCGGTGCTCGTAGAGGCCGTCGAAGACCGCGTAGGTGATGGCGAGCACGTCTAGGTCGCTTTTGGTCATCGCCAGGCCGCGGCAGATGACGTCGAGGCCTGGGGCTTCCGGGGCCTCGAACCGGTCGTCGGCGAGGTCGGCCTCGTGCACGATGCGGGCGATGTCCCACAGGACCGGGTCCTGGAGGTCGAAGTGGTGGAGCATCGTTTCGAAGCTGCAGTCGCCGCGGTGGTGGGACAGCTCCACGCCTCGCATGTCGAACGGCGTGGCGTCGGCGGGCACATCGCCAGGGTCGTCGACGAACACGAACTCGGCGTCGGGGTCGATGCTGCGGCGGATCAGCCAGGCGCAGGCCGCGCGGTCGACGTGGCACTCGGCGCGGGTCGCCCACCTCACTGGACGGAGGCCTCCTTGTCGGACGCCCTGTCCGGATCGAGGGCCCGCACGGCACGGTGAGCGCGGTCCCGGACCGCTGGCTTGAAGTGATCCCGGTCCTCGATCTTGCGGAGCTCGCGCCGGAGCCGCTCGACCGACCGGCGGGGCGGCGTGCCGTCGGCGGCGAGTTCCTCGGCCTCCGCCAGGACCGCCTCGTAGTCCTCGGCCGCCGCCGCGCTCATCCGTGCCGCCAACAACTGCTGCTGGTGCTTCGATCCCGGGACAGCCGTCCAGGTCCACGCTTCACCGGCGGCGTCCACCACCTCATCGGCGATCCAGTCGAGCTGCTCCCGGTTCCGGGCGGTCGCCGGAAGGGCGACCAGGCCGTCGACCAGCTGCACCGCCCCGAGCCGGCGCAGCTTGCGCCATACGGCGATCCTCGGCGTGGACGGCTCGCGGGGAAGTCGATACGCGAGGAGGGCCCATTCGAGCGACTCGGGCATGTTTCCGAGTCTAGGGACAGTGGAACCGTGGTTTCATCAAGCGGCCGCGGATCCGCGCTGCACCCGGTGGAGCACCACGGGATGGTCGATGCCGGCCAGCCACGCCGGCGGCCGCGGTGTAGCCACCAGCCCGTTGGGTAGGACGTCACGTCCAGCCATGCCCGCGAGGACCATCGACGCCTCAGCTACGCCCGCCACCCGTGCCGCGAGATTGACCACCGGACCGAAGCAGTCGCCGGTCCGCACGAGTACATCGCCGGAGGCGACGCCGCCACGAGCGAAGAGACGGAGCTCGTCCGAGACGCGGTCGACCAGGTCGAGAGCGCTGGCACACGCGTCTGCCAAAGTGGCCGACCGGAACATCACGGCGTCACCGACGAACTTGACGACACGGCCGCCGTTCGCCGCCACGCAGTCGTTGGCCAGCGCCTCGAACCTCGACAGCAGGTGCCCGACCTGGCCGAGATCGACCCGCTCTGCGAGCGACGTGAACCCCACCAGATCGATGAACCCGACCGCCGCCACGGCCACCTCGAAGTCCGTGGGCGTCCCGGTTCGGTTCGGACGCGCCAGACGCACCAGTTGGTGACGGAGCAGCGACCCGAGGACCGCCGGGAACCTGCTCTGAAGCGCGGCGGCCCGTTCGGTCGTCTCGACCAGCACACCGTCGTCAGCCAGCGATGCCGCGCCGGCGGTGGTGACGAACGTGCTGATCGCGGCATCGGCGACGTGCTCCATCGCCGCCCCGGTCACCCGGAGCAGCTCGAGAGTGGCCTCGTGACCGAACAGCTCGACCGCCTGCCTGAACACCCGGACGAGCTCGGCGTCGGCCGTGGAGTAGCTGCGGTCGACGGCGGCCCGAATGGGGAGCCCGCAGGCGCGCAGCATCCGCCCCAGTTCCTCGAGGCCGATGTCGACCGACGCCGCTAGCTCGGCCAGGGTCAGCCGGCCGGTCGCCGGCAGGAAGAACAGCTCCGCGGCAAGCCGCTCCAGCTCGTCGTCGCCCGGAGCCGCCGCCATGTCCGCTAGCGATCCGCCACGAGCGGCGACGACGCGCAGCAGGTTCAGGCGCTCGATGGCATCGGGCGCGTCCCGGTCGTACAGCCCCGCCCGCTCGAACTCGGCCACATCGGGCACCGCGGGAGCCTGCTCGGCCTGGTCGACGGTCACGATGCCACTCGGCTGAGCGACCGCCGGCGGCTCGCTTCTCGGACTGGTTGCCGGAAGGCGGCCGCGAACCTCTGCGGGTACAGGTCCACCTCGCCGGGCACGCCCGTGCGCTCGTCCGCCGCCGCGTCTCGCACGAGGAGCCGCCCCGCGAGCCGGTCCCACATCGTGAACACGGTCCCGAAGTTCTGCTGCGAGCTCGCCGGCACGTGGTGCAGTCGGTGCAGCCGGGGCGTGACGAACAGCAGCTCGACCCGCCGGTTGCCGATCCGCAGGTTGCTGTGGCCGACCAGCGCGAACGAGGCGTACACCAAGAGCACGAACGCCACGCCCTGCGCCGTGAACCCCAGGGCGAACAACGCCGCCTGGGCCGGCAGGTTGCGCATCATGTGCTCGAACACGTGCGTGCGGGTGGTCGCCATGGCGTCGAGGTTCAGGCTCGAATGGTGCACCTTGTGGACCGACCACAGGACCTCCGAGCGATGGATCCCGACGTGGACCAGGAAGGCCACCGCGTCGTAGACCACCAGACCGAGGACCAGGCGCGGCACGAGCGGAAGGCTCGCGACCGAGTCGGACATGCCCGGCACCGCCAGGCGCGACAGCACGGGCTGGAACACGAACGTCGTGATGAGGTTCGCCCCGGTCGCCACCAGGTACCACGCACCGTCGGTCGCGAGGAAGGGACGCGCGAGGCCCCTGGGCGCGAACTGCATCCGGGGCACCCGCTCCAACACGCTCACCATCACGAGCATTGCGGACACGGCGATCAACGAGGTCACCGGCGTCATCTCCGTGACCGATCGAGTAGTGCAACCATGGTTGCGCACGATAAGTCGAGTAACCGTGGTTGCACCACATGTCTTCGGTCACAGCGGCCTGGAAGGTGTCGGTGTGTCGGCAGGTCAGGCGGCCTACGGGTGCCGGTGGTGCTGGGCTCGCGAGCCTTGGGGGGCGGCCGGGTCGGGTGCCGGCGTCACCATCGGTTGATGCGCTCGGAGTCGGGCGTGGCGCGGGACTTCCAGGCCGTGAACTCCGGGCGGGGACGCTTGCTGCCCGGGCGTAGCGGGAACACGGGCCAGCCCTCGTAGGCGGCGCTGCGGACGAAATCCCTGGTCAGGGGTGCTGTCGTCCTGGTGGAAGTGGGGCTAGCTGGAATCGAACCAGCGACCTCACCCTTATCAGGGGTGCGCTCTAACCGACTGAGCTATAGCCCCGGTGCGGGCGCACCAGGCTAGCCCTGGGTGTCGCGATCGGTCGAACCCTCTACTGCCGGCACGCGGACGGTCTGTTCACGGTCGCCGCCGTCGCCGTCGACCACGGGCGGCGGCGCCGGGGCGCGCTGCTTGGCGGCGTGGCGTGGCGGACCGGGCCCCACGGTCGCCCGCTGGCCGGGGCCACGAACGGCGCGCTGCCGGGCGGCCGCCGGGCGGGGGATCGGCTCCTTCACGATCGTGTACCGCAGCCCGCCGGTCAGCTCGTTGAGGAGGTTGAGCAGGACGACCATCAGCACGTTGCCGATCGATCCGGCGACGACCAGGATCCCGCCGCCGATGGCGGCCACGCGGAACAGCGTGCCGTCGTCGAACTTGAACCCACCCACGAGGACCTCGCCCTCGGCGCAGTCGTCGTCCTCCTCGAACTCGGTCCCCGCCGGCACCTCGGCCTTGAGGGTGCACGTGCCGTAGGCCCCCATGCGGGTGACGAAGCTCTCGACGTCGTCGATCGTCCCCACCGACCGGCCCACGTTCCAGAGGAGCGTGCCCGCCACCACGACGATGAGGCACACGCAGATGTAGAACAGCACCGACACCTTGAACACCGACCACGGGTCGATGGACCAGAGCCGCTGGCGCACGCGGAGCCCGCGGCTCGCCTTCGGCTTGTGGGAGCGGCGTGGACGGACGCGCCTGGCCAGTCGCCGAGGGGCCCCGGGGTCCTGGGCCCCATCGCCGAAGGGCTCGGTGCCGTCGGCGTCGACGTCGGGGCCGACGGCCGGCGGCGGTGCGGTGGCGGCGCGTGTCGGCCTGCCGTCCGTCGGAGGGCTGGCGGGCGCGGGCTCCACCGGTGTGAAGGTCGACCACAGTGACTGCGGCTGGCCCGGCGGAATCTCGCCATAGCGCTGCGCGCCGCGTTCGACCCCGGGGTCGCGGTCGGTCATTCCCGCGCCGCCCGTCGGTGGGAGGCCCGCCTCGTCGTGGCCGTTGGGTTCGCCGCTCGGGGTGCCGGTACCCGCGACTGGCGGCAGCCCAGCGCGTGCGTCTGCGACCGGACCGTTGCCGGGTGTCGGTTCCTCGGGTCGCTGCTGCTTCGCACCGCCTCCGCCTTGGCCGTGATCGTCGGTCGTCACTCCGGACGGGTCAACCGGCATCGCGGGGAGTCTACGGCACGAGGTTCTCCGCGCCCTAGCGGCCCCACCAGGTCTTTTTCATGATACGCCGACCACGAAGCGCGGTCACGCGCCGCAGACGATGAAGTGGACCGGATCGGTCGCCGGCAACGGCTGGCACAGGCCGGATGCGGGCGCCACGCGACGCACGTCGTCGACCTCCGACCGCGGTACGTCAATGGCCAACCCCCGTTCGTGGTCTGACGTGCCCGGCGGTGCGACGGGATACGGATTGGACGCCCGCCTGTCCCACAGTCCCGCCTGCTGGGCCCGGGTCCGCAGGCCCGACACCACCGTGACCGGGCGGCCCAGGACGCCATCGGCACGCGCCAGTGCGGCCAGCATGGCGGGCGCCAGGCCCGCTCGACGCCCGCCCGCGCCGGCCACCGTGCGGCCGGTACCGCCGTCTACCGGGCGGCCGGTGGCGCGGGCGCGGGCGTACGCATCCAGGTCTCCGACCCGCACCCGCACGACGACCTCGTCGCCCGTCCGCTCGATGGCGAGGAGATCGGCGCCGTTGGCCTCGGCCACCTGCCGCGCCGCCGGCTCACCGTCCGCGGCACCGGCGAGCGCGGCGGCGTCGGCGGCGGTTCGTGCCCTGGCACGATCGTCGAGCGCGCCCGCCACCGGCACGAGGGCCAGCAGCGCCGCGCAACACAACGCCACCATTGCCGCAGCCAGCGGAATGACCTGCCCGGCATCGGCGCGGCCGCCCCCGCCCCGCCGGTCGTTCGTTCGCCTGCCCAACCCGTACACCGTGCACACCTCCCCCGCCGCATCCGTAGGCGCGGCGTCGCTGTCGCGAGGGGGAAGTCAGAGAGGGGGAGCCAGCGCCCCGCTGCCTGCGGATGATGGCGGCGCGGCGAGGGATGGGGGCGCGAGGGCCCGCCCGGTCAGCCGGGGAAGTCGGCGCCCAGCACCGGCGCAACCGCCGCCACGCTCTGGCCGGCATCGAGGTTCATCACCCGGACCCCGGTCGCATCACGACCCTGCGACGACACGTCGCGCACCGCGGTGCGGATGATGGTGCCGGCCGACGAGATCACGAAGATCTCGGCGTCGATGCCCACCATGAACGCGGCGACCACGAACCCCTTCTTGGCGGTGAGCTTGATGCCCCGGACCCCCTGCCCACCGCGACCCTGGGGGTTGAACCTGTCGAGCTGGGTGCGCTTGCCGTAGCCGGCATCGGTGACGATCAGGAGGGACACGTCGTCACGCGCCACGTCGCACGACACGACCTCGTCGCCGGACCGGAGCTTCATGCCCCGCACGCCGGCGGCCGCCCGGCCCATCGCCCGCACATCGTCCTCCCCGAACCGGATCGTCATGCCCGAGCGAGCCACCATGAAGATGTCGTCGCCACCGTTGGTGGGAATCACCTTCACGAGCTCGTCGCCGTCGCGCAGGTTGATCGCGATCAGCCCGCTCCGCAACGAGGAGTCGTACTCGTTGAACTTGGTCTTCTTGACCTGCCCCTGCCTGGTGGCGAAGAACAGGAACCTGTTGGTCTCGTAGTCGCGGGTGTCGATGACGGCCTGGATGTGCTCGCCGGGCTGGAGCGGCAGGAGGTTGACGATCGCGGTGCCCCGCGCCGTGCGGTCCTTGCGCGGGATCTCGTGCGCCTTCAGCCGGTAGACCCGCCCGCGGTTGGAGAAGAACAGCAAATAGGCGTGCGCGGTCGTCGTGAGGATGTGGCTGACGTAGTCGTCGTCGCGGAGGCTCGCGCCGGCGACGCCGCGGCCCCCACGGCCCTGCGCCCGGAACGTGTCGGCCGGGACGGTCTTGACGTAGCCCCGCGACGACATCGTGACGACGAGCTCTTCGTCGTCGATGAGGTCCTCGATGTCGATGTCGCCGACGTCGAACGTGATCTCGGAACGGCGGGGCGCGGCGAACCGCTCCTTGACCGCCAGCAGCTCTTCCCTGATCACGGACCGGAGCTTGGCGTCATCGCCAAGGATGGCCTCGAGGCCGGCGATCGTCTCTCGCAGGTTGGCCGCCTCGGTCTCGAGGTCGATGCGCGCCAGGCGGGTGAGCTGTCCCAGGCGCATGTCGAGGATGTGCTCGGCCTGCTCGATGGAGAACCCGAACGGCTCGACCATCAGACCCTGGCGGGCTGCGGCCCGGTCTTCGGACGCCCGGATGAGGGCGATCACATCGTCGATGACGTTGATGGCCTTGAGCAGGCCGTCGACCAGGTGGGCACGCCGCCGCGCCTTGTCGAGCCGGAACTCGCTGCGCCTCCGGATGACCTCGACCTGATGGTCGACGTACGCCCGGAGGAGCTGCACGAGGTTGAGCGTCCGGGGAACGCCGTCGACGAGGGCCACGGTGTTGACCGCGAAGTTGGTCTGCAGCGGCGTGTGCTTGAAGAGGTTGTTGAGGATGACGAGCGCCGGTGCGTCCTTCTTGAGCTCGATGACCAGGCGGGTATCGCCGCCCGCCGACTCGTCGTTGACGTCGGCGATCCCCTCGATCTGCCGGTTCTCCACGAGTTCCTTGATCTTGGTGGCGGTCGCCACGATCGAGGCCTGGTACGGCATCTCGGTGACCACGATGCGATCGCGCTGGCGGCCGGTCCCCTCGACGATCTCGGTGCGCGCCCGGAGACGGATGGAGCCCTTGCCTGTGCGATACGCATCGAGGATGCCGGCGCGGCCCATGATCAACCCGCCGGTCGGGAAGTCCGGCCCGGTGACGAACTGCATCAGGTCGTCGGGCGTTGCCTCCGGATGGTCGAGCAGGTGGAGCACGGCGTCGATCGCCTCGCCCAGGTTGTGGGGCGGGATGTTGGTGGCCATGCCGACGGCGATGCCCTGGCTCCCGTTGACCAAAAGGTTGGGGAACCGGGCCGGTAGGACGAGGGGTTCCTCGAACTCGCCGGAGTAGTTGTCGGCCATGTCGACGGTCTGCTCGTCGATGCCGGCGAGCATGACGTCCATCGACAGCGGGTCGAGCCGACACTCGGTGTACCTCGAGGCGGCCGGTCCGAAGTCGGGCGTGCCGAAGTTGCCGTGACCGGCGATCAGCGGGTGGCGCAGGGAGAAGTCCTGCGCCATGCGCACCAGCGCGTCGTAGATGGCGCTCTCCCCGTGGGGGTGATAGCGACCCATCACGTCGCCAGTGATGCGAGCGCACTTCATCCAGCTGCGGTCGGGGCGTGCGCCGATGTCGTACATCCCCCAGAGGATGCGGCGGTGCACCGGCTTGAGGCCGTCCCGCACGTCGGGCAGCGCCCGGGCGGTGATGACCGACATGGCGTAGTCCAGGAAGGAGCGCTCCATCTCCTCCTGGATCTCGATGGGCTCGACGGCCAGGCGGCCGCCCGCAGCGTCGCCGTCGCCGGAGCCGTTGGTGTCGTCGATGGGAGGGGTCGGGTCGTCAGGCATGGATGGTCAGATGTCGATGAAGCGGACGTCTTTGGCGTTGGTCTGGATGAACTGCTTGCGCATCTCCACGTCTTCGCCCATGAGGATGGAGAGCACCTCGTCGGCGAGGGCCGCCTGCTCGACGCTGATCTGCAGCAGGGTGCGGTGGGCCGGGTCCATGGTCGTTACCTTGAGCTCCTCCCAGTCCATCTCCCCGAGCCCCTTGAGCCGCTGGAACTCCTTGCGGTGGTTGGGGTTCTCCGCCAGGAAGCGGGCCTTGGCCGCATCGTCCTTCAGGTAGACCTTCTCCTTGCCAACCTCGGTCGAGTACAGCGGTGGCTCGCACACGTAGATGTGGCCCTGCTCGACCAGCGGCTTCATCTGCCGGAAGAAGAACGTGAGCAGCAACGTGCGGATGTGGGCGCCGTCGACGTCGGCGTCGGTGAGGATGCAGACCTTGTCGTAGCGGCGCTTGTCGATGTCGAACTCGTCGGCGAGGCCGGCACCGATGGCCGAGATCAGCGTCTGGATCTCGGCGTTGCGCAGCATCTTGTCGATGCGGGCCCGCTCGACGTTGAGGATCTTGCCCCGGATGGGCAGGACCGCCTGCGTGGCGGGGTTGCGAGCCTGCACCGCGGGGCCGCCTGCGGAGTCGCCCTCGACGATGAAGAGCTCGCGCTCGTCCCGGTTCTTGGACGAGCAGTCCTTGAGCTTGTCGGGCATGCCCGCGCCGTCGAGCAACGTCTTGTTGCGCACGACGTCGCGGGCCTTCTTGGCGGCCGCCCGCGCCTGGGCCGCCGCCAGGCCCTTGCGGACGATCTTGTTGGCCTCGGTCGGATTTTCCTCCAGCCAGTCGCCGAGCTTCTCGTTGGTGGCGCGCTGCACGAGCGTCTTCATGGTCGTGTTGCCGAGCTTGGCCTTCGTCTGACCCTCGAACTGGGGATCGCGCAGCCGCACCGAGATGATGGCCGTGATGCCCTCGCGGATGTCCTCACCGGCGAGGTTGGGATCCTTCTCCTTGAGGTGCTGCTTCGACCGGGCGTACTTGTTCACCGCGGACGTGAGCGCCGCCTTGAAGCCTTCTTCGTGGGTGCCGCCCTCGATCGTGTTGATGCCGTTGGCGAAGCTGTGGATGCCGTCGGTGTTGAACCCGGTGTTCCACTGGAAGGCGACCTCGACCTCGGACGTCTGGTCGCTGTCGGCGTAGTAGCCAACCTTGGAGAACAGGCTCTCCTTCGTCTTGTTGACGTGCTTGACGAAGTCGACGATGCCGCCCGTGTACTTGTAGACGACCGGCTCGTGCTCGTGGCCCTCGCGCTCGTCGCGGAAGCGGATCTCGAGCCCCTTGTTGAGGAACGCCATCATCTGCAGCCGCTCGAGGATCGTCCGCGCCGAGAACTCGACGGTGTCGAAGACCGCGGGGTCGGGCCAGAACGTGACGGTGGTGCCGCGGCGGGGGCCGGAGCGGCCGTTGCGGGGCGCGTCGCCGGTGACCTTGAGCTTGCCCTGAGGCTGGCCGCCGTTGACGAACGTCTGGGTGTAGCGCTTGCCGTTGCGGTCGACCTCGACGACAAGCCGGCGCGACAGGGCGTTGACGACGGAAACGCCGACGCCGTGGAGCCCGCCCGACACCTTGTAGCCGTCGCCGCCGAACTTCCCCCCACCATGGAGCTTGGTGAGTGCGATCTCGACGCCGGAGATCTTGTGGATCGGGTGGACGTCGGTGGGAATGCCCCGCCCGTTGTCGACCACGCGACAGCCGCCGTCGGCCAGCAGCGTGATGTCGATCCGGTCGGCCTCGCCGGCCATCGCCTCGTCCACCGAGTTGTCGACGACCTCCCACACCAAGTGGTGGAGGCCGGACGGGCCGGTCGAGCCGATGTACATGCCCGGCCGCTTGCGGACCGGATCGAGGCCCTCCAGGACCTGCATGTCTTTGGCTCCGTAGGAGGTGCTTCCCTGCGGCAAGGCGCGCCCTTTCGGCGAGGTCGATTCTTAAGGGCGGATGACCGGCACCCAGAGGCCTTTTGCCTGGTCAGAGCCGCAAATCACAACAAGGGAAGTCTACCAGAGGGGTGTGACATTGCCGCTCATCCCAGCGGTCCCGGGCGGCCCCGCACGGCACCCCGCACGAGCCCTTCGTGACCGTCGTCACCCCCGCCTGGGGAACCGCCGCGGCGGTCGGGCTCCCCGGCGACCGCGGTCCACGCGGACTTCGATCCGTGCGATCTGGCGGGACCCCGCGAGCTCCGCGACCCTCGTGACGAGCTGTGCCTCGAGGAACCGCACATGGGTCGCCAACGCCGGCTCGTCGCACGCCACCACGAGTGCCTCGCCGTCGATCGCGACGGGTCGGGTGCGGCCGGCCATCGCCTCCCCCACGACCTCGGGCCAACGGTCGAACACCACCTCGATGCCCGCACGGCTGGGGGCGCCGAGCCGCCCGAGAACCCGATCCAGGGTGTCCGCCAGCCGCACCGGCGGTGACGGCGTGCCCGGGAGCGGTTCCCAGCCCATGCGCACAGTCAACCACCCGCCGGCGAGCCCGGCGCGCCGCCCGTCGTGCCTCCGGCCACCGTCACCGCACCGTCCCTCAGCCGCAACACGACATCCGGGTGGGCGTCGGAGGGGACATCGCCGGCGGTGGTGAGGACCGTCTGCCCCGCCGGCAGGTTCGCGACAAGGGCGTGGCTTCGTTCCGGGTCGAGCTCGCTGAACACGTCGTCGAGCAGCAGCACCGGCGGGCTCCCCGTCGCCTCGGTCACGACGTGATGCACGGCCAACCGCAACGAGAGCGCGAGCGTCCGCTGCTCCCCCTGGCTCGCATGAGTCCGTGCCGGGGTGCCGGCGATCGTCAGGACAATGTCGTCCCGGTGGGGCCCGACCGTGGACACGCCCCGCCGCAGGTCGTCCCGGCGGGCAGCCGCCAGCGCTCCGGCCAGGCCCTGCTCACGCCAGCCCGCGTCGTAGCCGACCGTCACCTTCGCGGGTTGTCGCGCCAGAGCGTCGTAGATCGACGACAGCAGCGGCATCAGGCGCTCAACCAGCTCGACCCGCGCCGCGGCCAACGCCTCGCCGGCCTGCGCGAGCTTGGCGTCCCACACGTCGAGCGTGCACGCGGCCGCCTCGTCGAGCCGCCCCCCGGTCTGCCGCAGGAGCGCATTGCGCTGCCGTAGGACCTTGTCCACGTCCGCCCTCAGCGCATCGTTGCGGGGGTGCAGCGCCACGAGCGCATCGTCGAGGAACCGCCTCCGCTCGCCAGGGCCGTCTTTGACGATGTCCAAATCGTCGGGGGTGAAAACAGTGACCCGGAGCGACCCCAGCAGGTCCCGCGCACGGCGCAGCGGCTGGCGATTGACGAGCACCCGGTTGCGGCCGGCCGGCTGCAGCTGCGCCTCAAGCAGGAGCTCGCGCCCGTCACGCGCCGCAAGGGCCCGGACCACGGCGAACGGCGCGCCGTCGCGCACCAGCGCCTCCGTGGGGGCGCCGCGAAACGACGACAAGGTGGCCAACCAGGCCAACGCCTCGAGCAGGTTGGTCTTGCCCTGCCCGTTGGCGCCGACCACCACCGTCAGCCCCGGCGCCAGGTCGACCTGGATCGATGTGTAGCTGCGGAAGTCGGTGAGCCACAGCGTGCGTACGTGCACGCCCCCGTGCCCCGGCCCCGTCAGCTCACACGCACGGGCATGAGCAGATACAGGAAGTTGTCGTGCTCCGGGCTACGCACCAGCGCCGGCTTGAGCGAGTCCACGGTCTCGATCAACACCTCGTCACCCTCGAGCACCTCGACGCCCTGCAGCAGGTAGTCGGGGTTGAACGCCACCGTGAGCTCGGTGCCCTCGTACTTGGCGTCGAGCGATTCGTGCGCCTGGCCCACGTCCTGGGTGACGGCCACGAGGTCGAGTCCCTCCGACGACATCGCCAGCCGCACGGGCGTCGCCTCCCGGGCCAGCAGCTTTACGCGGCGGAGCCCCTCCAGCAGGCCCTCGCGGCTCACGATCAGACGGTTGGGCGGCGGCGCCGAGGGGATCAGGCCCCGGTAGTTGGGGAAGTCGCCCTCGATCAGCATGGTCGTGAGGCGGACGTCGCCGGCCTCGAACCCTGCGTCGCGCTCGCCCAGGCGGACGGTCAGTTCGCCGACGCCACCGAGCACCTTGGTCAGGTCGTTGAGGGCCCGGGACGGCACCAACACCGACTGGCCCTCGGCCAGCACGGTCTGGCCCGGCAGGTCGCGCACGGCCAGCCGGAACGAGTCGGTGGCCACGAGCCGCAGGCCCCCCTGCTCGGCGGAGAGCAACACGCCGGTCAGGATCGGGCGGGCATCGTCGCTCGACGCCGCCGGCACCACCTGCCGCAACGCCGCCGCCAGTTCGGTGGCATCGAGCGTCACCGCCTCACCGGTTGCCTGCGGCAACCGCGGGAACTCGTCCACCGGGAACACCCGGAGCGTGAACTCGGAGCGCCCGGCGGTGATCCGGGCCTGCTCCCCGTCGACGTCGACCTCGACCGCGCCGGGAGGCAGCGATCGCACCACGTCGGACGTCAGCCGCGCAGGCAGGACCGCAACGCCGTCGGTGGTGCCCTTGACCCCATCGCCGATGACGACGGCGATGGTCAGCTCGAGGTCGTGGCCGGTCAGGGTGAGGGCGTCGCCCTGCAGTTCGGTGCGGATGCCCGACAGCACGGGGAGCGCTCCACCGCGACTCGCGGTAGCCCGGCCGGCCGTGCCGAGGGCTTCGACGAGAACGTCTCGCTCACATCGGAACTTCACGCCGTCGCTCGCTTTCTCTGCCTTCGTAGTAGTACCCGTATCAGTAGTTGTAGTAGGGGCTGTGGATTGTGGACCACGACTCGTTGTCGCAGGTCAGCGCCACGTCAGTCGTCCCCGTTGTGTCCCCAGGCTCCCACAGGTCGAGGGCCGTGCGCGTGAACCCCCTGGGGATACGGAGCGGCCTGTCCACCGGCGGCGGATCCCGATCCACAGCGTGTCCCGAGGGTTCTCCACGGCGGCTGCGTCGCGCCCGTCAGTCACCTTGTCGGACGGCCTTCATCAGCCGCGTGACCTGGTCGTAGATCTGGCGATCCTTGGACATCAGCGCGCCGATCTTCTCGACCGCGTGGATCACCGTGGTGTGGTCGCGGCCGCCGAACTCCCGGGCGATGTTGGGGTACGACAGGTCGGTCAGCTCCCGCATGACGTACATGGCGATCTGCCGCGCCGTGACCAGTGGGCGCTGGCGGTGCTTGCTGGTGATCTCGTCGACGGTGAACCCGAACTGCTTCGCGGTCTCCTCGAGGATCAGCTGCGGCGTGATCGGACGCGGCTGGTTCTCGCTCAGGAGGTCGGCCAACACCTGCGTCGCCCGGTCGACGGTGAGGGGTTCATGCGTGAGGCTGGCGAAGGCCGACACGCGGATGAGTGCCCCCTCGAGGACCCGGATGTTGTCCTTGATGTTGGTGGCGATGAGCTCGAGCACGTCGTTGGGGATGCGGCTGGGCTCGAGCTCCGCCTTCTTCAGCAGGATCGCCATCCGGGTCTCCAGCGCCGGCGGCTGGATGTCCGTCATCAGTCCCTGCTGGAACCGGCTGCGCATGCGGTCCTCGATCCCGATCTGGTCGGGGGGACGGTCGGAGGACAGGACGATCTGGCGGTTGGTCTGGTGCAGGTGGTTGAAGGTGTGGAAGAACTCCTCCAGCGTCTCCTGCTTCCCCTCGAAGAACTGGACGTCGTCGACGAGCAGCACGTCGATGTCGCGGTACCGCCGCTTGAACGCATCCCGGCTGTCGGAGTGCATCGAGTCGATGAACTCGTTCAGGAAGGTCTCCGACGTGACGTAGCGCACCCGGTACGCGGGGTAGTTTCGGCTCACGTAGCTGGCGATTGCCTGGAGGAGGTGGGTCTTGCCCAGGCCCGCGTGCCCGTAGATGAACAGCGGGTTGAACTTTCGGGCGGGGGTTTCGGCCACCGACAGCGCCGCGGCGTGGGCGAAGCTGTTGGACCCGCCGATGACGAAGTTCTCGAAGGTGTAGCGGGGATTCAGCTCGCGCTCGCCGAGCTCGTCGGCGAGCCGGGTGGGACCGTTCGGCGTTTGGCCGCCCGCCTTGCCGTCGGCGGCCGCGATGGGGTCCGACAGGTCCGGAACCTGCGTCAGGAGGGGGTTGATGGGCGTCGGTACCGTCCAGAGGGGAGGCGGCTCCGCAGGCTCGATCCGGAGCCGCAGCTCGGCGTGTGAGGCGCCGGCCTCGGCCATGGCGTCCCGCACCAGCCCGAGGTAGCGGCCCTCGATGCGTTCCTTGGCCAAGGGGCTCGGGACTCCGAGGGTGAGCACGTCGCCGTCGAAGTCGACGGCGCGGACGCCGTCGAACGCTGTGTGCCAGACAAGATCGGAGACCTGGGCCCGGAGCAGAGCTGCGCACGTCGTCCACAGGTGGTGCGCGTCGCTGATCACGGTCCCGAGCCTTCCTGCTGGCAGCCGAAGTCGTCCACAAGCAATCCACACATGTGGATGACCGCACAACTACCCGTTGTCAGGTAGCGGACCAGGCGCCAGCTCCGCCGTCTGACTCCCCCGTGAGGAGAGCGGGTTGGCGAAAGTTAGCACCGTCGACGGCAGACTGACCAGGCGCCGGCTCGTGGAATCGGGGCGTCTCGGGCATCAGGTTGGCGCATTCCACGGATCGGGCTCTACCGTTGTCCGCGCACCGAAGTGGCGCACGATCGACCTCGCGCGTCGCGGAAGAGTTTCAACATCCCGCCGCAGGCCCCGCTGACTCTGCGAGGAGGCCGCGTGCTCGAGGAGGCAGAAGGTGAAGCGCACGTACCAACCGAACAACCGGAGGCGAGCCAAGCGGCACGGCTTTCGGCTGCGCATGCGGACCCGCGCCGGCCGGGCGATAATCCGGGGCAGGCGCCAGAGGGGCCGCGCTCGGCTGTCGGCCTGATCGGACGGATCAGCGATCGTGCGACGTTCGACGCGCTCCGGCGTGCTGGGCGGCGCGCCCGGCGGGATTCGGTGACCGTGGTCTACCTTCCCGACGAGGCGCCGGCCGGACCGGCCGCGGGTGGCGGCGTACGGGTCGCGTACAGCGTCGGGCGACGGATCGGCACGGCCGTTGCCCGGAATCGGGTTCGGCGGCGCCTACGTGCGGCGCTGCGGGAGGTCGATCGCGACCGAGGCGGGTTGGACGCCGGTGCCTACCTGGTCTTGGCGCATCCCGGTGCCCGAACCGTGCCGTACACGGAGCTCCGGCATTCGCTGGGCGCCGCATGCCATGAGGCGAGTCGGGGCGCGGAGCGATGAGTCCCGTCGCCCGCATCCTCCATGGGTTCGTAAGGCTCTACCAAAGGGTGACCGCCGGGCGGCCGTCACCGTGCCGATTCGTCCCCACCTGCTCGAACTACGCGCTGGACGCCCTCGAGCGGCACGGCGCGATTCGGGGCTCGGCACTGACCCTGCGCCGCCTCGCTCGCTGCCACCCCTGGGGGGGACACGGGTGGGACCCCGTTCCTGAAGGAAAGCACCACTGATGTTAGACGGCCTGTTTGAGCTCATCTCGGGCTTGCTCAACTTCTTCTATGCCAACGTGCCGGGCGGCTACGCGGTGGCGATCGCCCTCCTGACGTGCGTCGTGATGATCGTAACGACGCCGCTCACGCTGAAGGGCACGCGCTCGATGATCGAGATGCAGCGGCTGCAGCCCGAGATTCGCCGCCTGCAGGTGCAGTACAAGGACGACCGGCAGAAGCTCAACGAAGAGCTGATGAGCTTCTACCGGGAGCACCAGATCAACCCGGTGGGCGGCTGCCTCCCGCTCCTCATCCAGGCACCGGTGTTCTCGATCCTCTTCTACGTCGTGCGCGGGCTCACCCAGCAGGCGAAGTTCGTCGGCCTTCAGGAGTACACCCAGCAACTCGGCCTGACCACCAGGATCACTGACGGGTTCCAGCCCAAGTACCTCGACCACAACGACGAGCTCTACCAGTCGCTGCTGGGCAAGCACGAGATGAACTGGTTGGGCATCGACCTCGCCATCTCGCCCGCTCAGGCGCTGAGCCAGGGGTTCATCACGGCCCTGCCGTACCTGGCGCTCATCGCCGTCATCGCGTTCCTGAGCTGGTACCAGCAGAAGCAGATCATGGGGCGCACGGCCGGGACCGAGGTGACGCAGCAACAGCGTCTGATGATGCGGATCGGCCCGCTGCTCTACGTGTTCTTCGCGTTCGTGAGCCCGCTCGCCATCGGCATCTACTTCCTGGTCTCGACCCTGTGGCGTGTCGGTCAGCAAGCCTTCATCACCCGGTCGCTCTATCGAGGCGAAGAGTCTGTCGGCCGCCAGGCGCAGCGAGCCATGGCCGAGCTTCGTGAGGCTCGAAAGGCCGACGGCAATGGTGCGAAGGGTGGCCGGGCCCCCGCGAAGAAGGCGCCGGCTTCCGCCAGCGGCAACGGCCGGTCCCGTGACCAGCAGGACGCGGGCCAGCAGAAGTCGGGTCAACAGAGGTCGGGGCAGCAGAGGCCCAAGGCGCGGAGCGGCGCGGGCGGTGCCGGCAAGTCGTCGAGCGGAGGCGGCGCGCCCGCGCCGAAGGCCCATCCGCGGTCCCGGAAGAAGAGGAAGAGGAAGTAGCGCCGTGGAGTGGGTGGTGACGACCGGTCGGACGGTCGCCGAGGCCGTGGAGTCGGCCCTCGACAAGCTGGGTGTCGACGAGCACGACGCCGAGATCGAGGTCGTCCAGGAGCCGCAGAAGGGGCTGTTCGGACGCCTCCGGGCCGAGGCCCGGGTCAGGGCGCGGGTGCGCCCGACCGCGCCGCGGCCAAAGGTCGATCGGCGGGACCGGCGCCGGGGCGATCGGCGCGGCCGTGACGGTGACCGCGGTCGGGGCAAGGCCAGGTCGGGGGGCCGCAGCGATGCCGCCGGCGGAGACGGGCGCAGCCGCGGCCAGCGGCGCGACGCGGCCGGGGCGCAGAGAGATGGAGACCGGACGAGGGATGGCAGTGTGGCGGTGGCAGGGCCCGCGGCGGATGGCGCCGACGGGCCGGCATCGGTGCAAGCACAACGAGGCGCCTCGCCACGCTCTCGTCGCCGCCGAGGTGGTCGGGAAGCAGAGGGAGCAAAAGCGGTGAGCGAGAGTACGCAGCCAACAGGGACGCCGGCATCGGCGGCATTCGACATCGAGGGTCAACGACAAGCCGTCGAAGCCTTCCTCACGGATCTGCTGGCGGCATTCGGGCGGTCCGATGCCACGGTGACGGTCGCGCTGGGCGAGGACGAGGCGATCGAGGCGTCGGTGGACGGCTCCGAGCTGGGCCTGCTCGTCGGCCAGAAGGGCGTGACCCTGCAGGCGATCCAGGAGCTGGTGCGCAGCATGGTGCAGCGCCGGTTCGTCGGAGAGACCCACGCACGGGTCCGCCTCGACGTGGCCGGCTACCGCGCCCGCCGCAAGGTGGCGCTGGAGCGGTTTGCCCGGGAGGTGGCCGAGGCGGTCAAGGCCAGCGGCGTGGCCAAGGCGCTGGATCCGATGGGCTCGGCAGACCGCAAGGTCGTGCACGACGCCGTCAACGAGATCGAGGGGGTCAGCACCGCCTCCGAAGGCGAGGACGCGGCTCGCCGGGTGGTGATACGCCCCGGTTGACGTTCGGGTGGACCACACCCGCCTGTTCGAGGTGCTGGAACGGAGCCGGGGCCTGGGATTTCTTGGCCCGGGCTCCGTTCGCGTCCACGTCGACCACGCGACCGGATTTGCGGACGGCGTCGATGCGCCGGGACGCTTCCTGGACCTGGGGAGCGGTGGTGGCGTCCCCGGGTTGGTGCTCGCGCAGCACTGGCGTAGGAGCGGGGTGGTGCTCCTGGACTCCCGAGAGCGGCGCTGTGACTTCCTGGCGGAGGCCGTGCGCACGCTCGACCTTGCCGACCGAGTGGTCGTCGAGTGCGTGCGGGCCGAGGAGGCGGGACACCGTGGGGACCTGCGGGGTCAGTTCGATCTGGTGACGGCCCGGGCCTTCGGGCCGCCGCCCGTGACGGCCGAGTGCGGGGCACCGTTCCTGCGCGTGGGTGGGACGCTGGTGGTCAGCGAGCCGCCGCAGGGCGACGCCGAGCTCGGAGCCGCGGAGGGGGGAGCGGAGCGCTGGCCGTCTGGCGGGCTCGCCCGGCTGGGCCTGGCCGCAGGTCGGTCGTGGGTCGGGACGTATCGGTATCAGGCGCTGGAACTGGTCGCCCCGTGTCCACCGCAGTACCCGCGACCGGTTGGGACGCCGGGGAAGCGGCCGTTGTTCTGACCGCGCCGCCGTTTCACGTGGAACACGGCGGCCGGTGTCGAAGGGACGTGGCACGCAGTGCCGTGCGCGAGCTGTTTCACGTGGAACAACGCCGCAGCCGGGCAACGTCCTCGTTGGGCCGCTGGGCCTGGTTGTTCCACGTGGAACACGGGCGGCCGGATGTGGGCGACCGAGATCGCCAACACCCGGACACCGGTTGGCCACCGATTCCCCGAAGTGGTGTCGCAGACCACGCATGGCGTCGGCACCGCATGAGCACCAGCGTCCGGCCCGCAGCCGGTGCCGCGGCGGACCGGCGGACGTCGCCCGCCCCACGATGCATTGATGCCCACGAGGCACGCCGCGACCGACGGGATCGGATCACCCGGCCGGCCCGAGCGTTCCACGTGGAACACACCGGAGCATTGGGGGCAGGCGCCCGACCGGTGCCGAACGCCAGGCTTGACCGGGACCCGGAGGCCCGAAAGTATGTGTCGGTGGCCGGTGGTCCGCCTCGAGATGGCGCCGATCGGGCGGCGGTCACCTAGTCCCTCACGGACCACATCCGCGTTCCGCTTGCCGGGTAGAGCCCGCCCCGGCATCGACGGCTGGGAGCATCGGCGATGAGCACGCAAGACAGCGGCCTCGGTGGCACCCCTACGTCGGCGGTGCTGGAGACCCCGTTCGACCAATCGGATCGTCGCGCGGCGCGGGATGTCGAGGCGGAGGAGGAGCTCGGGCCATCGACCCCGTTCGAACGGCCGCTCCCCCGCACGATCGCGATCGCGAACCAGAAGGGCGGCGTCGGCAAGACCACAACCGCGGTCAATCTCGGCGCGTGCCTGGCCGAGCTCGGCTACCGCGTCCTGGTGGTGGACCTCGATCCGCAGGGCAACGCGAGCACCGGGCTCGGCATCAACATCCGGGACCTGCAGTCTTCGATGTACGACGTCATCTTGAATGACCTTCCACTCGAGGACTGTGTCGAGGGGACGGCCGTGCGCAACCTCTTCGTCGCGCCGGCGGCCCTCGATCTCGCCGGCGCCGAGATCGAGCTGGTACCGGCCTTCAGCCGTGAGATGCGGCTGCGCCGTGCCCTGGACGCCGTGCGGAACGACTACGACTACATGCTGATCGACTGCCCGCCGTCCCTCGGCCTACTCACGGTCAACGGCCTGGCGGCGGCAAGCGAGGTGGTCGTGCCCATCCAGTGCGAGTACTACGCGCTCGAGGGCCTGGGCCAGTTGCTGCGCAACATCCAGCTCGTCCAGCGGAACCTGAACCCCGGCCTCGAGCTGAGCGCCATGGTCCTCGTCATGTACGACGCCCGGACCAAGTTGGCCGACCAGGTGGTGCGCGAGGTTCGCGACCACTTCGGCGAGAAGGTCTGCCACAGCATCGTCCCTCGAACGGTCCGCCTGAGCGAGGCTCCCTCGTTCGGCCAGCCGATCATCACGTTCGACCCCACCTCGCGGGGTTCGATCGCATACCGGAACTTGGCGATGGAGGTCAGCGGTGGAGCGGCGCGGCGGACTGGGTAAGGGCCTCGGCGCACTGATCCCGTCGGACGTCGCGCGGTCGTCGGCCGCCGGCCTTGCCGCCCGTCCGGGCATCGAAGAGATCCCGATCAACCAGATCGACCCCAACCCCTACCAGCCGCGCAACAACTTCGACGAGGAGTCGCTGGCCGGGCTCACCGCCTCGATCCGCGAACTGGGTGTGCTGCAGCCGATCCTGGTCCGGCAAGTGAGCGACGACCGCTACGCCATCATCGCCGGGGAACGCCGCTGGCGCGCCGCCAAGCGGGCCGGGCTTCAGTTCATCCCAGTGATCGTGCGTCAGGTGAACGACGAGCTCACCCTCCAGCACGCCCTGGTCGAGAACCTGCACAGGGACGACCTGAACCCGCTCGAGGAGGCGGCCGCATACCAGCAACTGGTGGAGGACTTCGACCTGACGCAGGAGGAGGTGGCCCAGAAGGTGGGGAAGAGCCGCTCGGCCGTCGCGAACCTGCTCCGCCTCTTCCAGTTGCCGCCACAGGTGCAGAGGCTGGTGGCCGAGGGCCGCGTGTCGGCCGGCCACGCCAAGGCGCTCCTGGGGACGCCCGACCGCGCCTTCCAGGAGTCGCTGGCCCGTCGTGTCGCCACCGACGGGCTGTCCGTCCGCGAGACCGAGGAAGCCGTTCGCCAGCGGAACGGCCTGGCCGGCTCGCCCGGCGGGTCTCCGGGCACATCGGGTACCCGGTCGAAGCTGCGAGCCCCCGGGCTGCTCGAGCTGGAGGAACTGCTTGCGGAACAGCTCGACACCCGCGTGTCGATCAACGTCGGGCCCAAGCGCGGCCGGGTCGTGATCGAGTTCGCCGACCTCGAAGACCTCGAGCGCATCTACCGGGTCATGGCGGTGCCCCACTGACGCGCAAAGTGATCGAAAAACACTCGACCCCAACCTGAGGATTGCAGGTCCTCAAGTCGGGGTCGAGTCATCCACAACCTTGCACACAGGTTGTGGATTACGTCTCTTGTGTAGCTTCAGGGCAGGAATTCACCCAGCTCAGCCAGCAGCTGACCCTTACCCTTGGCCCCCACCAGGCGCTTCTGCGGCGCCCCGTCCTTGAAAACGATGAGCGTGGGGATGCTCATCACGTCGTAACGGCGGGCGACGTCTGGATTCTCGTCGACGTTGAGCTTGGCGATGGTGAGCTTGCCCGCATGCTCGTCCGCGATCTCGGCGAGGATCGGGGCGATCATCTTGCAAGGTCCGCACCACTCCGCCCAGAAGTCCACGACCACGGGCTCGGGCGAGGCGCCGATCGTTTCGTCGAACGTGGCGTCGGTGAGCTTGGTGATCCCTTCAACCATCTCTGGGTGACCTTCCTTCAGTGTGACTGTAGATATCAACGAACCAACGACGTGAACAGCACGTCCGCCGGTGTTGTTCCCTCCCCGGCCTGCGCGTCGGCCGCCTAGGCCCCCTGCGCCTCGAGCCAACGCTCCGCGTCGATGGCGGCCTCGCAGCCCGTACCGGCGGCGGTGATCGCCTGGCGGTAGACGTGGTCCTGGACGTCGCCGGCTGCGAACACGCCGTCCACGTTGGTGGACGTCGATCCCGGGCCCAATCCGGTGACCAGATAGCCCGACTCCTCCATCTCGAGCTGGCCCTTGAACAGGTCGGTGTTCGGCTTGTGCCCGATGGCCACGAACAGCCCGGTGACCGGCAGCGACGTCACCTCGTCGGTGAGCACGTTGCGCACGCTGACTGCGGACAGCCTGGTATCACCCTCGATGCCGTCGACGACGTGGTTCCACAGGAACTCGATCTTCTCGTTGGCGAACGCACGTTCCTGCATGATCTTCGACGCCCGCAACTCGTCCCGCCGATGGACGACGGTCACCGACCGGGCGAACTTGGTGAGGAAGATGGCCTCCTCCAGCGCCGAGTCGCCTCCGCCCACGACGGCGATGTCATCACCGCGGAAGAAGAAGCCGTCGCAGGTTGCGCACGTCGACACCCCGTGGCCCACCAGCTCGGCCTCGCGGTCGAGCCCGAGCATCAGCGACTGAGCGCCGGTGGCGATGATCAGGGCCTCGGCCCGGTAGGTGGGCTCGGCCGCATCGGAATCGCCGATCCAGACGCCGAAGGGGCGGGACGACAGGTCGACGCGGCTTGCCCTCTCCGTGCGGATGTCGGCGCCGAAGCGAGCGGCCTGCTCCCGGAACCGGACCATGAGCTCGGGACCCATGATCCCTTCCGGGAAGCCGGGGTAGTTCTCGACCTCGGTGGTGAGCATGAGCTGACCACCCGGCTGATCGCTGGTGGACGACGGTTCGCCCTCCAGCACCAACGGCTGCAGGTTGGCGCGGGCGGCGTAGACGGCGGCGGTCAGCCCGGCGGGGCCGGATCCGATGACGATGACCTTGCGCGTGCTCATGTGTCCTCGGTGGAAGCGCGATGTCGGCTCGGAGGTGAGCCCTCGGCTCGGTTAACGCCGTCAGGCGGGTCGATCTTCCGGGCCCGGGCCGTAGCGGCGGAGCCACAGGACCACGCCGGCCACCACGAACACCAGGCCGATGATGAGGTAGGCCGCCCACACGTGTTCCTCGCCGAAGGCGGCGTTCGGCAGATAGTTGTCGATGAGGCGGACGGCACCGATCGTCGCCAGCACCAGGGCGGCCAACCCGACGATCACGGCGAAGGTCCCGTACACCACCGCACGGGCCACGGTGAGCGCGGGGCCCGTGGTCCGGTCCCGGACGGTCCCGACCGCCCGCTCGATTGTGTCTGCCGCCTGCGCCGCCCAGTCGCCCGCCGGCTGGGCCGGGGGGGCGGCGTCGCCATCGTGCCGGACCGGTGTGCCGACCTGAGCCATGCGCGAAGCCTACTTGCGGAGCCCGGCCGGATCGCTCAGGGGGCGGCGCCCCGGACGGGCCGGTGGCACCACGACGGCTCCGGCGGTTCAGTCCTGGAGCGGCTGGTCGACGACGACCGCACACGAGGCGTCGACGGCGACGACACGCTCATCGCCACTCGCACCGACGACCCAGACGTCTACGGGTTGGCCATCGAGCGTGGCGCGGCCCCGGAGCACGACCGGCTCGCCGCCGGCCGCGAGCCGCTCCGCCTGTGCATCGTCGCCGCAGGCGGCCGACCGGGGGCGCGCCGCCTGCGCCGTCCCCTGTCCCGACTCGGCCTGGCCGCCCGCCGCCCCTGCCGACGCGTCGGACGACCCCGCGGCGACCATGGCCGCGGCGCGTTGGGCCAACGCCGCCGGGGAGCCCACGTCACCCAGGTCGACGATCGCAAGCTGCCCGTCACTCGGAGGCGCGGTCTGGTCGGTGCCGCCGCCGGCGTCTGCGGCCGCATTGGACTCGCCACCCTCGCTCGAGCTCTCGCTCGCCGCGGTGGACGTGTCGTCGTCACCGCCCGAGTCCAAGTTGCGGGCGAGGATGCCCACGCCGACGACCGCGAGCACGACCGCGGCGGCCGTGAGCCAGCGGCGGCGCGCACCACCGTGGGGCCGCCACGGGGTGTCGGTTCGTGGCGCTGCGGGCCGCGCCGCTCGGGCGCTGCGCATGGGACTGACCGCCCCGCCGCCGGCGAGGTCGGCCTCGTCGGGGGAGTCGTAGGCGGCGAGCGCCGCGGCCAGGCCCCGCTCCCGGGCGGCCGGATCCGGGCTGCGAGGCTGCCGGCGCACCGCGTCGCGCACGGCGGCCAATTCGGCGAGCCGGGCGGCCACCGCCGGATCACGCCGTGCCGCGGCGGCCTCGTCGTCGGAGAGCAGGCCGTCCAGTAGTGCGGACGCGAGGTCGTCGGGGTCTCGGGCGGCGGTCATGGTCTCGTGCTTGGACGGTCGGGCGTGTCGGTCGGGTTCCCGAGCAGGTCGGCCAGCTGGCTGCGGCCGCGGGCGATCCGCGATCTCACCGTGCCGGGCGGGATGCCGAGCACGCGCCCGATCTCGGCGTAGTCGAGGTCACACAGGTCGCGCAGCACGACGGCGGCACGGAACTCCTGGGGCAGCAGTGCCAGCGCGGCGTCGATGTCCAGTCGGTCGGCGACGGCATCCACCGCCCCCGCCGTGGGCGGCGCGGACACGGCACCGCCGACGCCCTCCGGCGCCGCCCCGACACCCACGGTCTCGGGTACGTCGGCGACGGGACGCCGGCGACGCCGCCGCAGCTCGTCGAGGCACGCGTTCGTGGCCACCCGGTACGACCACGTCGTGAACGCGGCGCGGCCGTCGTAGCGACGGATGCCGCGGGCGATGGCGATCAGTGCATCCTGCAGCGCATCCTCGGCGTCGGCATGGTTCCCGGTGAGCCGCCGGCAGAGCGCCCACAACCGGTCGTGATGGCGACGCAGCAAGGCCTCGAGGGCATCGCGGTCGCCCGCCTGGGCGGCCGCCACGAGCGAGCGATCGTCGGCTACGGAATGGTCTCGCGCGATGCCGGAACAGTAGATCAGCGCTGCAGGCGCACCTCGGTGACCGTGACCTGCCCGTCGTCGCCGGCGCGGGTGAACCAGAGCAGCACTGCGCCGCCCGTCCGGTCGAACGTGACCTTGTTGGTGCCGCTGTCGCTCTCGTCGAACGTGGCCACGGGCTCACCCCAGCCCTCGAGGCTCCCGGGATCGCTGTCGGCGACGTACACCTCGGCCTGCCATCCCGCGGACGGCGTGTCGAACTCGAGCGCCTGGATCTGGGTCGGCTGGCTCAGCTCGAGGATCAGGCCGACGCCCGGCTTGCCGAGGCGGCCCCAATCGGGAGACGTGTAGTCCTCGGTGCTCCACGACGTGTTCT
>DATFVX010000094.1:0-2369 GCA_035259985.1 Acidimicrobiales bacterium | reverse complement strand
GGCCGCGGCGGGCCGCCCCTGCGACGCCACGGGCGGTCGGCCCACTAGGTAGAACGACCTACAGCGCCGGCCGCGGGCGTTGGACAGTTCGCCCGATGCGGCCGGTTCAGGCGCACCCGTACGGTCCCTCCAGCGAAGCGGAGGGCGAAGAATGGTTGCTCAGACGGACACGACACCCGCGGCGGGCCAGAGCATCCTCGGCGCCGTGGATGACCTGGCGCCGGTGATCGCGGCCCGCGCCGACGAGATCGAGGTGGCGCGGCGCGTGCCGGCGGACCTGGTCGCCGAGCTGACGGCGGCGGGTTGCTTCGGGATGCTGCGTCCGCCGAGCCACGGCGGGTCGGGCGTCGAACTGGCCACGTCGATGCGGGTGTACGAGGAGCTGAGCAGGGCCGATGCCTCGGTGGGCTGGACCGTGGCGATCGGCGCCGGTTGTTGGCTCGACGTGGTGGGGTTGCCCAGGTCGACGTTCGACGCCGTCTTCGCCGACGATCCGGATGTCAAGGTCGGCGGGGCCATCGCTCCCGCGGGTGTCGCGGTGCCGGCCGAGGGCGGCTACCGGGTGACCGGACGCTGGGGCTTCGTCAGCGGCTGCCAGCACTGCGACTGGATCTACGGCAACTGCATCGAGGAAGGTGCCATGGGCAACGGCACCATGCCACCGCTGCGCGTCGCGCTGTTCCGCGCCGGCGAGGTGGAGATCGAGGACACGTGGTCGGTGTCGGGGCTGTGCGGCACCGGCAGCCACCACGTGGTGGCCGACGACGTCTTCGTGCCCGCCGAACGAACCTTCGCACTGCTGTCGGCCGAGCCCTGCGTCGATGGCCCGCTGATGCGCATCCCGCTGCCGTCGCCGTACGTGCTCCAGATGGCCAGCGGGGCGCTCGGCATCGCCCAGGGTGCACTCGACGACATCGTCGCGCTGGCGACCGACAAGGTGCCGCTCTTCGCCGGGGCGACCCTGGCTGCGAACCCGCTGTTCCAGAACCAGCTGGGCGAGGCGGACGCCCGCCTCCGAGCGGCCCGCGCCCTCCTCTACGCCGAGGCCGCCGATGCCTGGGCGACGGCGCTCGCCCGCGACCCGTTCACGCCCGAGCACCGGGCCCGCATCCGTGCGTCGGGCGTGTGGGCTGCCGACACCGCGGCCGCGGTCGTCGACGCGGCGTACCGCGCCGGAGGAGGCAGCTCCCTGTACAGGTCCAGTCCGCTGCAGCGCCGGTTCCGCGACGTCCATGCGCTGACGCAGCACCTCCTGGTCAAGCTCGACTCGCTGACCACGGTCGGCGCCGTCATGACGGGCCAGGACGTCGACACCACGTTCCTGTAGCACGAGGTCTTTGAAGATTTCTCGGGGCCATGCCCCGAAAAATCTTCAAAGACACAGGGGGAGCTCGCCTACGACGCCGCCTGACCCGTCAGCTTGCGGTTCTTGATCTGGGCCTTGACGTAGTCGCGGTTCATGTAGGCGATGAAGTCGATCGAGATCTCCTTCGGGCACGCCTCCTGGCACTCCGCATGGTTCGTGCAGGAGCCGAAGAACTCCTCCATCGTGTCGACCATCGCCTTTGTGCGGGTGTAGCGCTCCGCCTGGCCCTGGGGCAGCAGGTTGAGGTGCTGGATCTTCGCCGCCGTGAACAGCTGCGCCGCCGAGTTGGGGCAGGCGGCGACGCACGCCCCGCAGCCGATGCAGGCCGCGGCATCCATGGCGGCGTCCGCGGCCTCCTTGGGCACCAGGATGAGGTTGGCGTCCGGGGCGGCGCCGGTCGGCGCAGTGATGTAGCCGCCGGCCTCGATGATCCGGTCGAACGCCTGCCGGTCGACGATCAGGTCACGCAGCACCGGAAACGCCCGGGCCCGCCACGGCTCGATGAACAACTCGTCGCCGTCGGCGAACTTGCGCATGTGGAGCTGGCACGTGGCCGTGCCCTTCTGCGGGCCGTGCGCCCGCCCGTTGATCATCATCCCGCAGCTGCCGCAGATGCCCTCGCGGCAGTCGTGCTCGAACGCGATCGGGTCCTCGCCCTTGGCGATGAGCCGCTCGTTCACGATGTCGAGCATCTCCAGGAAGGACATGTCGGGGCTGATGTCCCTGGCCTCGTCGACGTAGGTGGCCATCCGCCCCGGTTCGTCGGGACCGGCTTGCCGCCAGACATGCAGGGTCAGGTCCATGTGGAGGCGCTCCCCAACTACTTGTACGACCGCTGGGTCAGCTTGACGTACTCGAACTCGAGCGGCTCCCTGTGCAGCGCGGGCTCGTTGCCCTTGCCCGTCCACTCCCAGGCGCCGACGTAGGCGAAGTGCTCATCGTCCCGCAGGGCCTCGCCGTCCTCGGTCTGGCTCTCCTCGCGGAAGTGCCCGCCCGCCGACTC
>DATFVX010000093.1:0-29578 GCA_035259985.1 Acidimicrobiales bacterium | reverse complement strand
CAGCCGCCGCCGCACCGTGACCTCGATGTCCTGCCACACCTCGACCGTGCGCCGTCGGAACGCCCGGACGTCGTCGACCACCGCCTGGGCGCACGCGGTCGGCGTCTTGTAGGCCGCGTGCGCGACCTCGTCGGCGATGGTGCGGTCGATGTCGTGACCGATGCCGGTGAGGACCGGCACGCCGAGGCCGGCGATCGTCCGGGCGATGAGCTCGCTGTCGAACGCGGCCAGGTCGGTGGTCGCGCCCCCGCCGCGCACCAGCAGCACGGCGTCGACGCCCCGGGCGGCGACCGCCCCCAGGCCCCACGCCACCGACCGCGCCGCGTCGTAGCCCTGGACCCGCACGTCGGCCCTGAACACCCGGAAGCCGATGCCCGAGCGGCGCAGCTCGTCGAGCACGTCGTGCTCGGCGGCGCTGCCGGAGCTGGTCACCAGCCCCAGCCGCAGCGGCACCAGCGGGGGTGGCAGCGCGCCCTGCCGGGCGAGCAGGCCCTCGGCGTCGAGCCGCCGGAGCAGGCGCTCGCGATCGGCGGCCAGGCGCCCCAGCGTGAAGTCGGGGTCGATGTCGGACATCTGGAGCTGCAGGCGCCCGCCCCGGGGCCAGTAGCCGGGCCGTCCCCGGACCCTGACCTCGGTGCCGTCGACCATGCGCACGGCGTTGCCCCCGGCGCCCAGCCGGGCGTTGACCTGCCGCCGGGCGTCGTCGAACAGCACCACCGGCAGCGTGGCCAGCGGCGGCTTGGACAGGTCGCCGCCCGGCGCCGGCTCGATGAGGTCGAACCACACGATCCCGCCGCGACCCCGGTTGAGGTTGCGGATCACGCCCCGGACCCACACCTCCTCGGGAAACGCCCGCCGCAACGCCACCGCCAGGGCCTCGCCGACCTCGACGACCGACCAGGTCGGCGAGTCGGGGTCGTCCCACAAGGTGGGGGGCGTCGGGCGGGAGTTCGGCACAGCGCCGACGTTAGCGACCAGGTGTGACAGGCTCGGTCGCAGACCGAGGCCGCTAGGGGTGGCGGTCGGGGTCGGGCCGGAGACAGCCTCGGTCGTCGGTGGCGGTCGAGTTCCTGCCAGTGACAGTCGCGGCCGGCCCGGGGTTAGGGTCGAGCCGGTGCACACGGAGATCGCCCCGGGCGTCCTGCAGATCGACACCCTCCTCGGCGGATGGCAGCGGGTCACCGCCGGCTACCTGGTCACCGGCGATTCACCGGTGCTGGTGGAGACCGGCAGCCAGACGTCGGTGCCCGCCCTGCTCGCCGGCCTCGGCGAGCTCGGGGTCGAGGGTGACGAGCTGGCGGGCGTGGCCGTGACGCACATCCATCTCGACCACGCCGGCGGCGTGGGCGACGTCGCCGCCGCCTTCCCGAACGCCACGATCTACGTCCACGAGAAGGGTGCCCGGCACCTCGTGGATCCCACCAAGCTGGTCAACAGCGCCGCCCTCGTCTACGGCGACCTGCTCGACTCCCTCTACGGCCGGCTGACGCCCACGCCCGCCGAGCGGGTGCACGTCCTCGCCGATGGCGAGCAGATCCGCGTGTCCTCCAACCGCACGCTCACGACCGTCGACTCGCCCGGCCACGCCAAGCACCACCTGGCGCTGCACGACTCGGACTCCGGGGTCCTGTTCGCCGGCGACGCCGTGGGCGTCCGCCTACCGGACGTGGGCGTGCTCCGTCCGGCCACGCCGCCGCCCGACTTCGACCTCGACCAGGCGCTCACGTCGCTCCGACGGTTCTCGGAACGCCGGCCCGCCGGCATCGCCCTCGCCCACTTCGGGCTGGTGCCCGATCCGGTCGAGATCCTGGACGAGGCCCAGGGCACCCTTCGGCGCTGGGCCGAGGTGGCCGAGGGCGCCTGGCGGCAGGGCCGCGACATCGCCGATGCGCTGGCGGACGCGTTCGCCGCCGAGCTGGAGGGCACCGATCCGGCGCAGCGCGAGAAGCTCGAGACCCTCAACGGGATCCATTCCAACGCCGCCGGCTTCCGCCGCTGGCTCGAGAAGCGGACCGACGCCGGCGGGCCCGGCAACACCCGGTCACGCACCGCCCCCCATCACCACCCAAGGAGCTCCCATGCCTGAAGCCGTGATCGTCTCGACGGCCCGCAGCCCGATCGGCCGGGCCATGAAGGGTTCGCTGGTGGAATGCCGGCCCGACGACCTCGCCGCGGGCATCGTCACGGCGGCGCTGGAGAAGGTGCCCCAGCTCGATCCCGGGTCCGTCGACGACCTGATGATGGGGTGCGGGCAGCCCGGCGGCGAGTCGGGCTTCAACGTGGCCCGGGTGGCGGGGATCCTCGCCGGGTTGCCGGACGTGCCGGGCGTGACCGTCAACCGCTACTGCTCGTCGTCGCTCCAGACGATCCGCATGGCGGCGCACGCCATCAAGGCGGGCGAGGGCGATGTGTTCGTCAGCGCCGGGGTCGAGACGGTGAGCCGGTTCGGCAACGGCATGGCCGACTCCGGCCCGACCAACCCGCTGTTCGCCGGGGCGCAGGCGCGCACCGCCGAGCGCGCCACCGGTGCCGACTCGTGGCAGCCGGCCGACGGCCTGCCCGACATCTACATCGCCATGGGCCAGACGGCCGAGAACGTCCGGCTGGCGGAGAACGTGGGCCGCAGGGAGATGGACGAGTTCGCGGCGCTGTCGCAGCAGCGGGCCGTGGCCAACCAGGAGAACGGCTACTGGGACGGCGAGATCACCCCGGTCACCACGCCGTCGGGCGCCGTGGTCAGCAAGGACGACGGCCCCCGCGCCGGCACCACGGTGGAGAAGCTGGCGGAGCTGAAGCCGGTGTTCCGTCCCGACGGCGAGGTCACCGCCGGCAACGCCTGCCCACTCAACGACGGCGCCGCCGCCGTGATCGTCATGAGCGACGCCAAGGCCGCCGAGCTGGGCATCGAGCCGCTCGCCCGCATCGTCTCGTCGGGCGTCAGCGCCCTCAACCCCGAGATCATGGGGCTGGGCCCGATCGAGGCGTCCCGCCAGGCGCTGTCCCGAGCCGGGATGACGATCGACGACATCGACCTGGTGGAGATCAACGAGGCGTTTGCCGCCCAGGTGATCCCCTCCGCCAGGCACCTCGGCATCCCCTGGGACAAGCTCAACGTCAAGGGCGGCGCGATCGCCCTGGGCCACCCCTTCGGCATGACCGGCGCCCGCATCATGACCACCCTCATCCACGCCCTGCAGGACGAGGACAAGACGTTCGGCCTGGAGACCATGTGCGTGGGAGGCGGTCAGGGGATGGCGATGGTGATCGAGCGGCTGAGCTAGCTCGCCGCCCGGTCCGAACTTGCGGCGCTTGGCGACCCTATGGTGGCCCTATCCGCCGCAAGTTCGGGACGGAGGTCGAGGCGCCACGTCTGGCCGACGAGGTCGTGGCCGAAGCTGTGGTGCGGCTCCTCGTCGGTCAGCGCGAAGCCCGCCGCCTCGTAGATGCGCCGCGCCGACACCAGCACGTCGTTGGTCCACAGCACCATCGACCGGTACCCGGCGGCGCGCGCGAAGCGGATGCACTCCTCGACCAGCCGCGCCCCGATGCCCAGGCCACGGACGGCGGGATCGACCAGCAGGATGCGCAGCTGAGCGGTCTCGTCGTCGCGCCGCACGCACAGCACGCAGCCCACCGGCTCGCCGTCCAGATCCGCGATCCACGCCCGCTCGCGGGCCGGGTCGCGGTGCTCGCCGAAGTCCGCCACGATCCGGGCGACGAGCGCCTCGTAGCTCTGGTCCCAGCCGTACTCGGCCGCGTAGACGGCGGCGTTCAGCTGGACCATCCACCCGAGGTCGCCGGGTCCCGGCTCGCGCAGCAGGTAGGCGCGTGGTGGCCGGTCGGACCGGGGCGCCAGCGTGTCCTCGATCCCCCTCATCGCTGCGACCAGGCGGCGCCGGTCGGCCGCCGGAAGGCCGTCGAGCAGGGCGGCCGTCGCGTCGCTCGACCTGCCGTCGAGCGTCCCGAACTCGGCCCGCCCCACCTTGGTGAGCCGGATCACCTGCCGGCGACCATCGTCGGCCGACCGCTCGGCGGTGACGAGCCCGGCGTCCTTGAGCCGCCCCACGATCCGGGTGAGGTAGCCGGCATCGAGCTGGAGCGCCCGGCGCAGGTCGGCCAGGTCGGTGGCGTCCTGCTGCGCGAGCTCGAACAGGACCCGGGCCTCGGTCAGCGACCAGGGCGTGTCGACCAGGCCCGCCTGCAACAGGCCGATCTGTTGCGTCCAGAAGCGGTTGAAGGCCCGGACGGCACGGACGTCGTCGGTGCCGGTCGCCGTGGCGGTGGAAGCCATCTTTGCCTCCTACAAGTAAACACTTGACTAAGGCAAAGATTATCGTCTGGCGAGGCTACGGCAACCCGGCGTGCGGAGCGTCGACGGTGGTCGTGAGCAGCACCGCGTCGCGGGCGGTGGAGCGGTTGCTCTCGAAGAAGTCCGGGGCCGCACAGGCCAGCAGCGTTCGGCCGTCGTCGCCCCCGAGCATGCAGGCGTAGATGCCGAGGCCGTCGGGCCCCGGGATCTCGTCCACCACGCCCCGGTCCTCGGCCACGCGCACCAAGCGGTTCCCGAGGGCGTCCGCGGCCCAGACGTACCCCTCGGCGTCGAGGGCGCACCCGTCGGGCGCAACGCCCTCGACGCTGGCCCACACGCGCCGGTCGGTCAGCGAGCCGTCGTCCCCGATGGTGAACGCCGTATAGCGCCCGCCCATGGTCTCGCCGACGATGAGCGTCGACCCGTCCGGCGTGATGACCGACCCGTTCGGGAACGCGAGGTCCTCCGCCGCCCGTTGGATGGCGCCGTCGGGAGCAACGTGCACGAGCGTCGCGCTGCACGGCGGCGCGCCGGCCATGATGTCGAACCCGAAGTTGCCGACGTAGGCATGGCCCCGGGCGTCGACGACGACGTCGTTGGCATGCCCGCCGCAGTGGTCGCTGATGTCCGCGTGGACGGTGACGGATCGGTCCGGCCACCGGCGGAGGACGCGCCGGTCCTTCATCGACACCACCAGGAGCGAGCCGTCCGGCATCCAGCCGAGGCCCGACGGTTGGGCGTCGACGGTGACGACCTCCTCGTGGGTTCCGTCGGCGTCGATTGCGAACACCGTGTGCCGGTAGAAGTCGGAGACCCACCAGCGGTCGTCGTGCCAGCGCGGGCCCTCGAAGAACCCACCGCCATCTGCCAGCGTTGCGAAGGAGCGGTCGCCCATGGGCGGGACGGTAGTCCGTCCCCGTCAGGCGGCCCCGTACACGGGCGCCGGGGCCGGGGCCTTCGCGAGCAGGTCGTCGACGACCGGGCCGAGCTCCGCCGGGTCCCAGCGCGCCCCCTTGTCGATGGGGACACCGTGCTGCCACCCGTCGGCCACCGCGACCCTGCCGGCCTCGACCTCGAAGACCCGGCCGGTCACGTGGGCGGACCGGGCCGAGCCGAGCCACACCACCAGCGGGGCGACGTTCTCGGGGGCCATGGCGTCGAACGCGGCCGGATCGTCGGGCGCCGCCATCGTCTCGGCGAAGACCGTCTCGGTCATGCGCGTACGGGCCGACGGGGCGATCGCGTTGGCGGTCACGCCGTAGCGCCCCAGCTCGGCGGCCTGGACGAGCGTGAGCGCGGCGATCCCCGCCTTCGCCGCGCTGTAGGCGGCCTGGCCGACCGAGCCCTGCAGGCCGGCGCCGGACGACGTGTTGATGATGCGGGCGTCGACCGCCTGCCCGGCCTTGGCGCGCTCCCGCCAGTGCTCGGCGGCGAAGCGCGAGACGGCGAAGTGGCCCTTGAGGTGGACCCGGACGACGGCGTCCCATTCGTCCTCGCCGCAGGAGACGAACATGCGGTCGCGCACGATGCCGGCGTTGTTGACGACCACGTCGACGTGACCGAAGGCGTCGACCGCGGTGCCGACCAGGCGCCGGGCGCCGTCCCAGTCGGCGACGTCGTCGCCGCTGACCGTGGCATCGCCGCCCGCGGCGGCGATCTCGTCGGCCACCTCCCGGATCGCGGTCGTCGAGCCCCCGCTGCCGTCGAGCTCGGCCCCGACGTCGTTGACGACGAGCCTCGCGCCCTGCCGGGCGAACTCGAGCGCGTGCGCCCGGCCGATCCCCCGCGCCGCACCCGTGACGATGACGACCCGGCCCTCGCAGATCCCCGTCATGCGCGCATGCTGTCACACGACCCGCAGGGGCCTGGGCTGTGTGTCAGACGCCCAACACCGTCGCGAAGGCCTCGGCCTCGACGCGGTAGCCGCTGGAGTTGGGGTGGATGTCGGGCCCCAGCGGTGGACCGGTGCAGGCCCAGCCGAGCGTGCAGGCGTTGTAGACGCTGAGGGGAACGGGCCCCACACCCTTCAGGTTGGCGAGGGTCGTGAAGTCGGTGACGGCAAAGGCCGATTCGACGTCGGCTACCGGCACGCCCGCCCCCGCATACAGCGACTCCAGAAAGTTGTTGAACGCGACGATGTTGGCGGCGGCCGCCTGGCCGGCCGCCGGGTCGTCGAACCAATCCACCACGAACGGGCTGGGGTAGTTCATGCCCACGACGGGGACGCCGGGCCCGGCGTGGTCGCGGAGCGTGTCGAGGATGAGCGGCAGGTTCGTCGCGATCTGCGGGCCGAAGCAGGCCGGAACGCCCTCGCATTCGAAGATGTCGTTGACGCCGATGTCGATCGTGATGAATGCCATCTGACCGCGGTGCTCGTCGAGGAACCTGACGGCGTCCCCCAGTTGCGAGCCGGTGACGTAGTCATCCCGGCACAGGCTGTCCTCGATCAGGCTCGCCGTGGTCTCGCCCCCGCAGCCCAGCTTGACCAGGCGGAGGTGCTGCCCGCCTCCCGTGCGCGCGATCTTCAGCAGCTGGTCTGCGTACCCCTGGTTGTAGGCGACGGCCCCGCTGTTGGTGTGCGGCCCCCCGATCGGCTGGAAGCCCTGAGCGAGCGAATCGCCGAGCGACAGGTAATACGACGTCGGCTCGCTGGCGGCGTCGACCGGCGCGGCGCGCCAGACCGCGCCCAGCACCAGGAGGATCAGCACGGCGCCGCGCAGCACCGTGCGATACGTCGATCTGGCCTTGGCCGCCGTGTTGTCGTGTGCCATCGCCGTCCCGCCTCCTGGTCGTGGGGCGGGACGCGCGCACAGCAACGCTGTGCCGGCGCCCGCCCCGGCACATCATCGTCAGGGCCGCACACCCTACGACCGACCGATGATGCCCGCAACGCTCTTCGACGCCGGACCACCACGTGGCGCGTCCGGTGCGTTGTGATCGTCAGAGCACGAACCCGGGGCCGAAGTGGTCGACGAGCGCCAACACCACGACGGCAATGACGGCGACGCGGGCGACCATCGGCAGGCTCTTCACGAGGTCGGTGATGGTGGGCAGCCGCTTGCTGCGGACCGCCACGAACTCGTAGATCGCGGCGATGAGGCCGATGATCGCAACGGTCACCGTGCCGCCCGCTCAGGCACTGCGGCCAGACGCGTCCCCGCCGGGGTTCACGACACCGGCTCGAGCAGCACCAGTGGGATCTCGCGCTGGGTCTTGGCCTGGTAGTTCCCGTAGCCCTTGTACTTGGCGACGACCTCCGGCCACAGCCGGGCCCGCTCGTCGGGCTCGGCGACCCGCGCCCGCATCTTCCGGCTCGATTCCTTGCCGACCTTGGCCTCGACGTCGGGGTTGGCACGGAGGTTGAGGAACCAGGCCGGGTGGTGGTCGTCGCCGCCACGCGAGGCGACCACCACGATGGCGTCGCCGTCGCGGACGGGCGACGTCAGCAGCACGGTGTGCGGCCGGCCGCTCTTGCGCCCGGTGGTGGTGAGCTCGACCACCGGCATGGCCGCCACGTCCCGCCCGAACCGCCCGCCGGTGACCTTCAACACGGCCCGGTGGACGGAGTTCATCCCCTTGAAGAACACGTCGCTCGGCATGCCGGGACACTACGTCCCGGCCCAAACTGGCGCCGTGACCCCGGCCGACGGCGTCCCGCACGGCACGCAGGATGACGCCCTGCTCGACGACTACCGCGCGCTCAACGACCCGGCTCGGCGCCGGGAGGTGGAGCGCCGGGGCTCGTACTTCGTGGTGGAGGGCGCGCTGGCGCTGGAGGCGTTGCTCGGTTCGGCGTTCACCGTCCGCTCGGTGCTGGCCGCCGAACGCAAGGCGGAGAGGGTGCGTTCCCTGGTCGGCGACCGGGCGCCGGTGATGGTGCGCTCCGACGACGAGGTCGAGGCCATCACCGGCTTCGCGTTCCACCGGGGGGTGCTGGCGTCCGCCGACCGGCGTGCGCTGCCCGGGATCTCCCGCACGCTGGAGGGCGCCGAGGTGGTCGTCGTCGCCGAGGGGCTGACCGACCACGAGAACGTGGGCGCGCTGTTCCGCAACGCCGCCGCGTTCGCCGTGGACGCGGTCCTGCTCGACCCCGCCACCGCCGACCCGCTCTACCGTCGCAGCGTGCGGGTGTCGCTCGGCCAGGTGCTGCGCGTGCCCTGGACGCGGCTGCCCGCATGGCCGGACGGGCTCGGCGAGTTGCGGCGGTGTGGGTTCGAGCTCCTGGCCCTGACCCCGGCGGCGGGGGCGGAGCCCATCGGCGACGTCGCGTTGAACGTCGCCGCTCGCCAGCCACGGATCGCACTGCTCGTCGGCGCCGAGGGCGCGGGGCTGAGCGATGCCGCCCTGGCGGCGTGCGACCGCCGCGTGCGCATCCCGATCGCCCCCGGGGTCGACTCGCTGAACGTGGCCACGGCGGCGGCGATTGCCTTCCACCGGCTCGGTAGATTCGAGACATGGCGGACGCCAGCCCGCTCACGACGGTCCGGCTGACCGAGCTGACGGAGTGCGGCGGCTGCGCCGCCAAGTGGGGCGGCTCGGACCTGCGCAGCCTGCTCGCCGGGTGGCAGGCGGAGGCCGAGCCCGAGGGCCTGTTGGTGGGACTGCGGCCATTCGACGACGCCGCCGTCGTGCGGCTGGCCGACGGTGTCGCCCTCGTGTCGACGGTCGACTTCTTCCCGCCGCTGGTCGACGACCCCGACGACTACGGGGCCATCGCCGCCGCCAACGCCTGCAGCGACGTGTACGCGATGGGCGGTGACGTCGTGGTCGCGCTGAACGTCGCGGCGTTCCCGGAGCACCTCGACCCGGACATCATCGCCCGCATCCTCGCGGCCGCAGCGGGCGTGGTCCGGGAGGCCGGCGGCGTCGTCGCCGGCGGCCACACGATCCGCGCCCCGGAGCCGATCTTCGGCCTGGCGGTTCAGGGCATCGTGCGACCCGGCGCCCAGTTCACCAAGGCCGGGGCGCGGCCGGGCGACGCACTGGTGCTGTCGAAGCCCCTCGGGACCGGGCTGGCGCTGGCATCGGGTGACGAGCACGCGGTCGCCGCCGCGATCGCCGGGATGCGGGCGCTCAACCGCGACGCCGCGGCTGCGTTGCGCGCCGCCGGCGACGCCGTGCACGCCGTCACCGACGTCACCGGGTTCGGGTTGGCGGGCCACGCCTGGGAGGTCGCAGAGCAGGCCCGTGCGATCGTCGTGATCGACGGGCACCGGCTGCCGGCGTACCCGGGTGCGCTCGACGCCGCCGTGCGGGGCGTCCGGACGGGCGGCGACGCCCGCAACCGCGCCTACCTCGCCGGCCACCTGGCCGAAGGCGCGACGGAGGCGGTGCGGGCGCTCGTGCACGATCCGCAGACGTCGGGCGGCCTGCTGGCCGCCGTGGATCCGGCGGCCGTGGATCCGGCCGGCACCGCCGCCGCGGGCGGCCTGGCGGCCGGTGGGTTCGCCGTCATCGGTCGGGTGGAGCCCGGGCCGGCGGCCGTCGAGTTGCGGTGATGGCCCGACCGGCCCCGCCACCGCCGGCCCAACCGCCGCCGCCACGGCGCCCGCCGTCGACCGATGCCCTGGCGCGGTCGCTGGCCGGGACGGGACTGCCACACCCGCTCCTGGTCGACGCCGCCCGCCGGGCGATCGCCGCCGGCGACCCGGCCGGCGCCGCGACGGAGGCCGAGCGCCTGCGGCGCGGCCAGCTCCAGCCGGTCATCAACGCCACCGGCGTCCTGCTGCACACCAACCTCGGCCGGGCCCCCCTGGCGATCGACCGGGCCGCGGCGTACGCCAACCTGGAGCTCGACCTCGACACCGGCGAACGGGGCACGCGCCAGGCCCATGCCGGCCCGCTGCTGGCCCGGGCGTGCGGCGCCGAGGCCGCGCTGGTGGTGAACAACGGGGCCGCCGCCGTGTTGCTGGCGCTCGCGGCGCTCGCGTCCGGGCGCGGCGTCGCCGTGTCGCGGGGGGAGCTGATCGAGATCGGCGGCGGCTTCCGGATACCCGACGTCCTCGAGCGCTCGGGGGCCCGCCTGGTCGAGGTGGGCACGACCAACCGCACCCGCCTGGCCGACTACACGGCGGCGGTCGGCGACCCGGCGGCCGACGTCGCCCTGGTCCTCAAGGTCCACACGTCGAACTACCGCATCGAGGGGTTCACCGCCGCAGTCGGGACGGCCGAGCTGGCGGGCGTCGGGCCGCCGGTGGTCGCCGACCTCGGGTCCGGCCTCCTGGACGGCGCCTGCCCGTGGCTGCCCGGGGGCCCGCCGGCGTGGCTGGCCGGTGAGCCGGCCGCTCGCCAGACGCTCGCCGCCGGCGCCGCGCTGGTGACCTTCTCGGGCGACAAGCTGCTGGCCGGTCCGCAGGCCGGTGTCGTCGCCGGGCGGCGCGACCTCGTGGACGCGTGCGGCGCCCATCCGCTCTACCGGGCGCTGCGACCCGGGTCGCTGGTGCTCGAGGCGATGGCCGGGGTCGCCACCGCGTACCTGGACCGCAGCGCCCACTCGCTTCCGTTCTGGCGCATGGCGACCGCAGCCGTCGACTCCCTCCGGGCCCGCGCCGAGGGGATCGCCGCCGCCGTTGCGGACCGCAGCGGCCCGGCCGTGACTGCCGCTCCCTGCGCCTCGGTCACCGGCGGCGGCACTCTGCCGGGGGTGGAGATCCCGTCGTGGGGCGTGCACCTGTCCGGCGACCGCGCCACTCCGCTGCGCCACGCCCGGCCGGTCCCCGTCGTCGCCACCGTGCGCGAGGGCAGCACGCACCTCGACCTGCGCACGGTCGAGCCCGCCGACGACGAGGCGGTCGTCGCGGCGCTCGCCCGCCTCGGGCCGTCGTGACCGGAGCCCGGGGGGAGCGTCCGCGCACCATCGCCACCGCCGGCCACGTCGACCACGGCAAGTCCACGCTCGTGCGGGCCCTCACCGGGACCGACCCCGACCGGTTGGCGGAGGAGAAGCGCCGGGGCCTCACGATCGACCTCGGCTTCGCCGGCTTCGACGTCCCGGGCGTGGGACCCGTGGCGGTGGTGGACGTGCCGGGCCACGAGCGCTTCATCGCCACGATGCTGGCCGGGGTCGCCGTCATCGAGGCGGTGGTGTTGTGCGTGGACGCGGGCGAGGGGTGGCGCGCCCAGACCGAGGAGCACCTGCGCATCGTCGAGCTCGCCGGCATCGGGCGCGGCGTGGTGGCTCTCACCAAGGCTGCGACGGTCGGCGCCGCCCGGTTGGCCGGCGTCGAGGCCGATGTGCGGCGGCGGCTGTCGGGATCGGCGCTCGACTCGGCGCCGGTCGTCGCCTGCGACGCCGCCGCGGGCACCGGCCTCGGCCCGCTCGTCGATGCCCTCGCTGCCGCGCTGCGGGCCGCGCCGGGACCGCTCGACGTCGGCCGGCCGCGGCTGTGGGTCGACCGGTCGTTCGCCATCGCCGGCGCCGGTGCGGTCGTCACGGGCGGCGTGTCCCACGGGGCGTTCGTCCGCGGCGACCACGTCGAGGTCGTCACGCGGGCGGGCCGCGCCGGCGCCCGGATCCGGGAGCTGCAGTTCCTCGGCGCCGCGATCGAGCGCGCCGCACCGGGGTCCCGGGCGGCGCTCAACCTGGCCGGGGCGTCGCATCGCGACGTGCGGCGGGGCGACGCGGTCGTGCGCCGCGGGGAGTGGGAGCTGGTCGACGACCTCGAGGCCGCCGTCGACGTCCTCGCCTCGGCGCGTGAACCGTTGCGGGCGCGTGGAGCCCACCTGGCCTACGTCGGGTCGAACGAGCTGGCGGTGCGGCTGCGGGTGGTCGGCGCCTCGCGCATCGACCCCGGCGCGCGCGGGACGGTGCGCCTTCGGCTGCCACGGGCGCTGCCGCTCTCGGTCGGGGACCGCGTGGTCCTGCGGGACGCGAGCCGTCGCGAGACCGTCGGGGGCGGCGCGGTCACGGCGCTCGGGCCGATCCGACGCCGGCGCGCGCCGGCTGCGCCGACGGATCGGTCGTTGCTCGACCGGGTGGAGGCGGCGCGCCCGCTTGGCCTCGATCTGGCGGCGCTCGACGACGGCGCGGCCGCCACCGCCCGGGCGCTCGCCGCACGCGGGGCGGTCGTCGTCGACCACGGCTACGTCCTCGGCCCGGGCTGGTCGGACGAGCTGTCCCGCCACCCCTTCGTCGCCGCCCTGCGGGCCGTGCCGTTCGCGCCGCCGCCGGCGTCGCCCGATCGGGTGGCGCCGGCGGAGCTGCGGGCCCTGGCGCGACGGCGCCTCGTCGTGGGCGGGGGCGGGCTGTGGTTCGCCGCCGACGCCATCCCCTTGGCGGCGGACCGGATCGCCGGCGTCGCGGGTGCGAGCTTCACGCTGGCCGACGCACGGGACGCGCTCGGGACCAGCCGGCGCTACGCGCTGGCCCTGTGCCAGCTGCTGGACGGCGCCGGCATCACCGCCCGCCACGGCGACCGGCGCCGCTTCCGCGTCGAAGGCGGACGAGCGCCGGCGCAGTAGCGTGCGCGACGGAGGTGTCCGGGCACCTGGTGGGCCCCTCCGCCTTCAAAGCGGTTGGCCGCGGCGGCGCTGCGGCGGCGGGTTCGATTCCCGTCCACCTCCGCCAGCTGGCTCCCGGACGTGGCCGTTTATTGCCGGGCCGTACCCGCCCGGCGGCGGTAATCTCCCGTGCCGATGCACCGGTCTGGCGTGAGTACGAGCCAGGGTGCCGGCGGAGCAATTCGGTGACCCAGCGCCTCGCGGAGCGAGCCGCCCGTGCGCTGTCCCCACGGGTGGGGCGCCGCAGCTTCCTGACCAAGAGCGCGATCGTGGGCAGCGCGCTGGCTGCGGCGCCGGCCAAGTACATCCTCGAACCGGGCACGGCGTACGCCGCCGTCTGCTCCTGCGCCGGGTCACGCTGTGACTGCGGCTCGGCCTGCTGCGACGGCTACACGGAGTTCTGCTGCGCGGTCACGGGCATCAACCGGTGCCCACCGGGCACCCTCACGGGCGGCTGGTGGAAGGTGGACGGGTCGAGCTTCTGCGGCGGCCGGGCCCGGTACTACGTCGACTGCAACTCGACGTGCGGATCGTGCACCTGCGGCGGCAGCGGCATCTGCTCGGGCAGCTGCTCCGGCCGGCGGTGTGCCTGCGCCGGTGGCTCCTGCGGCAACCGCAGGGTCGGCTGCAACGGCTTCCGCTACGGCCAGTGCCACCAGAATGTCCGCTGCCTCGGCCCGATCGTGTGCCGGGTGGTCAGCTGCATCCCACCCTGGCAGACCGATTCGTCGTGCGGCTCGACGGTGCGGGTCGACAACGCCACGCGCAACCACCATCGCCCGTGCCTCACCGGGAACCCGTACGGCCGGCTCGACTCGGTGACGGCCGTCGAGGGCGGACTGCGCGTCCGGGGCTGGGCGGTCGATCCCAACACGACGGGCGCCATCCCCGTGCACATCTACATCGACGACGTGGGACGGGCGAAGCTGGCGGCCAACCTCAGCCGGTCCGATGTCGCGCGCGCCTACCCGGGGGCGGGCGCCAATCACGGCTTCGACGCCGTGATCCGCGACGTCCGCCCCGGCTACCGGAACGTGTGTGCCTACGCGATCAACGTGGGGGAGGGCGTCAGCTACACGGGCATCGGCTGTCGCCGCGCCTTCGCCGAGGACGACCCGTTCGGCCGCTTCGAGGCCGCGTTCATGGACTTCGGCAAGCTGCACGTGCGGGGCTGGGCGATCGACCCCAACACCGACGGCCCGATATCGGTGCACATCTACGACAACGGTCGCGGCCGCGCCAAGCTGGCGGCCGACGTCGACCGTCCGGAGATCGATCAGCAGTACGCCCGGGGCAGGCGGCACGGGTTCGACGCCAAGCTGTCGCTGTCACCCGGGCGCCACGAGATCCAGGCCTGGGCCATCAACGTCGGGACCGGGCTCAACCGCCTGATCGGGACGCGGGTGGTCACGTGGAGCGGGAGCCCGTTCGGCAGCATCGACACGATCACCGCGCTCGGCGGCGGCCGGATCCGCGTCACCGGGTGGGCGATCGACGCCGACACGACGGCGCCGGTCCGGGCGCACATCCGCAGCGACGACACCCACATCGCATCGTTCGTCGCCGGCCTCGAGCGTTCCGACCTCGCCCCCCTGGGCTTCGGAACTGCGCACGGCTTCGACGTGACCGTCACCGTGGGTGCGGGTTCCCACGAGATCTGCCTGTGGATCACCAACGTGGGCGCCGGGTCGCACGCCCGCGCCGAGTGCAACCGCGTGACGGTGACGTGAACGGGCGGGTGCGGGTTCGGCGATGACGGCGGCGATCGTGTCGCTGGGCGTCGTGGTGGCCCTGCTCGCGGTGCTGGTCATCGGCCTGCTCCGCAGCCACGCCGATGTGCTGCGCGCGCTCCACGACCTGGGCGTCGGCGAGGACCAGCTGGCGGGCTCCGCGCGCCCCAGCCGCTTGGCCCGCTCCCTCGGCGACCCGGCCGTGCGCACGGTCGACGGCGTCGCGGCCCCGGGGCCCAGCTCGGCCCTCGGGCGGCTGTTCGACGTCACGGGCGTCTCCCCCGGCGGGGGCGCGGTCCGGGTCGGGCTGGAGGGCTCGCCGGGCACCACCCTCCTCGCGTTCCTGACCGCCGGGTGCTCGACGTGCCAGGACTTCTGGCGGGCGTTCGGGACCGACGAGGCCGACCGCGTGCCCGGGCACGGCACCCGCATCGTCGTAGTGACCCGAGGGCCGGGGGAGGAGAGCCCGGGGGCCGTGGCCGAGCTGGCACCCTCTCGCGTCACCACGGTCATGTCGTCGCAGGCGTGGGACGACTACGACGTGCCGGGGGCGCCGTACTTCATGCTCGTCGATGGCTCGAGGGGCGTCGTGGGCGAGGGTGCGAGCGCCTCCTGGGGACAGGTCGTCGACCTGCTCGGCAAGGCGCTGGCCGACGCCGGCATCGAGCCCGGACGCGCGCCCCGTGCGGGGTGGTCCCGTCGCGACCTCCTGCGCGGGCGAGCGCGGGAGGAGCGGGCCGACCGCGAGCTCGAGGCCGCGGGGATCGAGCCGGGGTCCCCCGAGCTGTACGCACCGCTGGACGCCGCGGACCACGAGGCGTCGGAGCCGGGCCCGTGAGCACGCCCATCCTCGTCGTCGGCCTGGTGTGCGCCGTGCTCGGCGCCATCCGGGCCGGCTGGTCGCCGTGAGGGGAGTCGATGCTGTCGAGCATCCATCCGCTCGGTGAGCGGAGCAAGGGCAACCGATTCGGACTCACGGCCACCGCCCACATCCTGGGGGCGGCCCTGGGAGGCGCGCTCCTCGGCGTGGTGCTGGGCGTGGCCGCGGCCGGCATCGGCGCGGTGCTCGGCGAACGGCCGCGGCTCGTCCTCGCGCTCGTCGCGGTGGCCGTGGCGGCCGGGCTGGAGCTGGCCGGACGGCGCCCGCCGTCGTGGCGGCGGCAGGTCAACGAGGACTGGCTGACCACCTACCGGGGATGGGTCTACGGGGGTGGGTTCGGCGTGCAGCTCGGCGCTGCGGTGGTCACGATCGTCACGTCGCCCGTGACGTACGCCATGCTGGCCTCGGCCCTGCTCGTGGGCTCCTTTGCCGGGGCCGTCGCCATCGCCACCGCGTTCGGGCTGGCCCGGGGTCTGACGATCCTCGCCGGGGCGCGCATCCGCGACCCCCAGGGGCTGGTCCGCCTGCACCGGGGCATGGCCCGGGCGGGCGCGCCGGTTTCCCGTGCCGCCGCGGCCGGGATGGCGGCCTGTGCCCTGCTGATCGGAGGAGTCCTCGCGACATGAGCGACATCGCCGCGTTCGGGATCGCCGCGACCCTGCCCCGTGGCTGGGACGGCCAGATCTTCAAGCGGCCGGACGACTCGGCCCGACGCGCCGCCGACCAGCCCACGACGGCCACCGAGCTCCCGCCCGCGGGCAATGGGACCGTCCAGCCGGTCGCCCACCTGGCCAACTTCCCGCTGCCCGCGACGCGCGGGGACTACGGCTCGGGCGCCGTCGAGCGGATGGGGCCCGCCGACATCCTCGTCTGCCTCCTCGAGTTCGATCGCGAGGCCGTGGGCACGCCCCTGTTCTCGCACCGCGGTGTCCCCAGGTTCAGCATCACCGACTTCGCCCCGCAGACGATGCAGCGGGCCATCGCCGGCATGTGCGGCGCACAGTCGTTCTTCCGCGAGCGTGGCCGGGCCTTCTGCGCCTACGTGGTCCTCGGGAGCTACCGCCTGAGGGCGCCGCTGGTGCCGCCGGTGAACGGCGTCATGGCGGGCGTTCGCATCGATCCCGCCTGATGGCCGCCCGATGCCCGCGCTGACCGGCCCCGCCCTCATCGCCGCACTGCTCCTCGTGGTCGCCGGCGCAAGCAAGGCCGTCGACCCGGCGATGACCGTAGGGGCGCTGCGGGCGCTCGGGCTCCCGTCCGCGAAGCCCCTGGTGCGGGCGGGCGCCGCGGCCGAACTGCTGCTGGGCCTGCTGGTGCTGGCGGCCGGCTGGGCGGTCGCCTGGTGGCTCGTCGCCGCCAGCTACCTGGCGTTCGCCGCCTTCGTCGCCGCCGCGCTGCGGGCGGGAACGATGGTCGGCTCCTGCGGCTGCTTCGCGCGTGAGGACACGCCGCCCCATCCGCTCCACGTCGTGATCGACGTCGCCCTGGCGGCGACGGCGGCCGCAGCGGCGGTCCTGGGCGTGGGTGCACCGCTCGGTGCCATCGCGGACGCCCCCGGTGAGGGGGCGGTGGTCGCCGGCCTCGGCGTGCTGGGGGTGGCCCTCGTGTACGGCGCCCTCGTCGACCTCCCGAGGGCGCTCGCGCAGCCGCGGCGGTCCTGAGAGGCCGGGCGGACAGGCCTGCGCCATTCCGGCCGCCGCCGGGCACCATTGGGGGCATGCCCGCCACCCACGAGGTCACGAACCAGCCGCCCCCGCTCGAGGACTACGACGTCGTCGGCGCCGATGCCGCCCTGGTGGAGGCGGTCGAGCGCGAGGGTGCCGCGTGGGCCATCGACGACCTGCACGCGCTCGGCCGCGTGGCCGGGTCGCCCGAAGCCATCGGCTGGGGCTTCGACGCCAACCGCTTCCCGCCCGAGCTGCGCACGCACGACCGCTTCGGGCATCGCATCGACGAGGTCGCCTACCACCCCGCGTACCACGAGCTGATGCAGGTCGCGGTGTCGCACGGCCTGCACGGCGCGCCCTGGGCCGTCGACCGGCCTGGCGGCCACGTGGCGCGGGCCGCCGGCTTCATGGCCTGGTCCCAGGTCGAGGCCGGGCACGGCTGCCCGATCTCCATGACCTATTCGGTCGTGCCCGCCCTGCGGACGGCACCCGGCCTCGCCGCCGAGTGGGAGCCCCGCCTGGTCGCGCGGGCCTACGACCCCCGGGACGTGGCCGGCGGCGAGAAGCCAGGCGTCCTCGCCGGGATGGGCATGACCGAGAAGCAGGGCGGTTCCGACGTACGGGCCAACACCACCCGCGCCGAGCGGGTCGCAGGCGACGGCGACGACGGGGCGTGGGTGCTGACCGGCCACAAGTGGTTCTGCTCGGCGCCGATGTCCGACGTGTTCCTGATGCTGGCGCAGGCGCCGGGCGGGCTGACCTGCTTCCTCGTGCCGCGCTGGCTATCGGACGGGGGGCGCAACTCCGGTCTCCGGATCGTGCGCCTGAAGGACAAGCTGGGCAACCGCTCCAACGCATCCAGCGAGGTCGAGCTCGACGGCGCGCTCGCGTGGATGGTCGGCGAGGAGGCCCGCGGCGTCCGCACGATCATCGACATGGTCGCCCACACCCGGCTGGACTGCGTGCTGGGGGCGAGCGCCACCATGCGGCAGGCCACGGCGCAGGCACTGCACCACGCCGCCCACCGCTCCGCCTTCGGCTCGACGCTGGTCGACCAACCCCTCATGCGCGTGGTGCTCGCGGACCTGGCGGTGGAGTCCGAGGCGGCGACGGTGACGGCCATGCGGCTGGCGCGTGCGTTCGACGAGGCGGCGCGCGGTGACGAGGATGCGGACGCGCTCCGGCGCATCGCCACGGCCGTCGCCAAGTACTGGACCTGCAAGCGCCTGCCCACGCACGTCGGCGAGGCCCTCGAGTGCCTGGGCGGGAACGGCTACGTCGAGGAATCGATCATGCCCCGGCTGTTCCGCGAGAGCCCGCTCAACGGCATCTGGGAGGGCTCCGGCAACGTGATCTGCCTCGACGTGCTGCGGGCGATGGCGCGCCAGCCGGTCGCGCTGGAGGCGTTCCTGGCGGAGATCGACGCCGCCCGCGGCGCCGACCCGCGGCTCGACGACGCGGTGGCGCGCGTGCGTCGCGAGCTCGAGGACCCCGCGGGCATCGAGTCGCGCGCCCGCCGGGTGGTCGAGGCCATGGCCCTGGCGCTGCAGGGCAGCCTGTTGGTGCGGTTCGGCCACCCCGCCGTCGCCGACGCCTTCTGCGCCTCGCGCCTGACCGGCGAGGAGGGGCTGGCGTTCGGCACGTTGCCGCCCGGGCTCGATCTCGGCACGATCATCGACCGCGCCCAGCCCAAGGTCGGCTAGCGCCGCCCGGCGGCCGTGCGCCTTACAGCCGCTCGATGATGGTCACGTTGGCCTGGCCGCCGCCCTCGCACATCGTCTGCAGGCCCCAGCGACCGCGGCGGCGCTCCAGCTCGTGGAGCAGCGTGGTCATCAGGCGGGCGCCGGTGGCGCCGAGCGGATGGCCGAGGGCGATGGCGCCGCCGTTGACGTTGACGCGGTCCAGGTCGGCGCCGGCCTCCCGCGCCCAGGCGATCACGACCGAGGCGAAGGCCTCGTTGATCTCGACCAGGTCCATGTCGTCGAGGCGCATGCCCGTCTTGGCCAGCGCATGGGCCGTGGCGGGGATCGGGGCGGTCAGCATCCACACCGGGTCGTCGGCGCGCACCGACATGTGGTGGATCCGGGCGCGCGGCGACAGCCCGTGGTCGGCGAGCCCGCGTTCGTTGACGATCAGCAACGCCGCCGAGGCGTCGGAGATCTGCGACGAGCACGCCGCCGTCACACGCCCGCCCTCGGTGAGCACCGGCAACGAGCGGATCTTGTCCCAGTCGGGCTCCCGGGGGCCCTCGTCGGCCGTGCAGCCGCCCAGCGGCACGACCTCGGCATCGAACCGACCCTCGGCGCGGGCCCGGATCGCCCGGGTGTGCGACTCGACGGCGAACGCCTCCATCTCGGCCCGGGTGATGTCCCACTTCTCGGCGATCAGCTCCGCCGACCGGAACTGGCTCACCTCCTGCGTGCCGTAGCGCGCGACCCATCCCGTCGACCCGGTGAACGGGTCGTCGAAGCCCAGCGCCTGGCCGGCGGTCATCGCCGTCGAGATGGGGATCTGCGACATCTGTTGCACGCCGCCGGCCACGACCACGTCCATCGTCCCCGACAGCACCGCCTGGGCGGCGAAGTGGATGGCCTGCTGCGACGATCCGCACTGCCGATCGACGGTCGTTCCCGGCACGTGGTCCGGAAGCCCCGCCGCCAGCCAGCAGGTGCGGGCGATGTCGCCGGCCTGCCCGCCGACCGTGTCGACGCAGCCGAACACGACGTCCTCCACCGCGCCGGGATCGATGCCCGTCCGGTCCACCAGTGCCGTCAGGCTGTGCGCACCCAGGTCGGCCGGGTGGACCCGGGCCAACCCGCCCCCGCGGCGGGCGACCGGCGTCCGGACCGCATCGACGATGTAGGCCTCGGTCATGCTGGCTCCTGCGGCGTCAGCGCCCCGGCCGTGCGGGCCCCGAGGCGTTCGAGGGTGGCGGTCGCCTCGGCGGCGATGCGGTCGAGCAGCTCCGCCACCGTGGGCAGCTCGTCGATCACCCCGGTGACCTGGCCGGTGGGCAGCACGCCCACCTCGGGCCTGCCGTCGACCAGGGCAGCCTTGATGAGCATCGGCGCGTTGGCGGCCATGACCACCTGTGACCAGGGCAGCCCCTGGTTCTTGCGCATCGCCACCCCCTCGCGGACGAGGGCGGGGATCGGCGTGCCGGTCACCCGGCGGAAGGCGAGCGCCGCCCGCAGCGCGCGGGGCAGCCGGCCGAGGGGAGAGGCGCGCTCCAGCCGGTCGACCGTCGGCGTGCGGATGACCCGCTGCGGGGCGCCGTCGAGCGCGGTGGTCACGACCGTGTCCGTCACCGCCGCCTCCAGGTAGCGCCGCTTGATCTCGTCGGGCACCCGGCTCTCGCGGGTGAGCAGGAACCGGGTACCCATGGCCACCCCGTCGGCACCCCAGGCGAGCGCAGCCACCAGGCCACGGCCGTCATGGAAGCCGCCGGCCCCCAGCACCGGGATCTCGGCCCCGACGGCATCGACCACCTGCGGCAGCAGGAGCGACGTCGGCACCGCGCCGGTGTGTCCGCCGCCCTCGCCACCCTGTGCGATCACGGCGTCGACGCCCCACTCCAGCATCTTCTCGGCGTGGCGCCGGGCGCCGACCGTGGGCATGACGAGGACGCCCGCGGCGTGGAGCTCGGCGATCGCAGCCCGGGTGGGCGCACCGGCGAAGCTGACCAGCCGGACGCCCTCCCGCACGCACAGCTCGATGCGATCCGCCAGGTCGGGCTGGTCGGCACGGAGGTTGACCCCGAATGCCTGGGCCGTCCGCGCCTTGACGGCGGTGATCGAGTCGGCGAGCTGGTCCCGAGTCATCGTGACGGCGGCGAGGATCCCGAAGCCGCCGGCGCAGCTGGTGGCGGCGGTCAGCGACGCGCCGGACACCCAGCCCATCCCGGTCTGCACGATCGGATGGCGGCAGCCGACCAGGTCGCAGAACCGGGTGTGGAGCGCCGGGTGCAGCGCGGAACCTGACGCCGCGTCAGACATCCGATCCAGCCTACGAGCCTGTCCGACGGGCCCGCCACCGGGCCGAGTGCCCCTTGTGTGCGGTCCGGGACCGCGGGAGGCTGGCCGTGAGCCGACAAGGAGGTCGATCCCATGAGGGGCGCGAACCTCGCCAAGCTGATCGTCGCCGTCGCCGTCGGCGCTGCGCTCGCCTACGTCTTCGATCCGGTCCGCGGTCGCAGGCGCCGGGCCGAGCTGAAGGACCGGGGTCGGGCGACGGTGCGCCGGGAGGTGCGCGCGGTCGAGCGCCAGGGCCGCTACGGCAAGGGAAGGGCCGAGGGCGTGATCCACAAGCTCCGTCATCCGCGGCCCCATGTCCCCGACGACGACACGACGCTCGTCGACAAGATCCGGAGCGAGGTGCTCGGCCACGTCGATGGCCCGCACCTGACGATCGACGTCAACGACCGCGTGGTCACGCTGCGCGGCGAGGTGCCGGACGAGCACAGGGCCCAGCAGGTCGAGCACGACGTGCGGGCGACGCCCGGCGTCATCGACGTGGTGAACCTGCTCCACCAGCCGGGGACGCCGGCGCCGAACAAGGCGGACGCCCTCGGGGCCGAGAACCCGTAGTCCGGCGGGCTGTCGTCGGTTCCGGGCGCCGATTTGGTTGCCCAGCAACCAAGTCCGTGCCAGGAACGGGCGACGGGGCTCGGGCCGCCCCGCTAGTCGGGGTCCGGCAGCTCGCGCTCGCGCGCGCCCTCGGGATCGATGACCTCGCGGATCAGCTCGAGCTCCTCGGGCGTCGGCAGGCGCGACTTGGGCACGTCGGCGGGCACCGCGAGCTCGAAGCCGGTGGCCGCCACGACGTCCTCGACGCTCACCCCGGGATGGACCGAACGAAGCCGCATCCGCCGATCGGGGGTCTCGAAGTCGAACACGCCGAGGTTGGACACCACCCGCCGGACGTCGACGAAGCGCGCCGCCTGGCCCAGCGCCGCCGCCCGGTCCCAGCCGATGCCGGTGACGGTGTCGACCTTCTCGACGAACACCTTGGGGCTGTGGTTGGGCACCCAGTAGCTGGTGGGATCGTTGATCGTGTTGCCGGGGGCGCCCCGGTAGCCGAGAAGCTGCACCTTGGGCCGGGCGTAGTCGCCGATGGCGGCCAGGTTCTGGTTCCCGTAGCGGTCCACTTGCGAGGCGCCCATCATCACGTGGCGGCGACCCGACCAGACCCAGTCGAACATCGACCGGTAGGGATTCCAGTACTCGATCACGCGCTCCTCGGGCGCGACCACCGCCCGGTCGTTGGCGATGAGCGTGGCTTCGCCGTCGGTCATGGCCAGGTCGGGCTCGAACGTCGCCCGCGCCAGGCGGCCGCCGATCATGGGGATGGTGCCGATCGGGTTGGCGAGCAGCTCGCCGTCGCCGCGAAAGCACTCGGCGACCGCCACCGCGCACACCTCGGCCCGGGTGACGTGCGGGGTCACGCGCCTTCCCTGACCTTGCGCTGGTACTCCGCCTCGGGGATGTCGATCCACTCGGAACGGAAGGTGGACCAGGCCTCGGGCGAGCGGGCCGATGCCGCGTAGGCGGCCTGCACCGCCTCGTCCCGCGGATAGTCGGGCTCGCACTGCGTGAAGTGCGCGCCGCCGGGGGCCGACACGACGCCGTCGACCATCATGCGGCTGATCCGCATCTGGTGTAGGCAGCCCTCGCCGCGCAAGTCGGCGGTGTCGACGACGCGCTCGGCCGAGATGAACCTGCCGCCGCTGGGCGCGGCCTGCAGCATGAGATCGTCCCAGTAGAGGTCGGGCCCGAGGAACATCGCGTTGCCGCGCCGGTCGGCCCGGTTGAGGTGGCAGACGCTGGCGTCGGGCCGGAGGGCCGGCATGGCCACGAGCTCCTCGTCCTCGCCGCCCGGTCCCGGGACGGGGGACGTGAACGTCCGCAGCCGGCCGTTGTCGCGCAGCAGGTCCGACCCGAGGCCGGCCCGGCTGGGGAGGAACGGCAGCCGCCACGCCGCCGCCTGCAGCCCGAGGTGGAACAGCCCCTCGTCCAGCGGCTCGTCCTCGATGGCACCCGCCTGGCGCGCAGCGCGGAAGTGGGGCTCGAGCGGGATCGTGTCGAGCGACACGAAGGCGTAGATCGCCCTGCGCACCTTGCCGGCGGCGCACAGGAGGCCGAGGTCCGGGCCGCCGTGAGTGACGATCACGAGGTCGGTGAGGTCGCTGCGCACCATCGCCCGGACGATCGACATCGGCTTGCGCCGGCTGGCCCACCCCCCGATGGCGATGGTCATGCCCGAGCGGAGGCGGTCGACCACCTCCTCCTCGGTCATCAACTTGTCACTCATGACCCCCGGCCTCGTCTTCCTCGCGGGATTGGTCGTCGGGACGGCCGGTCCCGCGAAGAAAGCGCGAGCGGTGCTTGTCGCCCTCCCCGATGAGGTTCAGCTCGAACGTGAAGCCCTGCTCGAACCGGTAGCTCCGCCGGACGTCCCACGGGTCGATGCCGTTGAGCGACTCCTTGGCCGCACGGATCACGGCCGGCGACTTGGCGGCGATCGCCTCGGCCACCTCGAGCGCCGTCGCCCGTAGCTCGTCGCGGGGCACCACCCGCAGGATCGATCCGAACGCCGCCAGCTCATCGGCGGTGGCGGTGGCCGCCGTGTAGACCATGGCGCGCATCTTGTGCTGCGGGACCAGCCGCGCCAGGTGGGTCGCGGCGCCGAGGGCGCCGCGGTCGACCTCGGGCAGGCCGAACGTCGCGTCGTCCGACGCCACCACGATGTCGGCGTTGCCGACCAGGCCGATGCCGCCGCCGAGGCAGTAGCCGTGCACCGCCGCCAGCACCGGCACCCTGCACTCGTAGACGGCGGCGAAGGCCTCGAAGCAGCCCCGGTTGGCGCCCACCAGGGCGTCGAAGCCCTGGCTCGCCTGCATCTCCTTGATGTCGACGCCGGCGTTGAAGCCGCGGCCCTCGGCGCGCAGCACGACGGCCCGGACGGTGGCGTCCTCGCCGAGCCCCCGGACCGTCGAGGCCAGCTCGAACCATCCGGCCACCGGCAGGGCGTTGACGGGCGGGTTATCCATCACGACCTCCGCGACCCCGGAGTCGTGGCGCTCGGTGGTGATCGGCATCCGGCAGCGGCCCTCGGCGCTCGGTGCGTCTGACGGTGCGTCAGACGGCCGACGCAACGTAGGTCGCCGCCGGCGCCGCCAACAACCTGCTCGATTCCCTGACGGTGTAAGGCGACGTCTACTCTCCCAGTCGATGAAGCGTGCCACCGCGTCGCTCCTGGGCCTCGTCCTCGTCGCCGGTTCGCTCGCCGCCTGTGGCGGCGACGACGACAGCGCCGGCGGCGATGGCGGGCTCTCCACGGCGGGCGGCTCGTCCGACGACTCCGTGCCCGAGGACGTCGTCGTCGTCGACACCGATCCCGCCCCGGTCACTGTCCTCGACAACTCGTTCCGCCCCGAGAACATCGAGGTCGCACCCGGCACCGAGGTCGTCTGGACCAACAAGGGCCGCAACGAGCACAACGTCCTCCACGTGGACGGCGACGACTGGGGCGTCGAGGTCGACGACTTCCAGCCCGGCGCCACCTATTCGCATACCTTCGACGAACCCGGCGTGTACCGCTACTACTGCTCGATCCACGGCACGACCGACGCTGGGATGATCGGGACGATCGTCGTCAGCGGCTGAGTCCAGGGGAGAACCGCATGCCCACCACACGACGCCTGTTCGCGCTGCTGCTCGCCGGCGCCCTCGCCCTCGCCGCCTGCGGCGGCGACGACGATGACGGCGCATCCGGGGAGGGGGAGGCGGACGGCGGCAGCACGATCAACGTCCCCGACGACCACGACACGATCCAGGCCGCCGTCGATGCGGCCGAGCCCGGAGACCTGATCCTCATCCAGCCGGGCACGTACGAGGAGTCGGTCAGCGTCACCACCGACGAGCTGACGATCCGCGGCGTCGACCGCAACGAGGTGATCCTCGACGGCGGCTTCGAGCTGGACAACGGCATCCGGGTCACGGGCGCCGCCGGCGTGGCGATCGAGAACATGACCGCGCGCAACTACACCAAGAACGGCTTCTTCTGGACCGGCGTCGAGGGCTACCGCGCCTCCTACCTCACGACGTACCGCACCGGCGACTACGGCATCTACGCCTTCGACTCCGTGAAGGGACTCATCGAGCACAGCTACACGTCGGGCAGCCCCGACGCCGGCGTCTACATCGGCCAGTGCTACCCGTGCGACGCCGTCATCGACGACGTCGTCTCCGAGCACAACGGGCTCGGCTACTCCGGCACCAACTCCGGCGGCAACCTGCTGATCGTGAACTCCACGTTCCGCTTCAACCGGGCGGGGATCGTGCCCAACTCCGGCAGCTACGAGCTGTGCTACCCCGAGCGCAAGACCACCATCGTGGGCAACCTCGTGTACTCCAACAACCAGGCGGACACCCCCGCCATCGACGTGGCCCTGCTGGCCATGGGCAACGGCATCCTGCCGGCCGGCGGTGTCGGCAACATCATCGAACGCAACCGCGTCTACGACCACGACCTCACGGGGATCGGCCTGTTGCCCTTCCCCGAGGAGGACGCCAACGACGTCGTGCCGCCTGCGTCCGACGACGACCAGCCGTGCAGCGAGGCCAAGGGCGAGGCCACCGCGGACCCCGCCACCATCCCCGACACCGTGCTGTGGAACCCGCGGGACAACCGCGTGGTCGGCAACGTGGTCGAGGACTCGCGCCTGGCCGACATCGGGATCGGGTCGCTCGAGGACGTGTCCCACCTCGGCAACTGCTTCGCCGACAACGAGATCAGCAGCACCGCGCCCGCCGACCTCGAGGCCCTGGCGCCGTGCGAGGGCGAAGGCAGCGGCGGTGACTGGTCGGCCGGGCCCCTGGACCTGACCAAGTTCCTCGCCGAGAAGCCACCGTCCGGTGACTACAAGACCACGCCGGTGCCCGACGACCAGGAGAACATGCCCGACGCCGAGACCGCTCCGGCCCGTCCCGCCACCGACGTGCCGGCCGACATCGACGTCGATGCGATCGAGGTGCCGGACAAGCCGGCATGACCCACCCAACGAACGTGCGGTGGCTGGGGCCCCCATGAGGGCCCTTCGCACCGCACGTTCGTTCGTGCTGGCCGCCGTCGTCCTCGCAGGGTGCGCCCAGGGCCACGACGACGTCGCCCTCCGCGTGTCCCCGACACAGGCGGGGCCGCAGGGGCGGGTACCCCAGTTCGTCGTCGAGTGCCGCTTCAGCCACGCGGCACCCGACGACCCGATCGTGCACTTCGGCCATCACGGCCGATCGCATCTGCACACGTTCTTCGGAAGCACCGTCGCCGGCGCCTCGACCACCGCCGCCGACCTGGCCGCCGGCGACACGACCTGCGAGCAGAAGCTCGACCGGGCGTCGTACTGGGCGCCGGCGCTGTTGGAGCGCGGTCGGATGGTGCCACCCACCGGTGCCGCCGCGTACTACCGCCCGGGCGTGGGCGTCGATCCGAGAACGGTCGAGCCCTACCCGTTCGGGCTCAAGATGATCGGCGGCGACCAGGGGGCGTCGCGGCCCCAGCCCCTCGACACCGTCGCGTGGGCCTGCGGTTCGGGATCCGAACGCCACGCGACCCCGCCCGCCTGCCCCGAGGGCCGGCCGCTGCGCCTCATGGTGAGCTTTCCGGACTGCTGGGACGGCCGGCACGTCGACAGCGACGACCACACGAGCCACATGGCGCGCAGCGCCGGCGGGGCGTGCCCGGCGTCGCACCCCGTTGCGGTGCCCCAGCTGCTGCTCTCGATCGAGTACCCGGTGACGGGTGGTGGCCACGACCTGTCGCTCGCCTCGGGCTCGGTGGTCACGGCGCACGCGGACTTCTTCAACGGCTGGGACGAGCACAAGCTCGCAACCGAGGTTTCGGCTTGTATTCACCAGGATGTGACGTGCGGTGTTGTCAGTAGCCAGCCCTGAGAGACGCCGAAAACCGAGCAATGAGCGAGTTGAGTGGCCAAGCCAGCGCGAAGCGCGCTTGCCTCGGATGGCAAGCTCTTGGCTCAGTGGGGTGATCGTCCGCCAGCTGCCGGGGGTTGGCGGACGCTCCCTCCACTTTGGCGCGCCTGCGCGTCCGCGGCGGGGCCCGGGCGACGGCGGTCGGGCCGGCTGTCTAGTGGTCCGTCGACGCGGCCGGCGTGTCACGGTTGACCCAGCCCGCGTCCGCGTACCGGGCGCCGATCGGCGTCAGGGCCTCCAGGCGGGCGACGTCGTCGGCTGACAGCTCGACGTCGACCGCGGCCACGTTCTCCTCGAGGTACGTGCGGCGCTTGGTCCCGGGGATGGGCACGACGTCGTCGCCCTGAGCCTGCAGCCAGGCCAGGGCAACCTGCCCGGGGGTCGCGTCGTGGCGGGCGGCGATCTCCCGGACCACCGCCACCAGCTCGAGGTTGCGATCGAGGTTGTCGCCCTGGAAGCGCGGCTGGGTGCGGCGGAAGTCGTCGCCCTGGAGCTCGTCGAGGCTTGACACCGTGCCGGTGAGTAGGCCCCGGCCGAGCGGGCTGTAGGGCACGAGGCCGACGCCGAGCTCGCGGCAGGTCGGCACGATCTCGGCCTCGATGTCGCGCGAGAACAGCGACCACTCGCTCTGCAGCGCGGCGATGGGGTGGACCGCCGTGGCCCTGCGGACCGTGTCGGCCGACGCCTCCGACAAGCCGAGGTACCGCACCTTGCCGGCGCCGACCAGCTCGGCCATGGCCCCCACGGTCTCCTCGATGGGCACGCCCGTGTCTGGCCGATGTTGGTAGTAGAGGTCGATGTGGTCCACGCCGAGCCGCCCGAGCGAGGCGTCGCAGGCCCGGCGGACGTACTCCGGGTCGCCGCGGACGCTCCGTCCGTCGCGGCCGTCCGGGTCGATGAAGATGCCGAACTTGGTGGCCAGCACGACATCGTCGCGGCGACCGGCGATGCTCTTGCCGACGAGCTGCTCGTTCTCGCCGAAGCCGTACATGTCGGCCGTGTCGAGCAGGGTGACGCCGAGCTCGAGCGCCCGGTCGATGGTTGCGGCGGCCTCGGCGGCGTCGGGGGTGCCGTAGGCGAAGCTCATGCCCATGCAGCCGAGGCCCTGGGCCGACACGGTGAGCCCGGATCGGCCGAGCGCGCGTTGGGGTACTGCCATGAGATCTCTCCTTGGACGTCGGGACGGCGGGAACGGCGGGGAGGGCGGACCTGCGGCGTCAGGGATCGCACATGCCGCCATACGTGGCGATCTTGAAGTCGATCACATCGAGCGCCGCCTGGAGCTCGATCAACCGGTCCTTCACCTCGCTGCGGTGGCGCTCGAGCAGGGCGAGGCGCTCGGCCTCGTTGCCGGGTCCGGCGTCGACCAGCCGGAAGTAGGCCTGGACGTTGCGGATGGGCATGGCGGTGAGCCGCAGCCTGGTGATGAAGACGACGCGTGCCAGCTCGGTCTCGGTGTACCAGCGCCTCCCGGCATGGTCGCGGGGAACGTCGAGTAGGCCGATGCGCTCGTAGTACCGGAGCGTGTGGGCCGTCACACCGGTCCGCTCGGCGGCCTCCGCGATCGGCAGCGACTGTGGCCCGTTCGGTGGCAGGGTCGGAGCCGGAGCACCGCAGGAGGCCGAATCTCGGTCCTCGGCCTCGACGAGATCGGCGGATGGTGGGACGAGCGCGACGGTCATCGCCCCCGACGGTAGGGCTTCGAGTGCGCTCGAAGTCAAGGGGGGTGCCACCGTCGTACCGCCGGCCCGCCCGCGGCCGCCGTGTCACCGTTCTATGATCCGCGTGCTGGGTGCGCGTCTGGGGTGCCCCAGGATCCCGCCGTCCAATAGAGGAGACGACCGTGGACGCTCAAACACGCAAGCTCGCGGGCTGGGTGATCGTGGCGATCGGTGCGATCGTCGCCCTGCTGGGGGCCTTCGCCGGAGTGATCGGTCTCGGCGACGACGACATCGGGCCACTACAGATCGGTGCCGTCATCGTCGGGATCGTCGTGGCTGGCGTCGGGTACGCAGTGACCCGCTGGAGCCCCAGCGTGGCAGAGCCGACGACCACGCCCAGCCCGTCGGAGACCTAGACCGCTAGGCGTCGACCCGTGCCGGCGACGGCTCCCTCGCGAGTGCCGTGAGGGAACCGACGCCGCGCGCGACCTAGCGCGATACCGGGGCGGGGGAGGCGGCGTGCTCCGCTGGGGTCTGACCGTCGGCGCTGGTGCCGCTGGCGATCCCTGCCCCCGACCGCTTGGAGAAGGCGATGGCGCCGAGCAGGACGGCCAGAGCCACCGCGGCGATCACGTACGCGGCGGGCTCCGGCGTCGTGGACAGGATGTTGTCGGGGTTGACGTCCGACAGGTTGATGATCGCCGGCAGGATCAGGAGTGAGACCAGGTTCATGACCTTGATCAGGGGGTTGAGCGCCGGCCCGGCGGTGTCCTTGAACGGATCGCCCACCGTGTCGCCGATCACCGCGGCTTTGTGCGCCTCGGAGCCCTTGCCGCCGTGGTG
>DATFVX010000092.1:0-3364 GCA_035259985.1 Acidimicrobiales bacterium | reverse complement strand
GTGGCTCGGCACCCGGGTGCTGCCCTTGCGGGCCGACGGCACCGCCGGCCCCGAGCCGACCCCGCCCGAGCTCGACCCCCGCCAGCTGGCCACCATCGACCTGCTGCCCCCGCCTGCGGACGGGGGGTTCCACTCGACCATCGGGCCCGTCCCCGGAGACGTGGCGGCCCGCTCCACGTGGCAGGCGGCCTGCCCGGTCACGTTGGAGCAGCTGAGCTACGTCACGGTGTCGTTCTGGGGCTTCGACGGCCGGGCCCACACCGGCGAGCTGATGGTCGACGCCACGCAGGCCGAGCGGTTCGTCGGCGCGTTCCAAACACTGTTCGACGCCCGCTACCCGATCGAGGAGATGCGGATCACCACACGGGCCGACCTCGACGCGCCGCTCACCGGCGACGGCAACAACACGTCCGCCTTCGCGTGCCGCCCCATCGCCGGGCGGGGGCGAAGCTCGTGGTCATCGCACGCCTACGGCCGGGCGGTGGACGTCAACCCGTTCATGAACCCCTACGTCAGCGGCGACCTGGTGCTGCCCGAGCTGGCGACGTCGTACTTGGACCGTGCCAACGTGCGTCCCGGCATGCTGGCCGACGGCGACGGAGTGGTCACCGCCTTCGGGAACATCGGCTGGGCCTGGGGCGGGCTCTGGACGCGCCCGACCGACTACATGCACTTCAGCGCCGACGATCGCTGAGGTGGAGTGCGCTCAGCCGGCGATCGAGCGGAGGGTGCTCGACGCCGGCTCGCGCCGCCGGACCACCAGCAGGTCGGCAGTGCGGAAGCTGGCGATGCGCGTGCTCCACGAGTCGATCACGTCGCGGCCGTCACCTCGGCGGAAGAACGTGGTCATCGGGCCCTCTTGCTGGTAGGCGTCGGCGCCGTCGACGGTCTCGACGGTCCGGTCTCGCAGGATCACCTCGAACGTCGGCATGGGATCACGGTACGACTCGCGCCCTGTGCGCTACGAGAGGGGCAACCCTGTGGACGTCCTGTCGCCAACCCTGTGCACTGTGGACAACCGGCCCGATCTCGGGCCATCCGCCTCAGGGGTGTGAGTGCAGGCGGCGGACACCGTCGGTCTCGCCGCCGGGCCCGCCACCGCTGTCGTGGTTCAGGAGTCGTCCTCGCCCTTGACCGCGGGCTCGGGGTACAGATGCTCTAGCTCACCCGGCTGGATGCGCGACCTTCGGATGAAGTCGTCGACCTCGTGGCCGCGTAGTCGGATGACCCGACCGAAGCGGTACGCCGGCAACTCTCCATGGTCTATGAACCGGTAGAGGGTTCGGGGAGTGATCCCGAGCCGTCGTGCTGCCTCTTGGGTCGAGAGCCATTCGGTCTCGTCGGTGTTCACGCCGGACACCTTACCTCTTCGCATGGTGTTTGGGCATCTTTCGGTCATATTCTTGTGAATGACCCACCCCCACGTATGGTGTGTGGGCCATCACGGTCGCTCCGTGCGTCCGAGGGTGGCGCGGCGGAGGCGCTGGCTGGCGTCACTCCGAATCGAGGCACCGGCTGAGCCGGACAACCTCCAGTGTCAGATCGCTGGGAGAGGCGAGAAAACGATGGTGATGACCCGGTCGACCCACGGTGGCGGCGCGACCGAAGTCGAGACGAACGCGCCCTCGCTCACGGTGGCGCGACCTGCGGGCGTGCCCGGCGCGCGGGCAGTGGTCGGGGGCGTGCTCGTGGCGTTGTCGGGCCTGGCCACGTTCGTGATGTGGTCCCGGGCGACCGGCACGCCCGAGCACGCGTATGCGGTGGCGGCCGACTCGCTCGGTCCGGGCGACCCGGTGGGGCCGGAAGCGGTGCGCTGGGTGCGCATCGATCTGCCGGCCGGCGTGGCCGGCGCCGCGTTCCAAGACGGGGCCGGCCTGGAGGGCCGGGTGGCGCTGGCGCCGATAGCCGAGGGCGAGCTGATCCAGGCGGCGTCGCTGAGCGATCAGGGCGGCCGCGACCCGACCGCCGAGCTGTCCATCGCGCTGGCGCGCGAGCGGGCGGTGAACGGACGCCTGCGCCCCGGCGACCTGGTGGACGTGTACGCCACCACCCAGGAGGACGGCACCGCCCAGGTCGCCGCGGGGATCCGCGTCCTCGAGGTCAGCGAGGCCGGCAGCACGTTCGACGGCGGCGACGACCTGACCGTCACGCTCGGGGTGTCCGACCCCGACGAGCAGCTGGCGATCGTCGATGCGGCCGCCAACGGTGCGGTCACGATGATCCGCACCACCCACGTGGGCCGCCAGCCGCGGGACGCCGCCGGTGGCACGGGCGGTGGGGGCGGGTCGTGACCGTCGCCGACCGGTACGTCGTGCTCGGCCTGGCGCGGGTGCGGGCGCCCTGGTTCGGCAACGTGGCCCGCTGGGCCACCTCCGCGGCGTTAGCCATCGACTTCGTGAAGGTGGTGTCGGGCGAGGAGGCTCGCGCCCGGCTCCGATCCGGGCGGCCCTTCTCGGCCCTGCTGGTCGATGCCGGGCTGGCGGCGCTCGACCGCGACCTGGTCGAGCTGGCGTGGCGGCACGGTTGCGTCGTCATCGCGGTCGACGACGGGCGCTCCGTGCGCTCCTGGCGCGACCTCGGCGTGCACGCGGTCCTCCCCGCCACCTTCGAGCGGGAGCAGCTGCTCGACGGGCTACGGGCCGTGGCCCGGCCGCTGGCGCGAGGTGACGAGCTGGCGATGGCAACCGCGCGGGCGACGTCGGAACCTCTGGGCGCCTGGCGGGGCCGGCTCGTGGCAGTGACCGGCGCCGGTGGCGTGGGCCGATCGACGTTGGCCATGGCGCTGGCCGCGGGCCTGGCCGCCGACCCTCGGGACCGGGGTCTGGTGGTGCTGGCCGACCTTGCCCTGCATGGCCATCAGGCGCTGCTCCACGACGCCGGCGACGTCGTCCCGGGGCTGAGCGAGCTGGTCGACGCGCACCGAGCCGCGGCGCTGCCGGCTCCCCAGGTGCGGGCGATGTGCTTCGGCGTGCCCGACCGCGGCTACGACGTCCTGCTGGGCCTGCGCCGCCACCGCGACTGGACGGCGATGCGGCCCCGTGCCGTCGACGCCGCTGTGCAGGCGCTGCGCGGCACGTACCGGGTGGTCGTGGCCGACGTCGACGCCGACGTCGAGGGCGAGGAGCAGTGCGGCTCGGTCGAGGTCGAGGACCGCAACGTGCTGGCTCGCCACACGCTGGTCGACGCCGACCGCGTGCTGGTGGTGGGGCTGGCCGGCCTGGCCGGCGTCCATTCGCAGCTCCGGGTGGCCCGTGACCTGCTGGAGCTGGGCGTGGCCGGCGAGCGCATCGTCCCGGTCGTGAACCGGGCGCCGCGCAACCCCCGCCTCCGGGCCGAAGCGGGCATGACGTTCGCCCGCCTGCTG
>DATFVX010000091.1:0-7208 GCA_035259985.1 Acidimicrobiales bacterium | reverse complement strand
GCGGAGCGAGACCGGATTGCGGGTCACCAGATGGGTGCCGGTCTTGTCGAGGGACGCAGCGTTGGCGACGATCTCGCGCGACCGCTCGCACTCCGCCCGCCACACCGCCAGGGCCTCGGCGACGTCGCCGCCGAGGTCGTCGAAGTCCTGGCTCGGGTCGTCGTCGGAGTAGTAGAGCATCGGCACGTCCTCGCCCGCGAACTGCGTGCGGAACCACCAGCGCTCCACCCCGGCAAGGTGCCGGGCGAGGCCGTGCAGGCTCAGGTCCGAGGGCGGGACGCCCCGCTCGGAGAGGCGCTCCGGGGGCACGCCCGCGCACTTGAGCTCGAACGTCTGGCGATGCCAGTCGAGGTAGGCGGTCAGGATCTCGCGCTCGTCACCGACGAGTGGCGGCGTCGCGCGCGTGTCGTCGGCCCATAGCGGGGAGAGGTGCTGCGGTGGCGGCGTGGTCACCGGCGCCTCGCGCGCGCGGCGCTAGCGCCACTCGCCGCCGCGGAGCCGCTTGACGCGGTCCTCGGTCGCCGGGTGCGTGCGCCAGAGGGTGGAGAAGTTGAACTTGCGGCCCGCAAGCGGGTTGACGATGAAGGCCGAGGCATGGGCCGGATCGATTTCCATGGGGATCTGCCGAGCGCCGACCTCGAGCTTCTCGAGCGCCTGCGCCAGTGGCTCGCCGTCGCCGATGAGCTGGGCGCCGCTGCGGTCGGCCTCGAACTCGCGGCTGCGGCTGAGCGCCATCTGCAGCAGGCCGGCGGCCACTGGCGCCAGGATCGCCAGGGCCAGCAGGGCGATGGGGTTGCCGCCCTCGTCGTCGCGGCCGCCGCCAAAGATGGCGGAGAACCGCAGGAAGGTGGCGATGAACGTGATCCCCGTGGCGATGGCGGCGGCCACCGAGCCGATGAGGATGTCGCGGTTGCCGACGTGGCTGATCTCGTGGGCCAGGACGCCGCGGAGCTGCTCCCAGGTGAGGATGCGCAGGATGCCCTGGGTGACGGCGACGGCCGCGTGCTCGGGGTTGCGCCCGGTCGCGAAGGCGTTGGGCTGCTGGTCGGGGGTGACGTACAGCTTGGGCATCGGCATGCCCGCCTGCTGCGTCAGCTCGCGGACGATGGCGTAGTACTCGGGCATCTCCTGCTCGGTGACCGGCACCGCGCGGGCGGCACGGATGGCGAGCGTGTCGCTCTTCCAGTAGGAGAAGCCGACGAACAGCAGGCCGAGCGCCAACCCGATGATGGCGCCCTGGTAGCCGCCCAGGAGCTGGCCGATGATCACGAGCAGACCGCCGAGGCCCGCGAGCAGGACGAACGTCTTGAAGGTGTTCCTCACGCAGCGGCAGGGTAGCCCCGGTTCCTGAGAACCGGCTGTACGTCAGGTGTGAGCGCCCACCCTGCGGTCGGGCCCGGCAGACGGCTCAGTCGTAGTAGCCGGAGTGGATGTAGATGCAGGGCACGCCCTGGCCGTGGAACATCTGGACGTTGCGGCGGTCGTCCTCGAACGCCAGGCGGAGGTCGAACCCCCAGGCCCGCAGGTCGTCGACCGCTTCCAGCTTGAACTCGCGGGACGCCGAGTAGTCGCCGTGATCGCGCATGATCAGCAGGTCCCAGCGCAGCTCGTAGCGGTCCAGCCATGCGAGGGTCTGGGGGCGGACGCGCAGCGGCCGCGCGGTCAGCAGCACGATCCGCAGGTCGTCGTCGAGCACGTCGAGCAGCCGCGCCACCTCGTCGATGAGCGCGTCGTCACCGCAGGCGGCGAAGAACGCCTCCCAGTCGCGTCGGGGCCAGTCGAGGAAGTGCTGCCGGCGGGAGGCGTCGGACAGCACGCCGTCCATGTCGAACACCACCGCCGCGCCGCCGTCGACCGGCCCATCGTGCCAGCGCCAGTGCTCGGGGGTCCGGTGCACCGGCCTAGCTTGGCGCGGTGACCCCGCCGTGACCGAACGCTCGCCCGCCCTCACCTACACCTCCTACCTGGCACTCGACGACGTGCTCGGTGCGCAGCATCCTCGCTCCGACGAGCACGACGAGATGCTGTTCATCGTCATCCACCAGGTGTACGAGCTCTGGTTCAAGCAGCTGCTCCACGAGCTCGCCCACCTGCAACGCCGCCTCGAGGACGGCGACACGCCGCACACGCTGACCACCCTGAAGCGCATCCTCACGATCCTCAAGGTCGCGGTTGCGCAGATCGACGTGCTCGAGACGATGACACCTCGCCAGTTCCTCGGCTTCCGGAGCCGCCTCGAGGCGGCGAGTGGGTTCCAGTCGGCGCAGTTCCGCGAGCTCGAGGCGGTGCTCGGGCGGCGCGATCCCCGGGTCTTCGACCACTACGCCGATGCGAGCGACGCCCGCACGCGCATCGCGGCGGCGATGGCGCGGCCGTCGCTGTTCGACTCGTTCCTGCGCTACCTCGGCGCCGCCGGCTACGACGTTCCCGCCGACGCCCTCGCCCGGGACGTGTCCGGGCCCCTCCACAGCTCGACCGCCGTCCAGCGGCTCCTGCTCGCGGTCTACCGCGACGACGGGGAGCCCGCGCAGGTGGCGGAGCGGCTGGTGGACCTCGACGAGGGCATGCAGGAGTGGCGCTACCGCCACGTCAAGATGGTCGAGCGCACGATCGGCTCCAAGCCGGGGACCGGCGGATCGCCCGGCGTGGCCTACCTGCGCACAACACTGTCGAGCCCGGTGTTCCCCGACCTGTGGGCGATCCGGAGCCAGCTGTGATCGAGCTCGCGGACCTGGCCCGGTCGCCCAACGCCCTCGCCCGCCACTACTCCCGGTTCCGCGTCGCCGACAGGCTGCTGCTCACCGGGCATTCCCACCAGGCGTGGCCGGACGTCGCCCGGGAGGCGCAGCTCGAGGCGTACGACGACGCGGCCGAGCTAGTCGACGGCAAGTGGGACCGTGCCTTCGCCCGGGCAGACGCCGTGCGCGCTGGGTTCCGGCACCTGCTCTGCGACCCCGGGGGCGCCATCGCCCTGGGCGCCAGCACGCACGACGTCGTCGTCCGCTTCCTGTCGGCGCTCGACGTCGGCCGCCGGCGCCGGCTGGTGACGTCGAGCGGTGAGTTCCACACGCTGCGGCGACAGCTGGCGCGGCTGGCGGAGGCCGGCATCGAGGTCGAGTGGGTGGCCGCGGAGCCGGCCACCACGCTCGCCGAGCGCCTGGCCGCCGCCGTCGACGATCGGACGGCGGCGGTGCTCGTATCGGCGGTGTTGTTCGAGACCGCCGGCGTCGTGCCCCACCTGGGTGCCCTCGGCCCCGCGTGCCGCCGTCGCGGCGCAGAGCTGCTCGTCGACGCCTACCACGCGCTCGGCGTGGTGCCGTTCCCGATCCACGCGCTGGGCCTCGGCGATGCCTGGGTGGTGGGCGGCGGGTACAAGTACCTGCAACTCGGCGAAGGCAACTGCTTCCTCCGGCTGCCGCCTCATGCCCACCGGCTTCGGCCAGTGGTCACCGGCTGGTACGCCGACTTCGACACCCTGCCCGACGAGTCCCGTCCCGACCCGGTGGCCTACGGTCCGGGCGCGCAGCGCTTCGCCGGGGCCACCTACGACCCGACGAGCCACTACCGGGCCGCCCGGGTCTTCCGATTCTTCGACGAGCAGGGGCTGACGCCGGAGCTCCTCCACGACTCGTACCGGCACCAGCGGGAGGTCCTGGCGCGAGGGTTCGACGCGTTGGGCCTGCCGGACGAGGTCATCACCCGTGACCGTGCCACGCCGCCGTCGGGCTTCGGCGGGTTCCTGGCCCTCGACACGCCGGACGCGTCGGGACTACGGGAGGCCCTGCGGGAGCGGGGTGTCAGCGTGGACGCGCGGGGCCGATTCCTGCGGCTCGGGCCCGCGCCATACCTGTCCGACGGGCAGCTCGAGACGGCGGTCGGGGTGCTCGGCGAGGCCGTGCGCGACGTTCACCGAGCGGGTTGGTGACCCACCCTCAGTCCTCTTGCGGTTGGGCCTCGGCGCGCTTGCGGATCTCCTCGACCACGGCGGGGTCGGCGAGCGTGGTGGTGTCACCCAGGGCCCGGCCCTCGGCCACATCTCGCAGCAGCCGCCGCATGATCTTGCCGGAGCGGGTCTTCGGCAGCTCGTCGGTGAAGATGAGCAGCTTGGGGCGGGCCGTCGGCCCGATCTTGTTGGCCACGTGGGTGCGCAGCTCCTCGCCGAGCTCCGGCGTGGCGTCGACGCCTCCGCGGACGGTGACGTACGCGACGATGGCCTGGCCCGTCACGGGATCGGTGGCCCCGCACACCGCCGACTCGGCCACCGCCTCGTGGTCGACGAGGGCGGATTCGACCTCGGTCGTGGAGATGCGATGCCCCGACACGTTCATCACGTCGTCGACGCGGCCCAGCAGCCAGAAGTAACCGTCGTCGTCGATCTTGCAGCCGTCGCCGGCGAAGTAGCGATCGCCGTAGCGGGCCCAGTAGGTCTCGCGATAGCGCTCCGGGTCGCCGTAGATGCCCCGCAGCATCGCGGGCCAGGGCTGCGTGAGCGTGAGGTAGCCGCCGCCCCGCTCGACCTTGCCGCCCTCCTGGTCGACCACCTCGGCGCCGATGCCGGGCAACGGGAACGTGGCGGAGCCCGGCTTGAGGGTGGTCGCGCCCGGCAGCGGGGCGATCATGATGGCGCCGGTCTCGGTCTGCCACCAGGTGTCGACGATCGGGCATCGGCCGCCGCCGATGTGCTCCCAGTACCACATCCACGCCTCGGGGTTGATGGGCTCGCCCACCGAGCCCAGCAGGCGCAGCGACGACAGGTCGTGCTTCCCGGGCTCCTGCGCCCCCCACTTCATGAAGGTGCGGATGGCCGTAGGTGCGGTGTAGAGGATGGTGACGCCGTAGCGCTCGGCGATCGACCACAGCCGGTCCTCGCCCGGCGTGTCGGGCGTGCCCTCGTAGATGACGCTGGTGGCGCCGTTGGTGAGTGGCCCGTACACGATGTAGCTGTGGCCGGTGACCCACCCGATGTCGGCCGCGCACCAGTAGACGTCGGTCTCGGGGTGGAGGTCGAACACGTACTTGTGCGTGCACGCCACCTGGGTCAGATAGCCCCCGGTGGTGTGCATGATGCCCTTGGGCTTGGCGGTCGTCCCGGACGTGTAGAGCAGGTACAGCAGGTCCTCGCTGTCCATGGGCACGGGAGGGCACTCCGCGTCGGCCTGCGCCATGAGGTCCTGGTACCAGTGGTCTCGGCCCTCGGTCATCTCGGGCGGTCCGACGTCGCCGGCGTCGGTGTGGCCGGTCACGCGGCGCACGACCACCACGTGCTCGATCGACGGCGACGCGGCCACGGCCACGTCGGCGGTGGGCTTGAGGGGGTGGGGCTGGCCCCGACGGAAGCCGCCGTCGGCCGTGACCAGCACCTTGCACTCCGCGTCGTTGATCCGGCCGGACAGTGAGTCGGCCGAGAACCCGCCGAACACCACCGAGTGCGGCGCCCCGATGCGGGCGCAGGCGAGCATGGCCACCGGCAGCTCGGGGATCATCGGCATGTAGATCGCCACGCGGTCGCCCTTGCCGACGCCCAGGCCCTTGAGCACGTTGGCGAAGCGCTGGACCTCGCCCAGCAGGTCGGCGTACGTGATGGTGCGGGCGTCGCCCGGCTCGCCCTCCCAGTGGTAGGCGACCTTGTCGCCGTTGCCGGCCTCGACGTGGCGGTCGAGGCAGTTGTAGGCGACGTTGAGGGTGCCGCCCACGAACCAGCGGGCGAACGGCAGCTCCCATTCGAGGATCGTGTGCCACTCGTCGTACCAGCTCACGAGGTCTGCGGCCTGGCGGGCCCAGAACCCCTGCCAGTCGGCCGCCGCCTCGTCGTAGATCTCCGCACCGGTGATCAGTGCGTCGGCCTTGAACGACGGGGGCGGCGGGAACGTGCGGTCCTCGACGAGAAAGTCCTCGATCGCGGCGCCAAGGGCGCCCGCTCCGGATGCCGGTTCGGCCATCGCCTATCCCCCTGCGTGTCTGGTGGTTGGTCACCGCTCGTTCGTGGCACTGGACGGCCCGACGAGCCTATCTGCCGTCGGCGACGCGGTGGCCGGGCGCGGCGCGACGTGCCATGGTGCAGGAATGGCGACCCCACCAGCACGCCCCGCGCTGACGAGGGCGCGGGTCCTGCAGGGGGCGCTCGACCTGGTCGATCGCGAGGGTGTCGACGCCCTCAGCATGCGCCGCCTCGGACGGGTACTGGGCGTGGAGGCGATGTCGCTGTACGGCTACGTCACGAGCAAGGAGGACCTGATCGACGGCGTGGTCGAGCTGATCTTCGGCGAGATGCCGCTCGCCGCGTCCGGGCCCGAGCCCTGGCAGGAGCGGGTCCGGCTGCACGCCCGCAACTACCGGGCGGTGCTGCTGAGCCACCCCAACGCCGTTCCGCTGGTTGCCGGCCGGCCGCTGATCACCGAGGGCACGGCGACCTTCGTCGACGCGGCCGTCTGCGAGCTCCGCGCCATCGGTCTGGACGTCGGGGCCGCGGACCAGGTCCTGGGGATACTCGCCGGCTTCACCCAGGGACAGGTGTCGGAACAGGCCGGCGCCGGGCGGCGGCCCGAGTCTCCCGGCGACGTGCTTGACCTGAGCCGCTTCCCGGACCTGTCGGCACTCGAGGATCTGGGCGAGATGACGCCCTCCCGCTACGACGCCGAGTTCGAGCTGGGGCTCGACTTCATCGTCGCGGGCATCGAGGCCCTCCTGGCGGCCGCCGCTGCCGATCGCGCCTGAGCGGTCACCCGGCCCACTCGAGGACACGGAAGCCGCCCAGGCCGGCGGGATCGAGGAGGGCGTCGGACTCGGTGATGCGGCTGTGGGCGCGGAGCGCGGCGAGGTCGCCGACGTGGGCCCGCTCGCTCCACTCGGCACGGCCCTCGGCCACGAGCTCGTCGACGCCCCAGGCGCGCAACCAGTCGGCCTGGCTCCGATCGAGCTCCGGCCGCCTGACGGTTGCCAGCTGGTCGACCGCGACCTCGCAGGTGACGTCCTGCTCGCCCAGTGCGTCGAGCAACGGCGCGCCCCGCCGGTGCCCGCGGTAGGTCCGGACCCACTGGTCCGGCGGGCGGCCGGCCAGCTCGGCGGTGGTGGCCGCATAGTCGATCGCGACCACCCGCCCGCCCCCGCCGGCGACCGAGAGGGCGTCCCGCAACCAGGCCCGGGCGGCGTCCTGTAGCGGGACCCGTGCGCCGACGTCGGGGCTCGGCACCAGGCGGTCCAGCAGGTCG
>DATFVX010000090.1:0-9269 GCA_035259985.1 Acidimicrobiales bacterium | reverse complement strand
GGGTCGAGGGCCTGGACGACCGCCACTGGGTCCTCATGGACTACGGCGACGTGGTGGTGCACGTGTTCCTCGACGAGACCCGTCACTACTACGAGCTCGAGCGCCTCTGGGCGGATGTCCCCCGCGTCGAGTGGGCGCCGGCCGCCACGGCGCAGCGGCGGTAGGCGCCCCGACGCGGAACCGAGCCGCCGCCTCTGCGGGCGGTCGGCTCGACGAGGGTGGAGCCGACGCGATTCGAACGCGCGACCTCGTCCATGCCATGGACACGCTCTACCAACTGAGCTACGGCCCCGTTGCGGAGGAGAGAGCCTATCGTCGGGGCGGCGTGCGTGTCACACGCCGCCCCCGCAGGGTCAGGCCACCACGAAGTTGATCAGCCGGCCGGGGACGGCGACGACCTTGCGCACGGCGCCGTTGGCGTCCAGCAGTGCGGCGACCTGCGGGTCGGCGCGGGCCGCGGCCTCCAACGCGGCCTCGTCGGCGCCGGCCGGCACCTGGATCCGGGCCCGGACCTTGCCGTTGATCTGGACGGGGACCTCCACGGTCTCGTCGACCAGCCACTGCGGGTCGGCCTCCGGGAAGGGCTCGGTGGCCAGCGAGTCGGGGTGGCCGAGGCGCGACCACAGCTCCTCGGCGATGTGCGGCGCCAGCGGCGCCAGCAGCAGCACCAGCGGTTCGGCCGCGGCGCGGGGCACGCCCCGCCCGAGGTACCGCGCCGTCAGGTGGTTGTTGAGCTCCGTGATCTTGGCGACGGACACGTTGAAGCGGAGCTTGTCCATGCCGTCGCGGACGGCCGCTATCGCCCGGTTCAGGGCGCGCCGCGTCTCGTCGTCGGGCTCGTCGTCGGTGACGGTTGCCTCGCCGGTCTCCTCATCGACGACGTTCCGCCAGATGCGCTGCAGCAGCCGGTACACGCCGACCACGTCCCTGGTCTCCCACGGGCGGCTCTGGTCGAGCGGCCCCGAGAACATCTCGTAGAGCCGCATGGTGTCCGCGCCGTAGTCCTTGTACATCTCGTCGGGCGCAACCGCGTTCTTGCGGCTCTTGCCCATGCGGCCCAGCTGGCGGTTGACCTGGTCGCCGCCGTGCCAGTAGGCGCCGTCGTGGTGTGTGACCTCGTGGGCGTCGACGTAGAAGCCGCGCCGGTCGGTGTACTCGTAGGCCTGGATCAGGCCCTGGTTGTACAGGCGGCGGTACGGCTCGAAGGACGACACGTACCCCAGGTCGTAGAGCACCTTGTGCCAGAACCGGGAGTACAGCAGGTGCAGGACGGCGTGCTCGGCACCGCCGACGTAGAGGTCGACGCCGCCGCAGTCGCCGTCCCAGCGCGGGCCCATCCAGTAGCGCTCGATCTCGGGGTCGACCGGCGCCCTGTCGTTGTGGGGATCGAGGTAGCGCAGCTCGTACCAGCACGACCCGGCCCAGTTGGGCATCGTGTTGGTGTCGCGGCGGTAGGCCTTGGGTCCCTCGCCCAGGTCGAGGGTGACGTTGACCCAGTCGGTCGCGCGCGACAGCGGGGCCTCCGGCTCGGACGTCTCGTCGTCCTCGGCGAACGTCTTGGGCGAGTAGTCGTCGACCTCGGGTAACACCACCGGCAGCATCGACGCCGGGAGGGCCCGGGGCAGCCCGTCGTCGGGGTCGTAGACGATGGGGAACGGCTCGCCCCAGAACCGCTGCCGGCTGAACAGCCAGTCCCGCAGCTTGTAGGTGACCGTGCCGGTACCGATCCCGGTGCGCTCCAGCCACTCGCAGATCCGGTGCTTGGCGTCGGCGATCCCCAGGCCGTTCAGGTCGACCGAGTCGTTGGCGCTGTTGATGGCCGGGCCCTCGCCCAGGTAGGGCTCGTCGGGCCAGCCCTCGGGCGGCTGGACGGTGCGCACGATCGGCAGGCCGAAGGCCTCGGCGAACGCCCAGTCGCGGTCGTCCTGCCCCGGCACCGCCATGATCGCCCCGGTGCCGTAGCCCATCAGCACGTAGTCGGCGACGAAGACCGGGATCTCCCCCCCGGTGGCGGGGTTGACGGCGTAGCTGCCGAGGAACACGCCGGTCTTGTCGCGCGACTCGATCTGCCGCTCGACGTCGGAGCGCCGGCTCGCCAGGCGGCGGTACGCGGCGACCGCCTCGGCGGGGGTGGCCTGCCCGCCGGTCCACCGCACCGGCGTGCCCTCGGGCCATGCGGCCGCGGTCAGCTCGTCGACCAGCGGATGCTCCGGGGCGAGCACCATGTACGTGGCCCCGAACAGCGTGTCGTGCCGGGTGGTGAACACCTCGATGCCGGGACCGGCGGGGGTCGGGAACGTGATGCTCGCCCCCTCCGACCGCCCGATCCAGTTGCGCTGCATCAGCTTGATGGGGTCGGGCCAGTCCAGCAGGTCCAGGTCGCGAAGCAGCCGTTCCGAGTAGGCGGTGATGCGCAGCATCCACTGACGCAGCGGTCGGCGGAAGACGGGGAAGTTGCCCCGCTCGCTCCGGCCCTCGGACGTGACCTCCTCGTTGGACAGCACGGTTCCCAGCGCGGGACACCAGTTCACCAGCGCCTCGCTCACGTACGCGAGGCGGTGGTTGTCGACCACCACGCGGCGCTCGGTCGGCGTCAGCTCGGCCCAGGGCCCGCCGGTCGGGCCCGTGCCCTCGCCGGGCTCGCGGGCGCCCGCGTCCAGCTCGGCGACGAGGTCCTCGATCGGCCGGGCGCGGTCGGCGTCGGCGTCGTACCAGGAGTTGAAGATCTGCAGGAAGATCCACTGGGTCCAGCGGTAGTAGCCCTCGTCGATGGTGGCGATCGATCGCCGCGAGTCGTGTCCCAGCCCCAGGCGCCGCAGCTGGCGGCGCATGGTGACGATGTTGGCCTCCGTGGTGGCGCGCGGGTGCTGCCCGGTCTGGACCGCGTACTGCTCGGCGGGCAGGCCGAACGCGTCGTACCCCATGGTGTGGACGACGTTGTGGCCCGTCATGAGCAGGTACCGGGCGTAGACGTCGGTGCCGATGTAGCCCAGCGGGTGGCCGACGTGCAGGCCCGCGCCGCTGGGGTAGGGGAACATGTCGAGCACGTAGCGCTTGGGCAGGTCCGCGACCTTGTCGAAGCCCTCGCTCAGGTCGCCGACCGGGTTGGGGGCGTAGAACGTGCCCTCGCGCTCCCAGCGGTCCTGCCAGCTTGTCTCGATGCGTTCTGCGAGCGCGGCCGTGTACCGGTAGGGGGGCTGGTCGGACGACGGCGACGGCTCGGACATGAACGCGAAGAGTACCGGCCGGGGTCCCGATCGGCCGAAGCGGAAAAGTCTCCGATGCGCCCGGTGAATTCGGATGTGTAACCACCCCTCGCGCCGGAAAGTCGGACCGGCGATGCCCGACTTGCTCCAACGCATCGAGCGCGCGGCCGCGCGCGGTACGAGCGTCACGTTCGTCGTCGGTGGCAACGAGGATGTCGTGACCTGGGGTGAGCTGCACGAGCAGGCCAAGGCCTACGCGGCGGCGCTCCAGGCGCGGGGCGTCCGCCCCGGTGACCACGTCGCGCTCCTCTCGCCGACCACCCGGTCCCTGGTCACGGCCATCCAGGGGACCTGGCTGGCGGGCGCCACGATCGTGGTGCTGCCGCTGCCGATGCGGCTGTCGTCGATCGAGGAATTCGTCGCCCAGACCCGACGGCGCATCCAGCACGCCGACGCCTGCCTGGTGGTCGCCGACCCCGAGCTGGCGGCGTTCGTCACGCCCGAGCCCGGCGACCCGCCGATGGTCGGGTTCGACGACCTCGCCGGCGGCGACGCCCGGCGCTGGCGTCGCCCACCCGGCGACCGCGACCGGCTGGCGATCCTGCAGTTCACCAGCGGGTCCACGTCCGATCCCAAGGGCGTGATGCTCCCGGACCGCGTGCTCTGCGCCAACCTCGATGCCATAGCCGAGGCGGCCGGGCTCGATCCCGACGACGACGTCCTGGTGTCGTGGCTGCCCCTGTACCACGACATGGGGCTGGTGGGGCTGCTGACGCTGCCGATGTCCACCGGCGCCCGGCTGGTCCTGGGCGCGCCGCAGGACTTCACGGCCAAGCCGGCCCGCTGGATGGAGTGGATGTCGACGTATGGCGGCACCGCCACCGCCGGCCCCAACTTCTCCTGGGTGCTCGCCACCCGGGCGCTCGAGCGCAGCGAGCCGCTCGACCTGTCGCCGCTGCGGGTGGCGCTCAACGGGGCCGAGCCGATCGATCCCGACCAGGTCGAGGCCTTCGTGGCCGCAGGGCGCCGCCACGGGTTGCGCCCCGAGGCCGTCTTCCCCGCCTTCGGGATGGCGGAGGTGGCCATCGGCGGCACGTTCCCGGCGCCGATGTCGGGGATGGTGACGGACTGCGTGGACCGTCGGGTCCTGGAGACCGAGCGCTACGCGGCGCCGGCCGATCCCGGCGCCGAGGGCAGCCGCCGGCTGCCGCTGCTCGGCCGCCCGGTGCCGGGCCTCGAGATCCGCATCGTCGATCCCGACTCGGGGATTCCCCTGCGCAAGCGAGAGGTCGGCGAGCTGGAGATCCGGGGCACTTCCGTCACGCCGGGCTACTACCGGAGGCCCGACGCCAACGCACAGCTGTTCCACGAGGGCTGGCTGCGCACCGGCGACCTCGCCTACCTCCTCGACGGGCAGCTGGTCATGTGCGGCCGCATCAAGGACGTGATCATCGTCGGCGGCCGCAACCTGTTCCCCGAGGACGTGGAGCGGGCGGTCGGACAGCTGGACGGCGTGCGGGCCGGCAACGTCATCGCCTTCGGCGTCGACGGCGACCGGGGTCGCGAGTCGCTCGTGGTGGTGGCGGAGTCCCGGGCCGTCGACGACGACGTGGCGGCCCTGCGGCGGCGGGTGGCGGAGCAGGTGCGGGACGCCATCGGCGTCCCGGCCAGGGACGTCGTCCTGGTGGCGCCGGGCACCCTGCCCAAGACCAGCTCCGGCAAGCTGCAGCGCTCCCTGTGCAGGCGGCAGTACCGGGACGGCCGCCTGGCCCCGGTCGACAGCCGCGTCTGACGGGGGCGGGCCCGGGCCACTCTCCGTCAACCGGCGTTCGTTTGTGCCGGTTTCCGGCGTTTTGGGACGCCGGCTCGGGTTTGGTTCACGAGGCCTTGAGCTCGGCGATCACGTCGTCCCACTGGGCCCGGTCGGTTTCGTAGGGGGCGTAGAAGCTGAGCCGGTGGAGCACGTCGCCCCAGCGATCCTTGAGGGCGCCGGCGACCTGGTCCAGGGGCGCCGCTACGGCGAACGTCGCCAGCATGTCGTCGTCGATCAGGTCGCCCATCTCGGCCCAGCGACCCTCCTTCGACAGCCGGTTGAGCTCGTCCTGCAGGTCCCCCCAGCCGTGCAGCTCCAGCACGGGCCGGTAGGCGGGGGTCGAGCCGTAGAAGGCGATCTGGCCCTTGACCCCCTTGGCGGCCTCGGCCATCTCGGCCTCGTCCCGGCCCGTGACCACGAACATCGGCCCGGCGAGCTGGAACCCGTCCATCGACTTGCCGGCCTTGGCCCGGCCCTTGGCCAGGTTGGGGAGGGTGACCTCGTCGAGGTACTGCCGCGTGGTGAACCCGTGGCACAGGAAGCCGTCGGCCACCTCGCCCGCCACGCGGGTCATCATCTCGCCGACGCCGGCGAGGAAGATCCGGGCGTCGCCGTGGGGGTTGGGGCCGGGGTTGAAGAACGGCGTCATCAGGGTGTGGCTGTAGAAGTCCCCCCGGAAGTCGAGCTTGGTGCCCTGGTTCCACGACTCCCAGATCGCCCGGATGGCGAGGATCATCTCCCGCATGCGGGCCGCGGGGCTCGACCACGGCATCGAGAAGCGCCGGGTGATGTGCGCCTTGATCTGGCTGCCGAGCCCGAGGATGAAGCGCCCGTGCGACACCGCCTGCAGGTCCCACGACACCTGGGCCAGCGTCATCGGGTTGCGGGCGAAGGCCACCGCGATGCCGGTCCCCAGGTCGAGGCGCTCGGTGTGCTCGGCCGCCAGCATCAGGGGCAGGAACGGGTCGTGGCTGGTCTCGGGCACCCAGATGCCGTCGTAGCCGCGGGCCTCCTGTTGTGCCGCCGCCTCGCCGGCCTCCCCGAGCCCGCCCCAGATCCCTCCGTCGATCTTCATGGGCGGTGACCGTAGCGTCGGGCTGGCCTTCAGGCCTCGCCGCCGCGCTGGTCCCGCAGGAACTGCTCGAGCTCGGCGACCAGCTCGTCGCCGGTGGGCAGGTCCTCGGGGGCGAACGACTGGGGCGCCTCGGCCTCCTCGTAAGCCGTCTCGAGCTGGCGGAGCATCGCCAGGTGCTCCGGGTTCTGGGCGATGAGCTCGTCCAGCCGGTTCCGGGTCGCCTCGGCCCGTCCCGGCAGGTCGCCGAACGGCAGCGACAGCTCCCCGATCCGGGCCAGCGCGTCGATGAGTGCCACGCTGCCCGCCGGGAACGGCATGGCGGGCGGCAGGTAGTGCGGGATCTGCGCCCACAGCCCCACCGACCCGATCCCCCGGTCGTGGCAGCCCTGTTCGATGGCGGCCTGGATGCCGCCGGGGAAGTCGAGGGACGCCCGCAGGAACCCGCCCTCGGCCAGGCTCGGCGTCGACGCGGTGCACGCCACCCGCGGCGGGCGGGTGTGGGGGGCCGCGAAGGGATAGGCGCCCAACCCGACGCACATGCGGGCGCCGAAGTCCAGCGCCAGGCCCACCACCTCGTCGGTGAACTGCTGCCACAGCCGGTCGGGCTCGGCGCCCACCAGCAGCAGGAGCTCCTTGCCCTCGACATCGGTCGCGGCCCGCAGCTCGAGCGAGGGCCAGGTGAGCCCCCGCAGGACGCCGTTCTCGAGGTGGGCGATGGGCCGCCGGGCCCGGTAGTCGAGCAGCTCGTCGGTTGAGAACCGGGCCACCGTGATCGTGTCGAGCTGGTCGGACAGCACCTCGGCGGCGGTCACCGCCGCCAGGCCGGCGTCGATCCAGCCCTCGGCGGCCAGCACCAGCACGGGGTCGTCCAGGTCCGGTTGCTCGATCAGCTCGTACAGCGGCACGGCGCCGGCCCCGCCCTAGTCCAGGCGCCCGAGGGCGGTGCGGGCGGCCTCGGCCAGGAACTCGACCTGTTGGGCGAAGCCCTCGAAGCCGGAGGCGCTGCCCATCGCCCCGCCCCGGTAGCGGGCGAACACGCCCTCGAGGATGCAGGCGAGCTTCCAGTAGCCGAACGCCACGTAGTAGTCGACGTGGCTCACGTCGCGGCCCGAGGCGGCGGCGTACATGTCCATCAGCTCGGCCCGCGTGACGAAGCCCTCGGCCAGCGTGGGCGCGTTCAGCAGCGCCGGGTGGCCGTCGCCGGGCTCGGTCCAGTAGACGAGCAGCAGGCCGACGTCGGCCAGCGGGTCGCCGAGCGTGCAGAGCTCCCAGTCGAGCACGGCGGCGATCGTGCCGTCCGGCTCGAGCAGGCAGTTGTCGAGCCGGTAGTCGCCGTGGACGATCGTGGCCGCGCCCTGCTCGGGGACCCGGGCGGCGAGGGCGTCGTGCACCTCCTCGACGACGGCGAGGTCCCGCGTCTTCGAGCTCTGCCACTGCCCGTGCCAGCGGCGCAGCTGGCGCTCGATGTAGCCCTCGCGGCGGCCCAGCTCGCCGAGGCCGACCGCGTCCGGGTCGACGGCGTGGATGCTCGCGAGCACCTCGGCCAGCTGGCGACACGCGTGCCGGCGACCGTCGCCGCCCAGCTGCTCGGCCGAGGCACCGTCGCGCACGACCAGGCCCTCCACGAAGCCCATGACGTAGAACGGTGCCCCGTTGACGGCCTCGTCGGTGCACAGCCCGATCACCGGCGCCACGGGGACGTCGGTCGGCGCCAGGGCCGAGATGATCCGGTGCTCCCGGCCCATGTCGTGGGCGGTGGCCAGGACGTGGCCCAGCGGCGGGCGGCGCAGGACCCACGACCGTCCGGCGGCGTCGGTCACCCGGTAGGTGAGGTTGGACCGGCCGCCGGCGATCAGCGAGAACCGCAGCGGCGGATCCACGCCGGGGGCATGCGCCTCGAACCAGCCGGTGACCCCGTCGGGGTCGATGCCCTCGGGCACCTCGCTGGTCTCGATCGCCGACGTGTCGGTCATGAGCGCGGGCCCCGCGGATGAACGGTCATGGTTGGTTCACCGTAGTGGCACCTCGGTGCGACCGGGCTTCGTTGTGCGCCACCCGGTCGGGTCCTGGCGGCCTCGTCGGTAGCCTTGCTGGCGATGACCATCGACGTCACCGATACCACGTTCCAGACCGAGGTCCTCGACCGCTCGCAGACCACGCCCGTCGTGGTCGACCTGTGGGCGCCCTGGTGCGGGCCTTGCCATCAGCTCAGCCCGATCATCGAGAAGGTGATCGACGAGACCGCGGGCGAGGTGGTGCTGGCCAAGGTCAACGTCGACGAGAACCCCCAGGTGTCGGCGGCATTCCGGGTGCAGGGCATCCCGGCGGTGTTCGCGATCTCTGGCGGGAAGGTGGTCGACGGTTTCATCGGCGCGCAGGGCGAGGCCGCGGTGCGCGAGTTCGTGGACCGGTTGCTCCCCAGCGAGGCCGAGGAAGAGGTCGAGAAGCTGGTGGCCGCCGGCGACGAGGATTCGCTACGGCAAGCACTGGAGCGCCAGCCCGACCACGCCGGCGCCATCGTCGGCCTCGCCGAGCTGCTGGCCGGTCGCCGGAACGACGGCGACGTCGACGAGGCGCTCGCACTGCTCGAGCGGATTCCCGAGACGCCCGAGACCCGTCGGGTGGCGGCGCTCGTGCGCACCGGGGGCGACGACGCATCGAGCGACGAGATCACCAACGAGCTCGACGGGCTGCTCGACCGGGTCAAGGACGATGCGGACGCCCGCCAGCGCTACGTCGACCTGCTCGAGGTCCTGGGCAACGACAACCCGCGGACCGCCGACTACCGCAAGCGCTTGACCGCCCGGCTGTTCTGATCGGCGGCGGTCGGGGGTAGGCGGCGTGCGGCTCGAGCGCCACGACGGCTACTGGCTGCTGGTCGGTCCCGCGGCACCGGGAGCCACCGCGACGACGCTTGGCCCCCTGATCCTGATGCGCCCCGGCGGCGTCGGCGACCGGCGGCTGCTGCGCCACGAGCTCGAGCACGTCCGCCAGTGGCGCCGCTACGGGGTGGTGGGATTCCTGCGGCGCTATCTGGGCGCGTACCTGGGCTGGCGGGTCCGGGGCTACGGGCACAAGGCTGCGTACCGGCGCATCCCCTTCGAGATCGAGGCGGAGTGGCGCGCCCGCCGGGCACCCTTCGAGGGCGGCGACCCGGCGCCGGCCCGACCGGGCT
>DATFVX010000089.1:0-8754 GCA_035259985.1 Acidimicrobiales bacterium | reverse complement strand
TGCCGTTCCAGGCGTGCCGGGCGTGTCCGGCCTGCCTCGCCGGCGACCACCGCCACTGCGACCGCCACGGGTTCCGCGAGTTCTACGGGGCGACCCCGCTCGACCGGGCCCCGGGCCTCTGGGGCGGCTACGCCGACGTTGCGTACCTGGGGCCGGACGCACTGCTGCTGCCAGTCCCGGACGGCCTCGACCCGGTCCTGGCCACGGTGTTCAACCCGCTGGGCGCGGGCATCCAGTGGGCCGTGGAGATGCCGGCGACCGGGCCCGGTGCGGTCGTGGCCGTCCTCGGCCCGGGCATCCGCGGGTTGTGTGCCGCGGCCGCGGCCAAGCACGCCGGCGCCCGGTTCGTCATGATCACCGGCTTCGGCCCGCGTGACGCCGAGCGGCTGGCGCTGGCGCCGCAGTTCGGCGCCGACCTGGCCGTCGACGTGGCGCGCCGCGACCCGGTCCGGGAGCTGCGGGACGCGACCGGCGGCCGCGGCGCCGACGTGGTCGTGGACGTGACTGCCAACGCCCCCGCCGCGTTCGGCCAGGCGATCGACCTCGCCCGCCCCGCCGGCACGGTGGTGGTGGCCGGCATGCGGGGCTTCGCGCCGGTCGACGGGTTCGTGCCGGACCTCATCGTGGCCAAGGAGCTCCGGGTCCTCGGGGCGCTGGGCGTCGACGCTGGGGCCTACCGCACCGCCCTTGCCCTGCTCGCCTCAGGCTCGCGGCGATTCGCTGACCTGCCCCGGCGCTGCGTGGGCTTCGACGGCGCCGCCGACCTCCTCCGGTCCATGGCCGGCGAGCCGGGAGCGCCACCAGCGCCCGTCCACGGCGTCTTCGTGCCGGACTGACGGGGCTCGGGCGCCCGGGTCCGCACGGATGCCGCTCACGACGTAGGGTCCGCCGGCCAGGAGATACGAGGAGGCCGCCATGTCCGTACGCCCGGTCACGTTCGGCGCATTCGTGCCACAGGGGTGGAAGACCGAGCTGGTCGGCATCGACGGTGCCCAGGCGAAGTGGGCCAAGGCGGTCGAGATCGCCGCGCTAGCCGAGCGGCTCGGCTACGACTCCATCTGGGTCTACGACCACTTCCACAACGTGCCGGTGCCGGCGCACGAGGCGGTGTACGAGTGCTGGACGACCCTGGCCGCGCTCAGCCAGCGCACGTCACGGGTGCGCCTGGGCCAGATGGTCGGCTGCGCCGCCTACCGCAACCCCGGACTGCTGGCGAAGATCACGTCCAACATCGACGTGATGAGCGACGGCCGGCTCGACTGGGGCATCGGCGCCGGCTGGTACGACCACGAGTTCCGGGGCTACGACTACGAGTTCCTCCCCGCGCGCGACCGCATCGCCGTGCTGCGCGAGACCGTCGAGGTCGTGCGCTCGATGTGGACGGAGCCCGACACCACCTACGCCGGCAAGTGGTTCCGGCTCGAGGGCGCACAGTGCGATCCCAAGCCGCTGCAGCAGCCCCACCCGCCGATCCTCATCGGCGGCTCGGGCGAGCAGCTCACCCTCCGCGTCGTTGCCCGCCTGGCCGACCGGTCCAACTTCGGCGGCAGCCCCGAGGAGTTTGCCCACAAGTGCGAGGTCCTGCGGCGCCACTGCGACGCGGTCGGTCGCGACTACGACGAGATCGAGAAGACGTGGACCCCGGAGATCTTCGTCCGGGAGACCGACGCCGAGGTGCGGGCCATAGGCGGGTCGACGTGGGGCGAGCCGTTCGACAGCTGGCAGGCCGGCAACCTCGTCGGCACCCCCGAGCAGGTGATCGACAGGATCGGCCGCTACCGCGAGCTAGGGGTGACGAGCTTCATCCCCTGGAACCGCGACTACCCGTCGACAGAGACGCTGCAGCTCGTGGCCGAGCATGTCATCCCGGCGTTCCGCTGACCACCATGGGGGCCTTGTCTGCGGCGGCGTACCCGTGAAGGAGGAAGTGCCGTGAAGATCGATCCCGACGCTGCCGGCATGGATGCCGCCCGCCTGGGGCGCATCGACGAGCACCTGCGCACCCGCTACGTCGAGCCCGGCAAGATCGCCGGCTGCCAGGTGGTCGTGGCGCGCCACGGTGCGATCGCGCATGCGTCGTCGCTCGGCGAGCGGGACCGGGAGCGCGGCCGCCCAGTGGCCGACGACACCATCTGGCGCCTCTACTCGATGACCAAGCCGGTCACCGGGGTTGCGCTCCTGACGCTGTACGAACGGGGGCTGTTCCAGCTCGACGACCCGGTCCATCGCTTCCTGCCGGCCTGGCGCAACCTGCGGGTGCGGCAGAAGACCGCCGAGGGCGAGACTCGGCTGGTCGAGCCCCAACGGCCGATGCGGGTGCGGGACCTGATGATGCATACGTCGGGGCTCGGCTACGCGCTCGACAACAGCGACATCAGCGTCGACATGCTGCGACGGCCGCCGGGGGAGCGCGTGGGCAAGGGCGCCACGCTCGAGACGCTCGTCGACCGGCTCGCCGAGGCGCCGCTGCGGTTCCACCCCGGCACTCACTGGCTCTACTCGTTCTCGACCGACGTGTGCGCCCGCCTCGTCGAGGTGCTGTCGGGCCAGCGATTCGACGACTATCTCCGCACCACGATCTTCGAGCCGCTGGGCATGGTCGACACCGGGTTCTGGGTGACCGACGAGCAGGCCGACCGGTTCGCCGCCTGCTACACGCGCGACGCGGCCAAGCGGCTGGTCCTGCAGGATGACCCCGTCGAGAGTCGCTACCGGCGGCCGATGTCGTTCCTGTCGGGCGGCGGCGGCCTGGTGGGGACGATGGCGGACTATGTGCGCTTCTGCCTGATGCTGCTGGGCGGCGGCGAGCTGGACGGCGTGCGCATCCTCGGCCGCAAGACCGTCGAGCTCATGGCGTCGAACCACCTCCCCGGTGGCGGCGAGTTGTCGGGCTTCGCGCTGCGGGGTGCGTACGGCGAGGTCGGCTTCGCCGGCACGGGGTTCGGGCTCACCGTGGCGGTCAGCCTCGGCCCGGTGGCCACCGGCATCGTGGGATCGCCCGGCGAGTACATGTGGGGCGGGGCCGCGTCCACGCTGTTCTGGATCGACCCGGTCGAGGACCTCGCGGTCGTGTTCATGACGCAGCTGATCCCCTCCGGCACGTTCAACTTCCGGGGCCAGCTAAAGACGCTCGTGTACCCGGCGATCGTGGACTGACGCCCGGCGGGACCGGCAACGGGGCGGTCCATCAGCGGTGCGACCTTCCAAGTGGTTGCAATGACAACCGTGTGCGGATGTGGTTGGACACCAACCAATTCGGTTCCCGGAACCGAGTCAGGCGACCGAACCTTCGTCGCTCCCCTGGTCGCAGCGGCACGCCAGCCCTGCCAGCTTCGACTCCGCCAGCTCGAGCAGGGGTCCCACCGACTCGGTCTCGATGTCGAGCACGCGGGCGATGGCCTCGTCGGTCAGGCCCTCGCCGCGCAAGCGGAGTGCGAGCGCGTACGTCTCGGGGAGCCGGTTCAGGTCATCCGGCTCGGACATCCGGGCCCTTCCCGATGACTGCGCTGGGGCGGTGCCGGTGGGCACGCGGGAACTCCGGTGGGGCCGTCCCGCCACAGCCCCACCGGCTGACAGGACGCGGAAGTCGGCGTGCAACGCCGAAGTGCGGGACGCGCCCTCTCATGCGACCCACGGTACGGACACCCCTCGGGGCGAGGGATCGGCAGTCGGGTACCTATTCGCGGCGGCGGTCGGGCGGAATGCCCAGCGCCGCCGCCAGTCCGCCCCTCCCCGAGACCCCGAGCTTCGAGTAGGCGGAGCGCAGGTGGGCGTGGACGGTGCGGACCGAGAGGTACAGCATGTCGGCGATCTCGCGGTCCGTGTGCCCCCTGGCGGCCAGCTCGGCCGTCTCCCGCTCTCGCTTCGTCAGGTCGCCCGGCTGGCCGGGGGTGCTCAGGCGGCGGAGCAGTGGGGTCGTGGCGCCGACGCATGCCGCTGCCAGCCGGCGTGCCCGCTCTGCCGATGCGTAGGCGTGAGCCTTCTGGCCGGCGGCCGTGTGCGCCTCCGCCGCGGCGGCCTGGGCCTCGGCGGCGAAGAGCTCGAAGCCCAGGTCGCCGAAGGTCACCGCCACGGCATCGAGGGCCGGGCCGTCACCGGCGGCGAGCGCCCGCGCATGCTCGGCGCACGCGGGCGCCAGGCGGCCATCGACCCGATCCGCGAGCTCCTCGAGCCTGCGCACGACGTCGGCAGATGCGGAAGCCGAAGCCCTGGTCCGGCCGCCGCCGAGGCCCTGGAAGCGGGCCCGGTCATGCAGCGCCAGCACCTCGTACGTCCAGCGATCGCCCCGCACCGCCACATCGGTGGCCTCGATGCAGGCCCGCTCTGCGTCGGACAGCTGGCCGGCGGCGACCAGCGACCATGCCCGCGCCCGCGCCCAGTCGGCGTCGTAGAGGCGCGCCCGGCTGCGGTTGGTCTTCTGGGCGTCGTCGAGGGCACGCTCGGCGGCTGCCGCGTCCCCTCGCAGCGCCTCGGCCATGCCGTGCCAGATCAGGATGCCCCGCCGCAGCCCGTAGTCGAAGCGGCCGAGCAGCAGGTCCGACTCGCGCAACGTCGCCACCGCCACGTGCGGCCGGCCCCTGAACACCGCCAACACCCCGCGCAGGAAGCACCAGGCGCCGCGGGCGACCTCGGCGTGTGACGTGAGCGAGGCCTCGTGTCCCAGCTCGACGAGGGCGTCCGCTTCCGACACACGGCCCGCCAGGACGAGCGCCTGGGCCAGGCTCATCGCGTGGTACAGCGCCAGCCCCGAGAGCTGCTCGTGCATGGCCACGCGCATGGCCTCCTGCGTCGCCTCTATGGCCCGATCGATCTTGCCCGCGTCGACCCAGCCGGCCGCGGCCGACAGCTGCGCCCGCAGCCGCGAGGAGACAGACAGGTCGGCCCGCGCCAGCTCCGCCTCGGCGATGGCGATGGCGGCGGTCGATGTCGGCGCACCCAGGGAGGCGAGCAGCGCCTCGTAGCTGGTGAGCAGGTCGAGGGCGACCGGATCGCTGAGCTGCCCGGCGGTCTCGCGCAGCACCCGCCGCGCCTCGTCGGGGCGGTCCAGGCGCCAGGCGACCACGCCGGCGATGGCGGCCGCCACCTGCGCCTGCTCGGCCTTGGAGCCGGGCAGGTCCAACGCCGCCTGCCACACGTCGAGCGCCTCGTCGTGCCGGCCGAGGGCGCTGAGGGCCTCGCCGAGGAGCATCCCGGTGGCGGCGGTCGGCGCCGCCGCATGGACGATGCGCGCCAGCCACTCGCTGGTCACGTCGTCGCCGAGCACCGAGGCGCGGTGGGCGCCGGCGTACAGGACACCCGGATTGGACTGGTCGCCGACGGCGGCCCGCCACGTGGCCACCCGAAGGACCTCGTCGGGGGCGAGCGTCGTCTCGTCACCCCAGGCGTCGGCGAGCTGGCGCCGGCAGTCGTCGACCCGGCGGGGCGACGCGTCGTGCAGCAGCACGTCGCCGAACAGGGGATGGGCCAGCCGCAGCTCGATCCGGCCCTCGACGACGCCGACGTCAACGACGCGCCGTCGCTCCAGGCGCCGCAGCACCTCGTCCGGCACCAGCCGACCCACCACCGGGTCGGCCAGCGGCTCGCCGAGGGCGACCAGCTCCAGGGCGTCGCGCTCGGGCTCGTCGAGGCCGCCGAGGCGCTCGGCGATCAGGTCCCGGAGCCGGACCCCGGCGCTGAGCGGCCCGTCCCAACGCCAAACGCCGGCCTCCTCGGAAAGCCCGCCGGATGCGATCCCCTCCTCGACCAGCTCGCGGAGGAACAGCGCGTTGCCTCGCGTGACGTCGAACAGCCGGCGAGCCGTGGCGCCGTCGACGGTCCCGCGGAGCGTGGCGACCAGCAGCTCGCTCACCTCGAGCCGTGACAGGGGCTGGACCTCGATGCGCAGCGCCTGCTCGTCCTTCCACAGGGCAACCACGGGGTCGGGCGTGGGCTCGCCGCTGCGGACCGTCACGACGACCCGTGCCGCACCGGCCGTCACGAGCAGGTGGACCAGCGTCGCCGAGGCGTCGTCGAGGAGGTGGGCGTCGTCGACGCCAACCACCGGCCGGCCCTGCGCCGACTGATGCTCGATCGCCCGAACGATGGCGTCGAAGATGACCGCCCGGCGGTCCTGGCCCTCGCCGATCGCCAGGGACTCGCCCGGCACGAGGTGAGCGAACGCGCCCAGGGCCACGGTGCCCGCAGAGCGCGTGGCCGCCACCCATTGCGGCGTCGCCCCCCGCGTCGCCGTGGCCGCCAGGACCTCGCGCGCCAGGCGCGTCTTGCCGACCCCGGACGCGCCGGCGAGGACGACGCAGCTGTTGCGGCGCAGCGACTCCTGCGCCAGGGCGACCTCGTCTCCACGGCCCACCAGCGGCCAGGCTCCGGGAATGCGGGGCCCGTCGCGCCCGGTACGCGTGCCTGCACGCCGGCTCACGGACGACCCCTGGATCCCGACCTCGATCCCGCCATGCCCCACGACCTTGCCCCATCCGGTCTGGCCAACCGGTGCGGGACAAGTGTCGCACCCCCTCGGACCCGCAGCACGTCGCACGGCGCGGGCGTCACAGCGCGTCGATGGCGATGGGCCGGTCGCCGGGGCACCCGGCGGCCCCGCCGGGCCGGGGGAGCAGTCGCCAGGGCCAACCACGAGTGTCCGCCCGCTCGTAGTTGGCCCGGCGACCAGCCCGCCGGGGGTGTCCGCCTGGTGCGACCCGTGGGTCGCCTTCTTCCGGCTAGTGGCCACCGTAGGGTCAGGTGGGTCGCGAGGGGATCGGTAGCGCGCTACCTAAATCGCCGTCGTTCATGCTGACCGCCGTCCCACCCAGCCGGCTCACCGGTTCCGTTCCGGCGGCTCCCAGGCCCGGTGCGTACGTTGGCGCCCATGACGTCGGGCCACGACCACGACCGGGGGCTGTCCTTCGACCTCAGGACCATGGCCGGTCGGCGGTTGATGGACCGCCGCCGGGCGTTGCAGGTGGTGGCCGGGGCGGGGTTGGCGGCACTCGTCGGGTGCGGCTCCGGCGACGACGGCGGGCGCGCCGACGCGACCACGACCTCCACGGAACGGAGCACATCGACGGCAGCCGGGTCCGGGGCCCGGTCGGCCGGCGGGTCCGCAGAGTGCTCGACGATCCCCGAGGAGACCGCCGGGCCCTTCCCCGGGGACGGGTCCAACGGTCCGGATGTCCTGGCCGCGGATGGCATCGTCCGGGCGGACATCCGGCCGAGCTTCGGGTCGGCCACCGGGCGGGCGGAAGGGGTGCCGGTGACCCTCGACCTCGAGATCCTCGACGGCGCCGGCGGCTGCGCTCCGCTGGCGGGGGCGGCGGTGTACGTCTGGCACTGCGACCGGGACGGCCGGTATTCGCTGTACAGCCCGGGCGCCACCGGCGAGAACTACCTGCGCGGGGTCCAGCCGGCCGACGCCGACGGCGCGGTGTCGTTCGCGACCATCTTCCCCGGCTGCTACCCGGGTCGCTGGCCCCACATCCACTTCGAGGTCTATCCGAGCGTGGCCGACGCAACCGGCGGTGGTAGCGCACTGGTGACATCGCAGCTCGCGATCCCGGAGGACGCCTGCAACCAGGTCTATGCCGCCGATGGCTACGCCCAGAGCGTGACCAACCTGGAGGCGCTGGCGCTCGAGTCCGACATGGTCTTCGCCGACGGGACGGACCTGCAGCTCGCCACCGCCACCGGCAGCGCCGTCGACGGTTTCGCCCTCCGCCTGTCGATGGTCGTGTAGCCCGGCCAGCCCACCGGCGCGGACCGGTCGTCAGCGCGGCGGGCGCCCGGCTGTGACCGTCGTGAGCACCCGGGGCGCCACGGCGGCCACGCCCCCGGAGTGCGCACCCAGCACCTCGGCAACGGTCGGCAGCTGGTCACGCGGGAACCGCAGGCGGGGCCGCCGCGCCAGCAGGTCGTGCAGGCGCTCGGCGACCCACGGGGGATCGTCGTACCGCAGCCGGGGGCGCCGGCGCCGGTAGGCCAGGAAGCCCTCCCAGCGTCCGAGGTCGGGCTGGTGGATCGCTTCCGACGCCAGCTCTGCGACCTCCAGCGCCCGCCAGTAGGCCGCCTCCGCGGGCGATCCGACCAGGGTCCCGTCGAGCAAGAGCTCCCAGCCCGCGTGTCCCACCGCTCGCATCGGCCCGCGGTCGAGGCCGCGCCCGGCGAGGTCTCGGCGGAGTGCGGCGGACCCGGCCCGGAAGTCCGGGTGGTCGTGGAAGATGGCGTCGGCGGCGAGGTGGCAGCGGATCCCGTCGCCCACCGGCCCGTCGAGGCGGGACCGGTCGACGTGCACGCCCATCATCGACGCCAGGTCCGGCAGCACCGCCCCCAGCACGAACGCCGGATCGTCGCCGCCCCACCCGACGGCGACGGACGCGTGCCCGAGGACGTTCATGCGCCCGGATCCTCCCACGCCGGGTGCCGGGGGCGCCTTTACGCGTCGCTGCGCCGGGTGAAAGATGGGCGCGCAGACCTACTCCATCGAGAAGGGAGGTGGTCCATGGCGACGGACCTCCGCATCGAGGCCGACAACACAGTCGGCCAGCTCGCGAAGCTCAGCGAGGAGTTGGGCAAGGTCGGCGTGAACATCGATGGCTTCTGCGCCACGGTGGCCGACGACCGCGGCGTGCTCCATGTCCTGGTCGAGGACGCGGGCGCCGCCCGCCAGGCGCTGATGGGCGCCGGCTACGCGATCGGCGCCGCGCGCGAGGCGCTCGTGCTAGAAGGCGTCGAGGACCGGCCCGGGTACCTGGGAGAGATGGCGCG
>DATFVX010000088.1:0-32322 GCA_035259985.1 Acidimicrobiales bacterium | reverse complement strand
CATCGAGATCGTCGAGATCGGCAAGCAGCTGCTGATCACCCGCGGCTCGCTGACCACCTTCTCGATCGCGAACGACGTGGCCAAGTACTTCGCGATCATCCCGGCGATGTTCGTGAGCGTGTTCCCGGACCTGGACACGCTCAACGTCATGGACCTGCAGTCGCCCCGCTCGGCGATCCTGTCGGCCGTCATCTTCAACGCCCTCATCATCGTGGCGTTGATCCCGTTGGCCCTGCGCGGCGTGAAGTTCCGGGCCATGGGCGCCGCCGCCGTGCTGCGCCGCAACCTCCTCATCTACGGCGTCGGCGGCCTGATCGCCCCGTTCGTCGGCATCAAGCTCATCGACATCCTCATCACGGCGATGGGAGTGAGTTAGCCATGCGTGCTCAAGTACTCGCCGCACTGCGGGCGATCCTGGTGTTCACCGTGCTGCTCGGGCTCGCCTACCCACTGGCGATCACCGGGGTCTCGCAGCTCTTCTTCAACGACAAGGCCGACGGCTCGCTCGTCGAGAACGCCGACGGCGAGGTGGTCGGGTCGAAGCTCCTGGGCCAGACGTTCACCGGCGAGGAGTACTTCCACGGCCGGCCGTCGGCGGCCGGGGGTGGGGCCTCGGGGTCGGAGATCGACGTGCTGGACGACGACGGCAACCCGACCGGCGAGACCATGCTGGCGTCGGCCGACGACATCTCGACGGCCGCATCCGGCGGCTCGAACCTGGGCCCGACCAACGAGGACCTCCTCGCCACGGTGCAGGACCGGATCGACGCCTATCGCGACGAGAACGGGCTCGACGCCAACGAGCCGGTCCCGGTCGACGCAGTCACCGCGTCGGGCTCGGGCGTCGACCCCAGCATCTCGATCACCAATGCCCGGCTTCAGGCACCCCGCGTGGCCGAAGCGCGTGGCATGGACGTCGACGAGGTGCGCGCCCTCGTCGACGACCACACGTCGAGCCGCTCCCTGGGCTTCCTGGGAGAGAAGGGGGTCAACGTCCTCGAGCTCAACATCGCGCTCGACGAGCTCAGCCCATCGTGAGCAGCTGGTAGTCGGGATTCAGGATGGCCAGGCGACCTCGATGCTGCCCGGCGACGCCCTCGGCGCGTATCCGGCTGCCGACATCGATCCCGGCGATCTTGGTGCGGCCGAGGAACACCAGCGACATGGCGCCGCTGTCGTCCTGGAGGACGCATTCCAGGGTCGAGGTCCCCGCCAGGGGTTGGACCCGAACGGTCCGTACCCGCCCCTCGATCCGGACCTGCTGGCGCCACGTGACCGAGGCGATCGCCACGGTGCCGTGCCCTTGGACGGGGGCCTGCACCGCGGAGCCGGTCGTTCCCTGCCGCCGCCCGTTGGCAGATGGCCCGGTCACGAGGGCCGCCGCCGCCGGCTCGACCGCCTCGCCGGTCCCCAGGGCGTCCTTGTGCGACGCGAAGTGGAACGGGACCGTCGTGACGTTGGCGTGGGGTAGTCGGGACACGGCCCGCTCGATGCCATCGGCGGTCTGATCGTGGAGTATGCGGCGCCAGAATCCCCGGTACTTGCGGTCGGGCAGCAGGACGCTGACCTCGGTCTCGCCATCGGCGAGGTCGCGGGCCACGAGATCCACGGCGGCGCGGGGCAGGCGCCGGTCGGGGCAGTCGGCGATGTCGAGGGCGATGCGCGTCATGCCGTGACGTGCCCATCCGTCGGCCAGCTCGTTGGCCCGCTGCCGGTCGAGCGCGAAGTGCACCGCGCGCAGCTCGTCGGGCACCAGGGTGCGGGCGTACTGGATGGCCCGGGCGACCGCCAGGTCGAGGCGGTCGACGAAGACGAGCACCACGTGGCGCCGGAGGATGGGGGCGGCGATGGCCTCGGGGACGTTGTGCTCGAGCTGCTCGGCCTCGGTCTCGTACTGCCGGGCAAGGCGCACGAGGAACGCCACCATCATCGGGACGAGCACCACGACGACCCAGGCGCCGTGCGTGAACTTGGTGATCGCGATCACGATGTCGACGATCAGCGTCATGACGGCGCCGACGCCGTTGATCAGGAGGCCGCTCCGCCACCCGGGCTCGCGCTCGCGCAGGTGGTGGCGGGCCATGCCCGCCTGGGAAAGCGTGAACGAGGTGAAGACGCCGATGGCATAGAGCGGGATGAGCCGGTCGACCTTGGCCCCCGTGATGACGACGAGCAGGATGGCGAACCCGGCGAGGAAGAAGATGCCATTGGAGAACACCAGGCGGTGGCCGCGCTTGGTGAGCTGGCGGGGCATGAAGTTGTCGCTGGCGTGGAAGCTGGCGAGCCGGGGGAAGTCGGCGAAGCTGGTGTTGGCAGCCAACACGAGGATCAGCATCGTGCCCGCCTGCAACGCGTAGTAGAGCGCCTGGCCCCACGGGCTGTCGCCGTAGACGAGCTCCCCGATCTGGGAGATGACCGTCGGTGTGCCTTCCGCGAACGGTGCGACCTTCATGTGGGCGCCGAGGATCGACAGGCCGAGGAACATCGTGCCGAGCAGGCTGCCCATGATCACGAGCGTGGTGCGGGCGTTCCGCCAAGCCGGTTGCCGGAAGGCGGGCACCCCGTTGGAGATCGCCTCCACGCCCGTGACTGCCGCACCGCCGGAGGCGAAGGCGTGCAGGACGACGAACAGCGAGGCACCCAGGAGCACCCCACTGCCCTGGCTCCCGAAGCCGACCAGGCCCTCCTGGCCGTGCTCGGCGAGGGGGAGGTCGCCCAACAGCATGCGACCGAGCCCCAGGCCGAGGAGCAGCACCATGTTGACGATGAAGAAGTAGGTCGGCGCCGCGAACACTCGGCCCGACTCCTTGACGCCGCGCAGGTTCCCGTAGGCGATGAGGCAGATGCAACCGATCGACAGGGGCACGGCGTAGTGCGTGAGCGCAGGGAAGGCGGAGACCATCGCCGCCACGCCGGCGGCCACGGAGACCGCGACGGTCAGCACGTAGTCGGTGAGCAGGGCCACCCCGGCGACCTGTGCCGGCAGGATCCCGAAGTTGTCGCGGGTGACCATGTAGGCCCCACCGGCGGTGGGATAGGCCTTGATCGTCTGGCGATACGACAGGATCAGCACGGCCAGCACCCCGAGCATCGCCAGGGTGATGGGCACGACGAGCGAGAACGCCGCGATCCCGATCGCCGGGACCAGGACCCGCAGGATCTCCTCGGTGGCGTACGCCGAGGACGAAAGGTTGTCCGAGGCAAAGACCGCCAGGGCCGTCGGCTTGCCGAGGCGCTCATCCTCGAGCTGCTCGTTGTGGAGCGGGGGTCCGAGCAGCCGGCGCTTGACGCGGTAGCCGAGGCCGTCGACCGGCAGTTCGAGGCCCGCCTCCCCGGCAACCGGCGCCGGGGCGCCGTCGCCGGCGGGAGCATCGAGGCGGCGGGTGATGATGGTAGACATCGAGGGGCGCGCGATCTCCCGCTTGGCGACGCCCGAGCCTTTCCCGACCACGCCGGGATGCGCGCTAAGGGACCGTTCAGAAATGGGCACGGCGCGCTAAGAACAGGTGAAGGTGCACCGGAGGCGGGGTGGGTCCGGGGGGCTCACCACCGGGGCTGCCATATAACGACGACGTGCACCATGGCAATCGCCGGTGGTCCGTCCAGGTCGGCGTCGCGTCGCTTGCCCCGGTCGCGGTTGCGGTCGCCCTCGTGCCGTTACGCGCCCACGTGTTCAACACCAACCTTGCCTTGGTGCTCGTCGTGGCAGTCCTGGGTGCGGCGGTGGCTGGCGGCCGGGCCGCAGGGGTGGTCGGTGCTCTGTCGGCCGCTCTGGCCTACGACCTCTTCTTCACCGTTCCCTATGGATCGTTCACGATCGAGCGCGCCGATGACATCGAGACCACCGTGCTCCTGGCGGTCATCGGGTTGATCGCGGGCGAGTTGGTCGAGCGCGCGCGCCACAGCGAGGCCACCGCCATCGCCCGGCGGCGCGACCTCGAACGGGTCCACCGCCGCGCCGAGTTGGCCGCCGGCGGAGAGCGGCCAGGACGTCTCATCGAGCAGAGCGCAGAGGAGCTCACCGAGCTGCTCGACCTCAAGGTCTGCCGTTACGTTCCCGAGCCGCCACCGGAGAGGCTTCCGGCCTTTACCCACGACGCGATCCGCGTGCCGTCCGACGTCGACCCTGACGGGCCTAGTACCGCCGTGGCCTTGCCGGTGCGGGCCCACGGACAGGACCTCGGCCACTTCCTGTTGGTCTTCCCGTCGGAGTCGTTCGGACTCCAGGCGTCCGTCGACGTCAGGCACGCCGCCGTTGCCGTCGCCGATCAGCTCGGCATGGCGCTCCTGCGGTACCGGAGGCCGTGACGCGATGGCCGCCGACCACGAGGATCTGCGATCGAATGCGGCACCATTGATCACCGTGAGCACGCAATCGGAGTCGCCCCAGACCGCGGCTCCGGCCATGCCGGCGGCGTCGCCCCGACGCGGCACGCTGCGCATCTACCTCGGGGCGGCGCCGGGCGTGGGCAAGACGTTCGCGATGCTCAACGAGGCTCGTCGACGCAAGGAGCGCGGCACCGATGTCGTGATCGGTTACGTCGAGACCCACGGGCGCGCCCACACGGCCGAGCAGATGGGCGACCTCGAGGTCGTGCCCCGCAAGGTCATCTCCTACCGCGGCGCGGCCCTCGAGGAGATGGACCTCGACGCCGTCCTGGCGCGGCGACCCGCGGTGGCGATCGTCGACGAGCTGGCGCACACCAACGTCCCGGGATCCAAGCACGCCAAGCGCTGGGAGGACGTCGACGAGCTGCTCGACGCCGGGATCGACGTGATCTCCACGGTCAACATCCAGCACCTCGAGTCGATCAACGACGTCGTCGAGCGCATCACCGGGGTCCGCCAGCGCGAGACCCTGCCCGACCAGATCGTGCGGGCCGCGGACCAGATCGAGCTGGTGGACATGACGCCCGAGGCGCTGCGCCGGCGCTTGGCCCACGGCAACATCTACGCCCCCGAGAAGATCGACGCCGCCCTGACCAACTACTTCCGGCCGGGCAACCTGGCGGCGCTCCGTGAGCTGGCCCTCCTGTGGGTGGCCGATCGGGTCGACGACGCCCTGGAGGAGTACCGCGAACGCCACGGCATCACCCAGCCCTGGGAGACGCGGGAGCGGGTGGTCGTGGCCATCACCGGCGCTCCGAGCACCGATGCGCTCGTGCGGCGGGCCGCCCGCATCGCCCAGCGGGCGCACGGCGAGCTGCTCGGCGTGCACGTGCGGTCCGACGACGGCCTGGTCGGCTCGGGCGACACCGTCGAACACCAGCGCCGGCTCCTCGAGGAGATGGGCGGCACGTACCACGAGACCGCCGGCAACGACATCGCCGCCGCGCTGGTCGAGTTCGCCCGGGCCGAGAACGCCACCCAGCTCGTGCTGGGGGCCAGCAGGCGCTCCCGCTGGGCCGAGCTGACGCGGGGCTCGGTGATCAACCGGGTCGTGCGGTTGGCGCGCCCGATCGACGTCCACGTCATCTCGCAGGAGTCGGCCGCCGAAGAGGACGGGGAGCGGGTGGTGCCCCGCATGCGCCGGCGCGTCAGGCTCTCACCGCGCCGCCGGCTCCTGGCCTGGCTGACGGCGGTCGCGGGAATCCCAGCCCTGACCGCCGTGCTCGTGCCCATGCGCGACGACGTGGGCCTCCCGACGATCCTGTTGCTCTACCTGGTGCTGGTGGTCGTCGTGGCGGCGCTCGGTGGCGTTGTGCCGGCCATGGTGTCTGCGCTGGCGGCCTTCCTGGTGGTGAACCGGCTGTTCACACCGCCCATCCACACCTGGACGATCGCCGAGGCGGAGAACCTCGTGGCGCTGGTCGTGTTCCTGATCGTCGCCGGCGTGGTGAGCGCGTTCGTGTCCGCCGCAGCGCGGCGCACGGCCGAGGCCACCCGCGCAGCCGCCGAGGCGGAGACCTTGGCGGGCCTGGCGGGGACGATGGCCGAGCCCGACCCCCTCCCGGTGCTCGTGGACAACCTGCGTCGCGCCTTCGGGCTGGGTGGGGTGGCGCTGCTCCGGAGGGCGGGCGACGAGTCCTGGCAGGTGGAGGCCATGGCCGGAGACGCCGCCCCCCGGACGCCCGACGAGGCCGACGAGGTGCGCCCGCTCGGTGCCGACCTGGTGCTGGCGGTGAGGGGGAGCGACCTGGCGGCCGAGGACCAGCGCGTCCTCAACGCCTTCGTGGCCCAGCTGGCCGCGGCCATCGACCGGCGCCGGATCGGCGCCCAGGCCGCCCGCGCCACGGCCTTGGCCGAGGCCAACGAGCTGCGGAGCGCACTGCTGCAGGCGGTGTCGCACGACCTGCGCACGCCGCTGGCCGGCATCAAGGCCTCGGCCAGCAGCCTGCGCCAGCTCGACATCGCCTGGTCCGACGTCGATCGCAACGAGTTCCTGCGCACGATCGAGGACGAGACCGACCGCCTCACCACCCTCGTCGGCAACCTGCTCGACATGAGCCGGATCCAGGCCGGCGCCGTGGCGCCGCGGGCGCGGCCGGTCGGCCTCGAGGAGGTCGTGCCCGCGGCGCTGGCGGGCCTCGGGGAGCGAGCGGACAAGGTGGACGTGGACGTGCCCGAATCGCTGCCTCCGGTGCGGGCCGACCCGGCGCTGCTCGAGCGCGTGGTGGCCAACCTGGTGGACAACGCCGTCGCCCACTCGGTCGACGGGTCCCCGGTGCGCATCGAGGCGGGCGAGGTGGGCTCCAAGGTGATGATCCGGGTCATCGACCGCGGGCCGGGGATCCCGCCGGCGGAGCGCGAGCGCATCTTCCAACCGTTCCAGCGCCTCGGCGACAGTCCGTCGCACGGCGCGGGCGTCGGGCTCGGCCTGGCGGTCGCCCTCGGATTCACGCGCGCCATGGGGGGCGACCTCGTCGTCGACGACACGCCGGGCGGCGGCACGACGATGACCATCGAGCTGGAGGTGGCGGCATGAGCGAGGCGGTTGCTGGAAGCGCGGCACCGAGCCGGGTCCTCGTGGTCGACGACGAGTCGCCCATGCTGCGGGCGCTCGGCACCAACCTGCGGGCGCGCGGCTACCAGGTCGACCTGGCGCCGACCGGCGAGGAGGCGCTCAAGCTGGCCGCACGCCACCGGCCCGACGCGGTCATCCTCGACCTCGGGCTGCCCGGCATCTCCGGCATCGAGGTGATCGAGGGCTTGCGGGGCTGGACCGCGGTCCCGATCATCATCCTGTCCGCCCGGGGGGCCGAGCACGACAAGGTGGCGGCCCTCGACGCCGGCGCCGACGACTACGTCACCAAGCCGTTCGGCATGGACGAGCTGCTGGCCCGCCTGCGCGCCGCGCTGCGGCGCATCGCCCCCGCGCCCGAGAGCGCCCTCGTCGAGACGCCGGACTTCACCGTCGACCTGGCGGCCAAGCGGGTGACGGGCGCCGGGGGCGAGGTCCGGTTGACGCCCACCGAGTGGGGCCTGGTCGAGGTGCTCGTCCGCAACGCCGGCAAGCTCGTGTCCCAGCGCCAGCTGCTGCAGGACGTCTGGGGGCCGCAGTACGGCGAGGAGACCAACTACCTGCGCGTGCACATGGCGCACATCCGTCGCAAGCTCGAGCCCGTGCCCGCCCGCCCCCGCTACTTCATCACCGAGCCGGGCATGGGCTACCGCTTCGAGGGTCCCGACGGCTGACCCATCGCCCCGCCGCTCGCAGCCCCTGGATCCGACCGCGCGCGACCACGACCGCTTCGGGTGGGGCGCCGGTAGCTTGCCGCGACATGAGCGTTCCCCTGCCGGGGCCAAGAGAGGTGAAGCTGACCCGGCCCGACGCGCCCGAGGTCACCGCCACGGCGCGGGGCATCGCCTCCGTGGTGGCGCCCGCGGGCGGGCTGACCGAGCTCCAGCGGATGCTGCTCGAGGCCCTGTTCCCGGCGATGACCGAGCATCCGGTCGACCTGTCCGACTTCGAGCCCATGACCGTGGACGAGGTCGCCGAGGTGCTGCGCCTGCGGAACCTCGCGTTTCGCACCCGCGGCGTGCAGGTCGCCCTGCTGGCGGCGTTGGTGCTCCGCCCGCTGCCCCCCGAGGTCGCCGCCCGGATCGGGGCGCTGGCCCGCGCACTGGGCGTCGACGAGGGCATGGTCGAGGTGGCCCAGCGGTTCGCCGAGGGCTCGCTCGGCCTCGCCGCCATCGACTTCGAGCGCAACGGCTACACGGCCGAGTGGCACCCGGACGACCGCCGCGAGCTGCACACGTCGCGGGAGCTGGCGTCGGCGTGGGACATGGCGGTCGACGACGCGCCGCTGGCCGAGCGCTGGGCCGCCCTCGGGTCGCTGCCCGAGGACACTCTCGGCCACGGTGTGTGGCGGATGTACCAGGCGCGCGGCTTCGCGTTCCCCGGGGTGCCCGGGTCCGCGCCGCCGCTGCTCGCCCAGCACGACTGGGTGCACGTCCTCGGCGACTTCGGGACCCGGGTGGAGTCGGAGCTCGAGGTGTTCGCGCTCATCGCCCGGGCCAACGACGACATGCGGGCGTTCTCGCTGCTGGCGATGGTGGTCTCGCTGTTCGAGACGGGCTACCTGCGCACGGGCGCCGGGCTGTTCCAGTCCGACCGCGGCCACCTGTCCGGGCCAGCGGCGGGCCCGGCGATGGCGGTCCGGGTGGCCGACGCGATGCGGCGCGGCGCGTGGTGCCACGACAGCCGGACCGGCAGCGACAGCATCGACTTCCTCCGCCAGGACTGGTTCGCCCTCGCCCCGCGTCCCGTCGACGAGGTCCGCGCAGCGTTCAACCTGCGGCCCAAGTCCCCCGAGGCCATGGACGCAGGGTCGGCCGGTCCCTGGGAATCCGGCGGGATCAGCCCGTTTCAGCTGAAATCCGGGCGGGCAATGGCCGCCGAACAGGGCCGGGGGTACGATTCATACGGCGCGACGCCCGACTGATCTCGACCCATCTCGTTATTGAAGGTGGAGAATCACATCGGTAGGATTTGCCGCGGCTTTTCTGACCCGCCACGGAAGAGCCACTATCCGGAGGACCGATGAGATGACTTGGGGACGAGCATTGCTTTGGATCGCCGCCTTGTTCGTGCTCGTGGCGATCTGGCAAAACCCGTCCGGCACGGCCAACGCATTCGGCGATTTCCTCGGAACCGTCGGCTCTTGGCTGTCTGACGCGCTCGACAGGGGTACGGAGTTCATCCGGGGCCTCTCGTCGTGACCAGCCGCCGGCGTCGCGAGCGCGACGCCCTGGGCGGCACGCTCGAGCACTACTACCCGCGGACCTCGCGCGACCCGTACAGCAGCCATCTGCCTGCGGAGCTCCAGGGGCCGGGCCACGCCGGCGCCGACGTGGCCGCCCGGCACCCCCTCCGCACGCGGATACGCAACCGGCTCGGCTCCTGGCGGCGAGCGTGGCTGCCGCTGCCCGACGAGATCATCGAGGAATACCTGGGTCATGGCGAGCGGATGATCCACAACGACCACCCCTCGTTCCGGGCATTCGTCATCCAACACGTCATCCTCGTGGTCGTGCTGTTCGTCGCCGCCGGACTGTTCGTCGGCGTCGTGCTCAACGGCTCGTTGACGGCGGTATTGCTCACGTTCCTGTTGATGGCGATCGTGTTGCTGGTCCTGGTGCTCCAGCGGTTGTCCGAGCGCTATACGAGCTACGTCATCACCAACGTCCGCATCATGCGGGTGTCCGGGGTCGTGACCCGGCGCGTCCACTCGATTCCCTGGATGCGCGTCACGGATCTCACGTTCGACCAGAGCTGGTTGGGGCGAATGCTGGGCTACGCCACCCTCCACATCGAATCCGCCAACGAGGATTCGGGCCTGCGCGACCTCGCCGGCGTGTCCGACCCGATGGTCTTCAACAAGTACCTGGTCGACATGGTGGTCGCCAAGCAGGGCCCGATCGCCCCAGGTTGGGAGGAGTTGGGCCAGGCGGGTCCCTCCGGGGTGGTGTCGCGGCAGCGCATCGGCCTGCGGGACCGCGTCCGGGAGGTCCGGCGCCGCCGGCGCGAGCAGCGCGCGGCCGACGCAGGACTCGGGGTGCCGGTCGCGCGCCGGCGGGTGCCGGGGACCGGGAGGGTGCCTCCGCGGCCGGCACCCCAACGCACCGACCAGGTCTTCTACGGCGACTCCGGCCAGGCAGGCGACGACGACCTCACCCGACAGCCCCGGGTCGACGAGGCGGAGCCGGGCCAACCCGGCAGCGGGGGCGCCGCCGACCGGGACCCCGAGCGGTCGGGGACGCAGGGCGCCGATCCCCTGCGCGAGGGACCGGAGTCGAGCGTGCCCTGGGGCCGCGACCGGGAGTGAGCGCGATCAGGCCAGGGCGCGCTGGTTCAGGTCGGTCAGCCGCTGGCAGGCGTCGAGGTACTCGTCGATCAGGCGCTGGATTACCTCGGCGGACCGCTCGACGCGGTTCATCATCCCGACGACCTGGCCGACGGGATTGAAGTTCACGTCCTTGGCGGCGACGGGATAGCTGTGCCCCCGCTGGACCGCGTCCAGCGCCACCATCATCTGCAGGGGCATGGGCAGTGGGCCCGGCGAGTCGGGGCCCTCCCAGGCGTCCGTCCAGTCGTTGCGGAGCATGCGGCACGGCTTGCCGGTGAACGAACGCGACCGGACGGTGTCGTGGCTGGTGGCGTCGAGGTAGCTCTGCATCTGCTCCGGGGGCACGTCGGCCTCCTCGACCGTGAGCCACAGCGAGCCCGTCCACACGCCGGCGGCGCCCATCGCCATGGCCGCGGCCACCTGCCGCCCGTTGGCGATGCCGCCGGCGGCCAGCACCGGCAGGGGGTCGACGGCGTCGACGACCTGCGGCCACAGCACCACCGACGCCACCTCGCCGCAGTGGCCGCCGCCCTCGGTGCCCTGGCACACGACGAAGTCGAGCCCGGCCTCGCGGTGGCTCAGGGCGTGGTGGACCGAGCCACAGAGCGCCCCCACGAGGCGGTCGGCCGCCTGGATGCGGGCGACCACGTCGGCCGGGGGCGTGCCCAGCGCGTTGGCGACCAGGCGCGCCTTGTCGTGGCGGAGGATGACGTCGACCTGCGGCCCGGCGGTGGCCGTGGTCCAGCCCAGCAGCTCGTGGTGCTTCCGGTCCGGCGGCAGCTCCGGGACGCCGTGGTCGGCGAGCAGCTTCGCACCGAAGTCGCGATGCTCCTGCGGGATGTGCTTGGACAGCTCGGCCTCGAGCTGTTCGGCGCTCATGTCGAGGTCCATGCCCTCGTACCTGCTGGGTATCACGATGTCGACGCCGTAGGGTCGCTCCCCGACGTGCTCGTCGAGCCACGCCAGTTCGACCTCGAGCTGGTCGGGATCGAAGCCGACGGCCCCCAGCACCCCGAGCCCGCCCGCCTTGGTCACGGCGGCGACCACGTCGCGGCAATGGCTGAACGCAAAGATCGGGAACTCGATCCCCAGTCGCTCGCAGATCTCCGTGCGCATCGAGCTCGTCCCCCTACTCGTGACCTCGGCCGCAGGCTACGCAATCAAACGCTTGATAGGCACGGCACCCCCGCCCGTGTCATGAACCCCACTAGCGTGCCCGAATGCTGTTCCCGCAGCGGTTCTGGTCCGGCCTCGCGGACGGATCGGTCGAGGTGGCGTTCCGCCGCTGGCGGCGGGCGGGCGTCAAGGCGGGCGGCACCCAGCTCACGCCGGCCGGGCTCCTGGCCATCGACGCGGTCGACGTCGTCGACGTCGGCGACATCAGCGAGGACGACGCCCGCCGGGCCGGCCATCGCGACCGCGCCGAACTGCTGGCCGAGCTGGCCCGCCACCCGGACGGGACCCTCTACCGCATCGCCTTCCACCACGCCGGCGCCGACCCCCGGGTGGCGCTGCGGGAGGACGCCGACGTGTCCGAGGACGACCTGGCCGGCATCCGGGCCCGGCTGGCGCGCCTCGACCGGGCCGGCAGCCATGGCCCCTGGACCGAAGGCGTCCTGCGGCTGATCGCGGCGCACCCGGCGGTGCGGGCCGCCGACCTGGCCGCATCGCTCGGCCGGGAGACGCAGCCGTTCAAGACCGACGTGCGCAAGCTGAAGCGGCTGGGGCTGACGGAGAGCCTGGAAGTCGGGTACCGGCTGTCCCCGCGGGGCCGGGCGGTGCTCGCCCGGCTGTAGCCCGCGTCCCGGCTGGCGCCCTCAGCCGCCGAACATGGCCAGCCACTCGGCCTCGGAACGCGGCTTGAACACGTAGTTCCATTGGCGCGTCTCGCCCATGGTGGCCGAGGGCTCGGCCGAGTACAGGTGGCCCGGGAACAACACGGTGTCGTCAGGGACCTTGGCCAGCTTGTGGGTGAGGCTGTCGTAGAGCTGGGCCGCGTCGCCACCCGGGAGGTCGGTGCGCCCGCAGCCCTCGAGGAACAGGGTGTCGCCCGAGACCAGGTAGCGCCCGTCCACGAAGAAGCACTGGCTCCCCGGGGTGTGCCCCGGCGTGTGGATCAGTTCGACGCCGATGGCGCCCACGTCCACCACATCGCCGCTGTGGTGGCGCACGAGGTCGCTGTCGGAGGCGCCGGTCACCCGCTGCACCCCCACGGCCTCGTCGGCCTGCACGTGGACGGGGACGGGGTTGAGGGTGAGCAGCTCGCGCAGGCCGCTGATCTGGTAGCCCATCATGTTCCCGCCGACGTGGTCCTGGTGGTAGTGCGTGACGAGCGCGCCCGTGACCTTCATGCCGTCGGCGGCGGCGGCGTCGAGGATGCCGCGGATGTCGTACGCGGCATCGACGACCAGCGCCTCACCGGTCTCGCGGTCGCCCACCAGGTACGCAAAGTTGACCATCTGCCGGGCCAGCGGGTCGGTGCGCGCGATGTCGCGCCCCGAGAGCAGCTGGCGGAAGTAGAGCCGGTCGGGAGCGTTCACACGGAAAATGCTACGGGTCGGTCGTAGACCGACACCATTAGGGGCGGCGGTCGGGGTCGGGCTGGAGGGTCGGTCGTAGACCGACACCATTGGGGGCGGCCTTGCAGACTGCCCCGGCCAGCCGGAAGGGTGACGGGATGCACCCGGACCGGGCTCCACTGGCGCCGTTCGACGCCGTGAGCCTCGACGTCGGCGGGGTGCTGATCATGCCCGACCCCCGGGTGGTGGGCCGGGCGCTGGCCGGCGCCGGCGTGAGGCACGACCCGGCTCGGTTCTTCGACGGGCACTACCGGGCGATGGCGGAGATCGACCGGCGCCGCGCGCGGCCCGAGGAGACAGGCCCGTACGCACGGGGCTTCCTGCGGGCCGTGGGCGCGCCCGACGGGCAGCTCGAGGCCGGCGTGGAGGCACTGGGGAGCGTGCTCCGGCAGTCGGCGACTTGGAGCCGGCGCATCCGCGGGGCGGTTCCCGCCGCCCGCCGGCTGGCGGCCGCCGGCCTGCGCCTGGCGGTCACGAGCAACTCCGACGGCACGGTGGCCGAACGCATGCGCCGCCGCCGGGTCTTCCAGGTCGGCGAGGGTCCGGGCGTGCCCGTGGAGCACGTCACCGACTCCGGGGCCCTGGGCCGGGCGAAGCCCGATCCGGTGACGTTCCTGACCACCGCCGTGGCGCTGGCCCTGCCACCCGAGCGGATCTGCCACGTCGGCGACAGCGGCCGCTTCGACGCCGATGGCGCAATGGCGGTGGGCATGGTGGCGGTGCACGTCGATCCTCTCGATCTGTGTCGCGGGGACCACCACCACGTCGATTCGCTTGCTGATTTTGCCCGCCGCGCGCTCGCGGCGCGCCGTCGGGTCCGCTGAGCGCGCCAGTTCGTCACCCGACGTGAGAATTCCTGCATGCCGGGCCGTATCCTGGCGGCGCGTGGGGTTTGCGGAACGGTTCAGAGAGGCCGCGGAGGCGGCGCGGGCCAAGCTCCAGGAGCACGGCGTCCTACAGAACGCCGCCGCCATCCACGGCGTGGACGCGGTCGAGCCCCAGGGGCACGACCTCGCCAGCGCCGAGCGGGCCATGGTGCTCGGGGCCCCGGACCCGTTCTCCCTGATCACCCACGACGAGGTCGTGGCCCTCACCGGCGTTCCCGTGGGCGGCCCGTCGCTCACGTACACAGACGACGACCTCGGCGTGCGCTTCGACGCCGAGGACGGCCATCGCCGCTCGTGGTCGTTCGGCGTCCACGCCGGGCATGCGATCGACGCCGACACCCCGTTCGACCCGGTGACCTGGTACGAGTGGATGGTGGCGCTGTTGCGGGCGGCCGAGGTCGTGCCCGGGCTGGGCGACGCCGCGGTGTACCAGGACGGGATGCTGTACGTGCGCGGGGCGGGCCGAGCGTTCTACGTGCTGATCGAGGCGCCCCCGGGGTCCCCCGCCAAGCAGTGGGCGACCACCCTGGGCCGCCGCGTGCTCGAGCGATTCCTGTCGGGAGAGGCGGGATGAGGCCCTGACTACTCCCGAGTCCGTCGACGGTGTGGGGCTGGCGTTCAACTCCACGCGGGGACGCTGGGTGATCGCCGCCACGGTCCTGGGGTCGGGCATCGCGTTCCTGGACTCGACGGTGGTCACGGTCGCCCTGCCCCACATCGGCGAGGACCTCGACACCACCGTCGGGGGGCTGCAGTGGGTGCTGAACGGCTACCTGGTGACGCTGTCGTCGCTGATCCTGCTGGGCGGGTCGTTCGGGGACCTGTTCGGCCGCAAGCGGGTGTTCCAGGTCGGCGTGGTCATCTTTGCGCTGGCGTCGGTGATGTGCGCGCTCGCACCCACCGATGGGGCGCTGGTGCTGGGGCGCGTGGCCCAGGGGATCGGCGGCGCGCTGCTCACGCCGGCGAGCCTGGCGATACTCGAAGCCAGCTTCAGGCAAGAGGATCGGCCCCGCGCCATCGGCGCCTGGTCGGGCCTGTCCGGCGTCGCCTCGGCCGTGGGCCCCTTCGTGGGCGGCTGGCTGGTCGACGCCGCCTCCTGGCGCTGGATCTTCCTGCTCAACCTGCCACTCGCGGTCGTCGTGGTCGGCATTACCGCGCGACACGTACCCGAGTCGTTCGACCCCCGGGCCGACCGCAGGATCGACTGGGCCGGAGCTGTGCTGGTGGCGGCCTCCCTCGGGTCGCTCAGCTGGGGGCTCATCTCCGCCGGCGATCGCGGCTGGGGGGCGCCCGCGGTCGTGTTCTCGCTCGTGACGGGCGTCGTGGCGATGGCGGCGTTCGTGGTCGTCGAGGCGCGGAGCAAGCACCCCATGCTGCCGCTGGACATCTTCCGCTCCGCCCAGTTCCGCGCCGCCAACCTCGTGACCATCAGCGTGTATGCGGCCCTGGGCGGCGTCTTCTTCCTGCTCACCCTCCAGCTGCAGCAGGTGCTGGGCTACTCGGCGCTCGAGGCCGGGGCGGCGTCGCTGCCGATCACGCTGCTGATGCTGACGCTGTCCGCCCGCTCCGGGCAGCTCGCCGCCCGCATCGGCCCCCGGCTGCAGATGACGGTGGGCCCGCTGCTGGTCGCCGTCGGGATCCTGCTCATGGCCAGGATCGAGCCCGGCGTCAGCTACTGGGCCGCCGTCCTGCCCGCGGTCGTGGTCATGGGGCTCGGGCTAGCCACCACGGTGGCGCCACTGACGTCGACCGCGCTCGGCTCGGTGGACGATCGCCACGCCGGGGTGGCGTCGGGGGTGAACACGACGGTGTCGCGCGCCGCCCAGTTGGCGGCGGTGGCGGTGCTGCCCGTGGCGGTCGGCCTGACCGGCGACGACTTCTTGCGGCCGGCGGTGTTCGCCGACGGCTTCCGGACCGCGATGTTGATCATGTCGGTGGTGGCGGGCGTCGGGGGCGTGATCGCCTGGGCCACCGTCCGCAACCCCGAGCCCGTCCCGGAGGAGGAGGCCGTCGCCGCGCCGGTCCCCATGTACTTCTGCGGCGCGGAGGGCACGCCGATCGATACGTGCCCCCGCTCGGCGCCCGCCGAGGAGGCGGCCTAGCGGGGCGCAGCGTCGCGCCGCACCGTTGGTCTTCCGGGGGGTCAGGCGGGCTCGCCGCCGTTGCCGTCGCCCCCGGGCGGCGACGGGCCGTCGGCCTGGCGGCGGGCCTCGGTCTCGGCGAGTGATAGGACCTCCCGCAGCGGCCGACCCCGGAGCCGGGCGACGCGGGCGGCGTCGTCGTGCTCGACCTTGACCCGGCCGGGGCTGACCTTGACCCGGACCGGCAGGCCGTCGACCTCGACGGTGTCGACCGCCCGCGCCGACGGCCAGCGGTCGAGCGTGGTGCCCCGGAGCCCCAGCGTGCCGGTCTCCGCCATCAGCACCCCCGCGACCTGCTCGGCCAGCGCCGGATCGGCCAGGGCGCTGACGGTGTGGGCGGGGCGCCCCTTCTTCATGACGATCGGCGTCACCCAGGCGTCGTGGGCGCCGGCGTCCAGCAACGCACCGATGGTGTGCGCCAGCACCTCGCCGCTGGCGTCGTCGACGTTGGTTTCGAGGAGGACCACGGGCTGGCCCGGCACGCGTCCGTGCCCGCCGCCGGCGTGGGTGCGCGCCGCAGCGGCGGCCGGCGGGCCGACGACCACCTGGACGACGTTGGGCCGGCCGTCCATCTCCCGGGAGCCGGCGCCGAACCCGGTGGCGGCGATGCGCATGGCGGGCAGCGGTCCCCACGACACGACGGTGGCGGCCAGCAGCGCCGCGCCCGTCGGGGTGGTGAGCTCGACGGGGACGTCGATCCCGTGGGTGGGCGCGCCCCGCAGGAGGGCGACGACCGCCGGCGGCGGATTGGGGAGCAGCCCATGCGCCGACCGGATCACCCCGGTGCCGGTCGCCACCGGGCTGGCGTGGACGGCGTCGACGCCGAGGACCTCGAGCGCGGCGGCGGTGCCCACCACGTCGACGATGGCGTCGAGCCCGCCGACCTCGTGGAAGTGGACCTGCTCGGGCGAGCGCCGGTGTAGCTGCGCCTCGACGTCGGCCAGCGCCCGGAACGTGCCGAGCGCGCGCTGGGCGACCCGCTCGGGCAGCCGGGCCTCCTCGACCATCCCGGTGATGTGCGACGCGGTGCGCACGACCGCCGACTCGACGACGTGCACATGCGCCTTGGTGGCGGCGATGCCGCCCCGGAGCACGGGCTCGGCCTCGAGTCGCCAGCCGTCGACCGGCAGGCGCCGCAGCAGGCTCCGGACCTCGTCGAGGTCGGCGCCCGCGTCTAGGAGCGACCCGAGCGCCATGTCGCCCGCAATCCCCGAGAAGCAGTGGAACCACGCCACGGTGGGCGTCGGGCGGGTCACGAGAGATCCTCGACTCGGCCGCGAGCCGAGGCCATGGGTACCGCCAACGGGAGCCCGAGGTCATGGGTTCCGGTTGCGGAACCTGTTGCCTCGGGCTCGGATCGCCGGAACCCATTGCCTCGGGCCTGCGTGGGCGCGGAAGGGCGTTGCCGGCTCACTTGAGCATCCGGAGGACCGCGGACGCGGCGCCGAAGCCGTTGTCGATGCCGACGACGGCGAGCCCCGCGGCGCAGGACGACAGCATGGCCAGCAGGGCGGTGATGCCGCCGAAGCTCGCCCCGTAGCCCGCGCTGGTGGGGACGGCGACCACCGGCGCCGGGGAGATGCCGCCGACGAGGCTGGCGAGGGCGCCCTCCATGCCGGCGACCACCACCACGGCGTCGGCGTCGGCCAGCTCGTCGGCCGACGCCAGCAGCCGGTGGACGCCGGCGACGCCCACGTCGGTCAGCCGGACCGGCTCGATGCCGTGGGCGGCGAGGGTCGCTGCGCACTCGTCGGCGACGGGCAGGTCGGCGGTGCCCGCGGTGCACAGCACCACCCGTTCGGGGCGGGGGGCGGCCGGCCGCCAGCAGAGCGTGCCGCCGGTGCGCTCGCCGCCCGGGTTGCGGGCGAGGGCGGCGGCGGCCTGGTCGTCGTCGGCGCGTGTGAGCAGCACCGGGCCGTCGCCCGCGGCGCCGAGCAGCTCCTCGACGATCGCGGCGCACTGCTCCGGGGTCTTGCCCGGGCCGTACACGGCCTCGGCCATGCCCTGGCGCAGCGCGCGGTGGTGGTCGACGCGGGCGAAACCCAGGTCGGCGAAGGGCAGGCGCCGCAGCCGCTCCAGGGCGTCTTCGGTGGTGACGGCGCCGACCTGTACGGCATCCAGCAGGCGGCGGAGGGCGGCTTCGTCCACGTGACCAGCATGCTCCCGCCCGGGTGACGAGGGCGAACCCTTCCCGGTCCGCAGGCCCACCACAGGATTCCGGGCGTGACGGTTGACACGTAGTTAGTTTGGATACTACACAAACAAATTATGGCGAACGGGTCCCCGACAGCCCCGACCGGCCGGACCTCCGGCGGCGGCAACTCGCCGTTCGCCCGCAGGGGCGCCCCCCGGCGCAAGGCGGTCCCCGGCGACACCCGGCTGCACAACCGCTCTCTCGTCCTCCGCACCATCTTCCGCTCGGGACCGCTCAGCCGCGCCGACCTCGCCCGCTCCACCCACCTGACGCGGGCGGCCACCTCCGAGCTGGCCGCCGAGCTGCTCGCCGAGGGCCTGGTGGAGGAGCTCGGCACCCGGTCCGACCAGGGCGTGGGCAAGCCGGCGACCCTGCTGGGGCTGGTCCCCGACGCCCGCCTGACCGTCACCCTCGACCTCAGCGACGACGCCCGCTTCCGCGCCGCGCTCGTCGACCTCGGCGGCAAGGTCCTCGACCGCCGAGCGGCGGCGCGGGACGGCAGGCGCGCCGAGTCGGCCCTCGAGCTGGCCACGGAGCTGTGCGTCGACCTTGCCGGCGCCGCCGCCCGCCCCCTCCTGGGCGTCGGCGTCGGCAGCCCCGGCGTCGTCGATCCCGCCGGCATCATCCTCGAGGCCCCCAACCTCGGCTGGCACGGCGTCGACCTGTCCGCCCACCTGGCGCAGGCGATCCCCGCCCCCGTCCATGTCGCCAACGACGCCAACGCCGCCGCCCTGGGCGAGCTGGGCCTGGGCGGTCCCGCCGAGCGCAGCCTCCTCCTGGTGAAGGTCGGCCACGGTGTCGGCGCCGGGCTGGTGCTCGACGGCCACCTCGTCGTGGGCGACCGCTTCGCCGCCGGCGAGATCGGCCACGTGGTGGTCGACCCCGACGGTGCACCCTGCGCCTGCGGCCGCATCGGATGCCTCGAGACCGCCGTGGCGGCGCCCCGCCTCCGCCGCGCCGACGATCGCGGGCGGCAGGCGGGCGGCCGGCGGCTGGGCGAGGCGCTGGCGCCGGTGGTCAGCGCCCTCAACCTGCGGGAGATCGTGCTGTCGGGCCCCCTCGACCTGCTCGACGAGTCGTTCCGGGCGGCGGCCCTCGACGCCATCCGGGAGCGGACCATGCCGGCGGTCGGCGACTACGTCGACATCCGGCTCAGCTCGCTCGGGGAGGACGACGTCCTCCTCGGCGCGGCGATGCTCGTTCTCGATCGGGAACTGGGCGTCGCATGAAAACGCGACGGGCCGGGGGGCTCGCCGCCCAACGTTGTGGAGGACGACGTGAAAGTAAGGACACTCGCAGCGATTGGGCTCGCGGGTTCGCTCTTGTTGGCGGCCTGTGGGTCCGACGATGACGACGACGCAACCGCCGACAGCGAAGGCGGGGGCACGGAGGCGCCGGCGACCGACACGGAAGCCACGTTGCGCCTCTGGCTCAACGCCAACGACACGCCGCAGCCGATGGTCGACGCCGCCATCGCAGAGTTCAACGAGACCTACCCGAACGTGACGGTGGAGCTCGAGCGGCAGCAGTGGGACGGCCTCGTGGAGCGCCTGACCAACGTGCTGCCCACCGAGGACGGCCCCGACATCTTCGAGGTGGGCAACACGCAGGCCCAGGGCTTCGAGGCCGCAGGCGCGATGGTCGACCTCTCCGGGTCCAAGGAGGACCTCGGCGGCGACGACCTGCTGGACAGCCTCGTCGAGGCCGGCACCTACGACGGCAAGTTCTACGGCGTGCCGCTGTACGCCGGTGCCCGCATCGTCGTGTACCGCACCGACCTGTTCGAGCAGTCGGGCCTCGAGGTCCCGACCACGCTCGACGAGTTCGTCGAGGCGGGCAAGAAGTTGCAGGCCGACAACGCCGACGTGCCCAACTTCTCCGGCATCTACTTCCCGGGGCGGAACTGGCACGCCATGCTGTCGTTCATCTGGGACGCCGGCGGTGACATCGCCACCCAGCAGGACGGCGAGTGGGTCGGCCAGCTCGGCTCGGAGGAATCGGTCGCCGGCCTTGCGACGGTCCAGGACATCATGCAGAACGCCAACCAGGCTGCGCCCGACACCGATGATGCCAACGACTTCGTCGACTTCTGCAACGGCGAGATCGGCATGCTCATGGCTCCCGGTTGGAAGCCCGGCCAACTGCTCGACCCCGAGCAGGGGTGCCCGGACACCATGGGCGACAAGATCGGTGCCTTCGCGCTGCCCGGCAGCGACGGTGAGGTGGCCCCTGTGTTCCTCGGCGGGTCGAACCTGGCCATCAACGCCAACAGCGAGAATCCCGAGCTGGCGCTCGAGTTCCTGAAGGTGCTGACCGGCGACAACTTCCAGACGGCCTACGGCGAGAACGGGCTGATCCCGGCGCGCAAGTCGCTGCTGGACTCGGTCACCGCGGCCGCCGACGCCGCTCCGGTGGTCCAGGCCGCCGCCGACGCCCAGGCCGAGGCCGCCGGCGGGAACACGCGCTTCGTTCCGGCCAGCGAGTTCTGGGCCGAGGTGGAGGGCCAGCAGATCCTCCACGACATGGGCACGGCCATCTCCGGCGGCGCGGACGTGCAGGAGGAGGCCGACCGTGCCGACGCCGCCATCGTCGACATCCTCAACGGCAACTGAGCCACTGGTCCGCTGAGGACAAGCTCGTGACCGTGCTACTGCCCCCGCCCGAGTCCGCCGTCGAGGCGGGCCGGGCGGGCGGTAGCCGGTCCGGGGGCCGCCGGGGCGGGTGGCTGCGCCGGCGGCCCCGGCCCACGCCCTACGTCCTGCTGGTCCCGGCGATCGCCGCCATCGGGGTCGGCATGGGCTACCCGCTGTACCGGCTGGCCGTCATGTCCACGCAGGAGTTCGGCCTGCGCCAGCAGTTCGGCACGGCACCGCCCGAGTCGGTCGGCCTGGCCAACTACCGCGAGCTGTTCGCCGACGCGTACTTCTGGGAGGTCCTGCGGCGCTCGGTGGTGTTCTGCCTCGTGAACGTCGGGCTGACGATCGCGCTGGGCACGCTCGTGGCGCTGCTGCTCACCCGGCTGGGGAAGGGCATGCGGATCGCCGTCAGCTCGGCGCTGCTGTGCGCGTGGGCGGTGCCTGCGCTCACGGCCAGCGTGGTCTGGCAGTGGATCTTCGACCCCCGCTACGGCGTGGTGAACTGGGTCCTGACCCGCCTGGGCGGCGACTTCGAAGGCCACTCGTGGCTGTCTGAGCCGCTGTCCTTCTTCTTCGTGGCCACGCTGATCGTGGTCTGGATGGGCGTCCCCTTCATCGCGCTCACCGTCTACGCCGGGATGACCCAGATCCCGGGCGAGGTCATGGAGGCGGCCTCGATCGACGGCGCCGGGGCGTGGCAACGGTTCCGCGACGTCACCTGGCCCAGCCTCCGCCCCCTGTTCGTGGTGCTCATCGCGCTGAGCACCTTGTGGGACCTGCGGGTCTTCACCCAGATCTTCGTGCTGCAGCAGGCGGGCAGCATCACCCGCGAGACCAACCTGCTCGGGACGTACGCCTACCGCGTGTCTGTGGGTGCCAACGACTTCGACATCGGCGCCACGATCGCGATCGTCATGGTCGGCCTGACGCTGCTGCTCACCCTGTTCTACCTGCGCAACATGTTCCGCCAGGAGGAGCTGTGACTGGCGGTTCGCTGCACCCGTCGGTGGTGGTGCCGGTGCCCGGTGCGGTCGTCAGCGACACGATCGCACCCGAGCTGGCGGCCGACGCCGCGTCGGAGGTCGCCGTCAGGCGCCGCCGGGTCCGCGCCCACCGGGTCATCATCAACCTCGCCGGCGTCGTGGTGATCGCGCTGGCGGCGTTCCCCGTCTACTGGATGATCAACACGTCGTTCCGCACCAACCTCGACATCCGCAGCGACCCCCAGCTGCTGCCGGTGCACGGCACGCTGGCCAACTACCGCGCGGTGTTCGAGCGCGACTTCTTCTGGACGTCCTTCCGCAACAGCATCATGGTCACGCTGCTCACGGTGGCCCTGGCGCTGTTCGCCGCCTTCCTCGCCGCCCTGGCCATCTCCCGGTTCCGGTTCCGGGGCCGGGTGGCCTTCCTGGTGCTGATCCTGATCGTCCAGATGGTTCCGGCGGAGGCGCTCATGATCTCCCTGGTGAAGGTCCTCGAAGGCTGGCACCTCCGCAACTCGATCCTCGGGCTCACCATCGCGTACCTGGCCTTCGTGCTGCCGTTCACGGTGTGGACGCTGCGCGGCTTCGTCTCGGGCGTGCCCAAGGAGCTCGAGGAGGCCGCCATGGTCGACGGGGCCAGCCGCCTGCGGGCGTTCTTCACCGTCACGTTCCCGCTGGTGGCGCCCGGTTTGGTGGCCACCGGGATCTTCGCCTTCATCCAGGCATGGAACGAGTTCACATACGCCCTCGTGATCATGGACCGTCCGTCCAAGCAGACCCTCCCGGTCTGGATCCAGTTCTTCAACGAGGGCGAGCGCGGCACCAATTGGGGCGGCGTCATGGCGGCCTCGACGCTCATCACCATCCCGGTGATCGCCTTCTTCCTCATGGTCCAGCGCCGGGTCGTGGCCGGCATGACCGCCGGGGCGGTGAAGGGTTGAGCACCGAAACGCTGTCGCGGGCGGCGTCGGCCACGTTGCTGGCGTCGTTCCCGGGGGACCGGGTGCCGCCGTGGCTGCTGGACCGGATCGCCGACGGGCTGGGTGGCGTGTGCCTCTACGGCTCGAACCGCGGGGCCGACCCGTCGGCGGTGGCGGCGTCCCTCCACGATGCGCGCCCGGGTGTGCTGGTCGTGCTCGACGAGGAGGGCGGGGACGTCACGCGCGTCGAGGCCGCCACCGGCAGCTCGGTGCCCGGCAACGCCGCCCTCGGCGCGGTGGACGACGTCGATCTCACGCGCGCCGTGGCTGCGGCGCTGGGCGACGCGCTCCGGAGCGCCGGGGTCGACCTCGACCTGGCGCCCTGCGCCGACGTCAACACCGACGCGGCCAACCCGGTGATCGGCGTGCGGTCGTTCGGCTCCGACTCGGGGCTGGTCGCCCGCCACACGGCGGCCTTCGTCGAGGGCCTGCAGGGCGCCGGCGTGGCTGCGTGCGTCAAGCACTTCCCCGGCCACGGCGCCGTGGACGCCGACTCGCACCTGGAGCTGCCCACGCTTTCGGCGCCCCTCGAGCTGTTGCGGAGCCGGGAGCTGGCGCCGTTCCGGGCCGCCATCGATGCGGGCGCGGCGGCCGTCATGACCGGCCACCTCCGAGTGCCGGCGCTCGATCGCGATCCCGCCACCGTGAGCCACAACATCCTCACCGGCCTGCTGCGCCACGGGCTGGGCTTCACCGGCGCCATCGTCACCGACGCCCTGGACATGGCCGGGATCGGGGGGCCCGCCCAGATCCCGGCGAACGTGGTGCGTGCCGTCGCCGCCGGCGCCGACCTGTGCTGCCTCGGACCGGACAACTCCGCCGGGCTCGTCGACGCCTGCACGTCCGCGCTCGTCGGGGCAGTCGCGAGCGGTGCGGTGCCGGAGGCCCGGCTGCTGGACGCCGAGGCGCGGGTCACCGCGCTCCGATTCCTGCCGCGGAACGGGTGGCCGGAGCAACCGGTTCCGCGGCAGGTTTCCCCGCTGGGCGCCGTCGGCGCCGAGGCCGCCCGGCGGGCGCTGCGCATCGAGGGCGAGATCCCGCCGGCGCTGTCCGGGGCTCACGTGCTGGAGCTCGAGCGCCCCGCCAACATCGCCGCCGGCACGGTCCCCTGGGGCCTCGCCGGCCCGCTGGTCGCCGCCGACCCCACCACCACCGCCCAGCGGCTCGGCGAATCGGCCGACACCGACACCGTAGCCGGCGCCCTCGCCAGGGCCGCCCGGCGGCCCTTGGTGATCGTGGTGCGCGATCCGCAGCGCCGCCCGGCGCAGGCGGCGCTGCTGCAGTCCCTGATCGCCGCCCGTCCCGACGCCATCGTCGTCGACATGGGCTGGCCCGCCGTCGACCGGCCACCCGGGTCGGCCGCCCGGATCGTCACCTTCGGCGCCTCACGCGTGAGCGGGGAGGCCGCGGCTGCCATCCTGGTCGCCGCCGGCGCCGCAGTACCGAGGAGGACCACCCGTGGCTGACATCGCCATCCACGGCGCCACCAAGGTCTACGACGGCGGCGCGCTGCCGGCCGTCGACGCCGTCGACCTCGGCATCGCCGACGGCGAGCTGCTGGTCCTCGTGGGCCCGTCGGGATGCGGCAAGTCCACGCTGCTGCGCATGATCGCCGGCCTCGAGGAGGTGACCGACGGCTCGATCTCGATCGGCGGCCGCGACGTCACCCACCTCGCCCCCAAGGACCGCGACGTCGCCATGGTGTTCCAGAGCTACGCGCTCTACCCGCACATGACCGTCCGCCGGAACATCGGCTACCCGCTGAAGCTCGCCAAGACCCCCAAGGACGAGATCGACCGCCGGGTCGAGGAGACCGCCGAGCTGCTGCAACTGACCGACGAGCTCGAGCGCCGCCCCGCCCAGCTGTCCGGCGGCCAGCGCCAGCGGGTGGCGATGGGGCGGGCGATCGTTCGTCACCCCCGGGCGTTCCTCATGGACGAGCCGCTCTCGAACCTGGACGCCAAGCTGCGCGTCGAGATGCGGGCCGAGATCGCTCGGCTGCAGCGAGAGCTGGCCGTCACCACCGTGTACGTGACCCACGACCAGGTCGAGGCCATGACGATGGGCACCCGGGTCGCCGTCCTCCAGAAGGGCCGGCTCCAGCAGGTCGCAACGCCCCAGCGGCTCTACGACGAGCCGGACAACCTGTTCGTCGCCACCTTCATCGGGTCGCCGGCGATGAACCTGTTCCCCGGCCACGTCGAGGCCGCACCGGGCGCCGACGCCACCGGCACGGGGCTCACGCTCCGCTCGGGCCAGCACCGCCTGGCGCTCGACAAGGGCACGCTGGCCCGCCACCCGGCGCTGCCCGGCATGGTGGGGCAGCCCGTCGTGGTCGGCATCCGCCCCGAGTGCCTGGCCGACGTGGCGCTCGAGCCGGGCGTCCCGGCCGACCGGGTGATCGAGGCGACCGTCGACCTCGTGGAGTCGCTGGGCGCGGAGCTGATCGTGCACGTCACCGTCTCCGACCCCGCCGCCCCGGGGCCGGAGCCCGCCTCGGACGCCTGGCGCCAGGTCATGGCGCGCCGGGGGCGAGCGGTCGCGCGCCTGGGCACCCGGAGCCGCCTGTCCGCAGGCGACGTGGTGAAGCTGGCCGTCGATACGTCGCGGCTCCACCTGTTCGACGCCGAGACGGGTGCCTCGCTCCGGTCCGCCGGCGCGGCTTGAGTTGGTGCCGTGTCGGATCTGCTCCTCGCCGGCCTCGACATCGGCGGCACCAAGACCCTGGCGGTGGCGGTCGCCGTTCCGGCGGCCGTTGTCGTCGGCGCCCCGGACGTGGTCGAAGGCTCCATCGTGGCCACGGTGCGCCGCGCCACCCGCGGGGGACCGGACGAGGTCCGGAGCTCGGTGGCCGAGACGCTCGCGGACCTCGCAGGAGCCGCCGGCGTGCCGCTGGACGGGTTCGCCGCCGTGGGCGTGGGGGTTCCCGGCCTCGTCGACCGCCAGGCCGGGACGGTGCGCCACGCCGTCAACCTCGGCCTCGGCGACGAGCCATTGGCGCTCGCCGATCATGTCGGCGACCTGGCGCAGGCGCCGGTGGTGGTCGACAACGACGTCAACGTCGCCGCCGTCGGGGCGGCCTCCGCACTCGGCTGCCCGGGCGACCTCGCCTACCTGAGTGTCGGGACGGGCGTCGCCGCCGGCTTCGTGCTCGGCGGCCGCATCCGCCAGGGCGCCCACGGCGCTGCCGGCGAGATCGGCCACCTGCCGGTGGACCCGAACGGTCCGTTGTGCGAATGCGGCCAGCGGGGCTGCCTCGAGGCGGTCGCCTCGGGAACCGCCATCGCCAAGCGCTGGCCGTCGGCCGGGGGCGCGGCGTCCGCGGCCTCCGCGCTGCTGGCCGCGGCGGCGGCCGGAGACGGCGTGGCCGCCGAGGTCCGCGATGAGGTGGCGGCGTACCTGGCGGGCGCCGTTGCGCTCATCGCCCAGACGGTCGACCCGCAGATCATCGTGCTGGGCGGCGGTGTGGCGGAGGCCGGCGAGCCGTTGCTCGATGCGGTCGTCGACGCGCTGCGTGCCCGCGCCGAGAGGTCGCCGGTCCTTGCCGCGCTCGACCTGGCCGGCCGCCTGGCCCTCGTGCCGGAGGGGGTGCCCGCAGGTGCGCTGGGAGCGGCCTTGCTGGCCCGGGCCCACATCGCCGCAGACCGTGGTGATGGCGCCGCCGACAGTGCACAAGGTGGCGTGCGTGGCGTGGCGATCGGGCCTCGCCGGGCAACGCCGTGACGGCACGAACGCCGGATGGCCTGGTCGTTTCCGGCGGAAATGTTCTGACAGCGAACGGATGGACGGCGTGTGACGTGTTCCTGGCACGAGGCCGCATCGTCAGCGCCGGTGCCGACGTTGGCACTAGCGGGACAGGAGGCGGTGGACCAGGCGAACCGACGGAGGTTGGTACGGCCGGTGCCGGGGCCGAGCGTGCCGTCCTCCCACTGTTCGCCTCGAACGAAACCGTGGAGGTCGCCGGGGGAGAGGCCCCGGCGGCCCGCGGTGACCCGCCACGATCGGCGTGGCCCCGCCTGGACGCGGCCGGGCTGCTCGTCGTTCCTGGGTTCATCGACCTCCAGTGCAACGGCGCCGCCGGCGTGGACATCAGCACCGAGCCCGAGCGCCTGTGGGAGGTCGCGGCGGCGTTGCCCCGCTGGGGTGTCACCGCCTGGCTGCCGACCGTCGTGACGTCCCCGGCGCCCGTCCGGTCCCGGGCGCTGGCGGCGTTGCGTTCGGGCCCGCCCGACGGGGCCTCGGGACCACCGGTCGCCGTGCCCCTGGGGCTCCACTTCGAGGGGCCGTTCCTGGCGCCCGAGCGCCGGGGTGCGCATCCGGCGGAGCAGCTACAACCGGCAGATCCGGCGCTGGTCGCCGACGAGGGATGGAGCCGAGAGTCAGGCGTGGCGCTGGTCACGCTTGCACCCGAGCTGCCCGGGGCGCTGGACGTCGTGCGCGACCTGGTCGCGGCCGGGGCGGTCGTGTCGGCCGGCCACTCGTCGGCGAGCGCCGATCAGGCCACCGCCGCCGTCGACGCCGGCGTCACCGCGGTGACGCACCTGTTCAACGCAATGGCTCCACTCCATCACCGCGACCCCGGGCTTGTCGGCGTGGCGCTGACCGACGAGCGCCTCCACGTGGGGGCGATCGCCGACGGCCTGCACCTGCATCCGGCCGCGGTGGCGCTGGCCGCGCGTGCGCTGGGGGAGCGGCTGTGCCTGGTCACCGACGCCGTGGCCGCCCTCGGCATGCCCGCGGGTCGCGTGCCGCTGGGGGCACTGGAGGCGTTCGCCACCGACGACGGCGTGCGGCTGGCGGACGGGACGCTCGCGGGCTCCGACCTGTCGTTGGACCGGGCGGTGCGCAACCTGATGGCGTTCGCGGGTGTGGCGCTGCCCGCGGCGGTCGCGGCCGCAACGACGTCACCGGCGGCCCTGCTGGGCCTCGACGATCGCGGCACGATCTGCCCCGGGGCGGTCGGCGACCTCGTCGTGCTCGACCCCGGCGGTCACGTCGTCGCCACCGTCATCGGCGGCCGGGTGGCGTTCGACCGGCGCACGTCCCCCCCACCAGACACGAACTTGCGGTGGTTGGAGCCCCCATGAGGGCCCTAATTACCGCAAGTTCGGGATACGGGCGCCCGTGGAGGTCGTGATCGTCGGCGGCCCCGGCGAGGCCGGCGAGCTCGTGGGCGGCGCCATCGCCGCGCTCGTGGCCGGCAAGCCCGGCGCCGTGCTGGGCCTGGCGACCGGGACCTCGCCGCTCGCGGTCTACGGCGACCTCGCCGGGCGCCACGCCGCCGGGGTGCTGAGCGTGGCCGGCGCCAGCGCCTTCCTGCTGGACGAGTACGTGGGCCTACCCGCCGGCCACCCCCAGTCGTACCGGTCGTTCATCGCCCGCGAGCTGGAGGCGCACGTCGACTTCGCGCCCGGCGCCGTTCGCGGTCCCGACGTCCACACCGACGACCTGCTGGCGGCCTGCGACGCCTACGAGGCGGCGCTACGCGACGCCGGCGGCGTCGACATCCAGCTGCTGGGGATCGGCAGCGACGGGCACATCGGCTTCAACGAGCCCGGGTCGTCACTCGGGTCGCGCACCCGCATCAAGACCCTCACCGACCAGACGCGCCGGGACAACGCACGCTTCTTCGCCTCGCTCGACGAGGTGCCGCGCCACGTCGTCACGCAGGGGGTGGGCACGATCCTCGGGGCCCGCCACCTCGTGCTGCTGGCGTTCGGGGACGCCAAGGCGGGGGCGGTGGCCGCGGCGGTCGAGGGTCCGGTCACGGCCATGGTTCCCGCCTCGGCGCTCCAGCTCCATCCGCACGCCACCGTGGTGGTCGACCCTGCCGCCGCGTCCCGGCTGCGCCTCGCCGACTACTACCGCGAGACGTGGGCCCACAAGCCGCCGTGGCAGGGCCTGTGACGGCCGCCGTTCCCGGGTCCCTGCGGCCCTGCCGAATCAGAGCACGAGCGTCGGGCATGCGATCCGGCGCCTGCCACGGTCGGCCTCGTCGTGGTGACGGTCGAGCGTCGAGGATGCCCGGTACTCCTCGCAGATCGCATGGACCGTGCCGGGATCGCCGAACTTGGCGATGTACTCGGCGCGAACCTCGGGCGGGAAGGCGTCTCGGTCCGCCCACGAGTCGAGCATGTGGTTGACCGCACCGGGCACCGCGGTCGTGGCCGACGACGCCGAACCGGTCTCCTGGAAGCGGTCGAACACGGGTCACCTCCCCAACCCGAGGAGCCGCTGCCTCGGCCCTTCCCCGCAATGGCACCGGCTACGCACCGCGAACCGCTTCGCGCCATCGCGGGCCGGCTCGGTACCATCGCCGGCCATGCAATCCGGCCGCGATCCGGGATCACCGCTGCGCATCGGCTTCCTCGGGCCCGAGGGCACGTTCACCGAGCAGGCCCTCGTGTCGCAGGTGGACCTGGCGGGGCATCAGCTGGTGGCGCTGCCGTCGATCCCCGACGTGCTCAACGCCGCGGAGGACGGTCGGGTCGACCTCGGCTTCGTCGGCATCGAGAACTCGATCGAGGGCGCCGTCACCGTCACCGTCGACGCTCTGGCGTTCGAGACCGATCTGCTCATCCAGCGCGAGGTCGTGATGGGCGTGCAGATGAACCTGCTGGCGCCGAGCGGCGTGGCGCTGTCCGACGTACGCCGGGTGCTGTCCATGCCGGTGGCCACGGCGCAGTGCCGGTCGTTCCTCCACCGCGAGCTGTCCGGCGTGGTCACCGTCGCCACGCCGTCGACGGCGGAGGCCGCCCAGCTGGTGGCCGGCGCCGAGCACGACGGCCACACCGCCGCCATCGCCCCCGCGGTGGCGGCCAAGGTCTACGGCCTCGAGGTGCTCTCTGCCGACATCGAGGACCATCCCGACAACGCCACCCGGTTCGTGGTCGTGGCGCGGGCGGGCATCCCGGCGCCCTCCGGTCACGACAAGACCTCGATCGTCGTGTTCCAGCGCCACGACCGCCCGGGCTCGCTGCTCACGATCCTCCAGGAGTTCGCAGCCCGCTCGATCAACCTGACCAAGCTCGAGTCGCGCCCCACCAAGAAGGGGCTGGGCAACTACTGCTTCCTGATCGACCTCGAGGGCCACGTCGGCGACGAGCTGGTGGCCGACTGCCTGCGCGACCTCCGCTCGAAGGTGGAGGACGTGAAGTTCCTGGGCTCGTACCCCGCCGCCGGCGAGCACGGCCCGGCCCGGCGCCGCGAGGCCGAGGCCCGCTGGCGGGCCGCCAGCGAATGGGTCGACGGGCTGCGCCGGTCCATCCGGTAGCGGTTCGGGCTGGCCGGCGGCCCGGCGAGCCCGCGGAGACGTGTGTCGTGGGCAAGGCCTTATTGGGACGCCTGGACGGGTGCGGTGCGGCGGTACGTGCCCAGCGCGAGCCTGTAGGAGACGACCAGGATGCCCGCAGCCCACGCCAGGGCGGCCCAAATGTCGGGGCCCGTGGTGCCCTCGGTCAGCAGTGAACGCATGGTCTCGATGATCGGTGTCATCGGTTGGTTCTCGGCAAAGCCTCTCAGCACCGGCGTCATTGAGTCCGTCGGGACGAACGAGGGGCTGATGAAGATCAGCAGCAGCAGGGCGTAGCTGAAGGCGCCGGCGCCCTCGGCTGTCTTTGCCAGCAGGCCGAAGAACATTGCCAGCCACGTGGTGGCCAGCGTGAAGAGGGCCAGGAGGCCGCCGAACCAGAGCCAGGCGGCTGTGCTCGCCTCCGGGCGGAACCCCACCAGGAGCGCCACCATGACCACCAGGAAGCACGAGAAGAGGCTGGACAGCGTCGATGACAGGGCCTGCCCACTCAGGACCGACGAGGGCGTCACCGGCATCGTCCGGAAGCGGCTGATGATGCCCTTCTGGAGGTCCGTGCTGAGACGGACCGCTGCGTAGGCGATGCCGCTCACCACCGTCATGATCACGACGCCAGGGGTGATGAAGTCGACGTAGTCGATCGAGCCGGTTTGCTCCCCGAGTGCGCCGCCGAACACGTAGACGAACAACAGCAACAGGGCGATCGGCGTCAACACGACCGTGATGATTGTGTCGACGCTGCGCGCCGTATGACGGAGGCTTCGCTTCGTCATCGTCCAGGTGTCAGTGAGCGCTTGCATACCGATCCTCCTTGTCATCGTCGAGGATCTTGAAGAACACGTCGTCCAGGGTCGGGAGCTGCCGGGAGAATCCGGTCGGCTCGATCCCGCTGTCCTTGAGCCGGATGAACATGTCCGCCATCTCGGCCACCGAGCCGGTGGTGGCCACGACCAGCTTCGAGTCCACCCTGCTGACCTCGTGGCGCTCGCCGAGTGCTCGCTGCGCCGCGGACAGTTGCTCGTCGTGGCCGAATTCCAGCTCGACGAGCCCGGTTGGCACCGTGGCCTTCAGCTCGTCTGCCGTGCCGCTGGCCACGATCCTGCCGCCGTGGAGGATGGCGACCTTGTCGGCGAGACGGTCGGCCTCCTCGAGGTACTGCGTCGTCAGGAAGACCGTGGTCCCGTTCTCGACCAGTTGCCGGATCGTCAGCCACATTTCGGTCCGGCTCTGGGGGTCGAGCCCGGTCGTCGGCTCGTCGAAGAAGATGATGGGTGAGTCGCCCACCAGGCTCATGGCGATGTCGAGCCGGCGACGCATCCCGCCCGAGAAGGTCAGCAGGCGCCGGTCGGCAGCCTCGTTGAGATCGAACCTGTCGAGCAGGTCGGCCGCGGTCTGCCGGGGCTCCGCGAGGTGGCGCAACTCGCCCATCAGCACCAGGTTCTCCCGGGCGGTGAGCACGTGGTCCACCGCGGCGAACTGTCCGGTCACGCTGATCTGCTCACGGACCTTGGAGGGTTGCTCCGCCACGTCGAACCCGGCGACGCTCGCCGTGCCGCCGTCGGCGTTGATCAACGTGGTCAGGATGTTGATCGTCGTCGTCTTGCCCGAGCCGTTGGCTCCGAGCAGAGCGAAGACCGTGCCCCGTCCGACGGTGAACGAGACGTCGTGGAGCACCGGCACTCCCTTGTATCCCTTCGCGAGGTTCCTCACCTCGATGGCGTCGGTGTCTTCGTCCATGTTCTCCGGTACCTCCTTGCCGAGTGAGGACTGGCGTACCCTCACTCAATCGAACGTTGATCTAGTTCTCGAACAGCGTACTATCACTCGCACAGTGTTCTGCAACCCTAAGCTCGAATCCGTCGACGAGGGAGCGTGATGGCAGCGAGTGACCGGTCATACCCGTCGGTGTGGCTCCGGCCCCGCCGCGAACCGCGATCGACCCTGACCCGCGACCGGATCGTCTCCGAAGCCCTGCGCCTGCTCGACGCCGAGGGCGCCGAGGCCCTGAGCATGCGCAAGCTCGCAGCAGCGCTCGGGGTGGGCGCGACCTCGCTCTACTGGCACGTTGCCAACCGTGACGAGCTGATCGAGCTGGTCGTCAACGAGGTCAACGGCGAGCTCGACGTGCCCGACGCCGACGAGGTGCACGACTGGCGGGAGGTGACGCGCCGGTACGCCCGCAGCGTCCGCTCCGGCATCGTGCGGCACCGCTGGGTGGTCGCAGAGCTCGCCCATTTGGTGGCGGCGGTGCCCGGGCCCAACCTCAGCCGCACCACCGAACGCATGCTCGCCGTGTTCGAGGCCGCGGGCTTCCCGCTCGCGGA
>DATFVX010000087.1:0-5787 GCA_035259985.1 Acidimicrobiales bacterium | reverse complement strand
CGCGATGCGAGAGCGTGGTCTGCGCCAGCAGTGCCACCGGCTGGTCGGTGGCAGGGAGGGCGTCGACGTCGGACACGGACTCCACGAGATCGATGGCGTCGGGCGCCACCGCCATGGTGCCGACGGCCTCCTCGTGGCCCTCGTGGCCCACGTACACGATGCGGTAGCCCTTGCCGGACCGCACCTTGACCTCGTGGTGCACCTTGGTGACCAGGGGGCACACGGCGTTGACGACGTAGCTGCCGCGTGCCCGGGCGGCGGCCACGACCTCGGGGGCCGAGCCGTGCGCCGAGAGCATGATCGGACGCCCCTCCGGCGCCTCGGCGATGTCGTCGACGAAGACCACGCCGAGGTCGCGGAACCGGTCGACGACCTGCTGGTTGTGGACGATCTCGTGGTAGCAGTACACGGGCGGCTCGAACGCCCGCACCATCCAGGCCAGCGCCTTGATCGCCATCTCGACGCCGGCGCAGAACCCGCGGGGCGCGGCGAGGAGGACCTTGTCCACTGGCATCCGTCCAGCGTACCGACGGCCGGGGCGCACCTCGTCGCGCTCATCGATAGACCTGGGCGACGCCGCATCCTGCGGAGACGCCGTGACCCGAGGCAATGGGTTCCACCGCGTCGAGGGCGAGGCGATGGGTTCCGGGGCCGGAACCGATTGCCCCGGGCCGTGGATCCCCGAACCCATCGCCTCGGGGAATCCGGGCGACCGGTGCTCCCCACCAGGTCAGTAGACTGCGTCGCCTGTGTCTGCGCCCCGTGTCGTCGCTGTCGCGCCCGGATCGCCGGCCGCGCGCGTCGGGCTGGTGGAGGGTGACGAGATCCTCTCCATCAACGGCGAGATGCCTCGCGACCTGCTCGAATGGCGCCAGCTCGTCGACGACCCCGCGCTGGCGGTCGAGGTTCGACGCGGCGGGCTCGAGACGCTCGTGGAGGTCGACAAGCGGTCCGGCGAGCCGCTCGGGGTCGAGGTGCACTCGGCGCTGTTCGACAAGGTGCGGACCTGCGACAACCACTGCGAGTTCTGCTTCATCTACCAGTTGCCCACCCGCCGGAGCGGCGGTGGGAGCGGGGAGCACGTTCTGAGGCGCAGCCTGTACCTCAAGGACGACGACTACCGCCTGTCGTTCCTCTACGGGAACTTCACGACCCTCACCCGGTTCACGGAGGCGGACCTCGAGCGGGTGGTGAGCGAGGGGCTGAGCCCGCTCTACGTGAGCATCCACGCGACCGACCCGCAGGTCCGGGCGGAGATGCTGCGCAACCGCCGGGGTGCGACCAGCCTGCGCTGGCTGCGGGCGCTGCTCGACCACGGCGTCGAGGTCCACGGGCAGGTGGTCGTGTGCCCGGACGTCAACGACGGCGCGGTGCTCGACGACACGCTGGCCGGGGTGCTCGATCGCTATCCCGAGCTGGCGTCGATGTGCGTGGTGCCCCTCGGCGTGTCGCGCTTCAACGCGGAGGCACGCATGCGCCCCCACACCCGGGCCGAGGCGGTCGCGGTGGTGGACTGCGTGCACGACTGGCAGGACGTCTTCGCGGCCACCCTCGGCCGCCGCATGGTCTTCGCGGCCGACGAGTACTACCTCCTCGCCGACCGGCCGTTCCCCGATCCGGAGGTCTACGGCGACTTCCCCATGTACGAGGACGGCATCGGTATGGCGCGCGCCTTCGAGGCCGAGCTGTTCGGGACGGGGTCCCGGGCGGCGTCCGAGGACCGTGGCGGGTTCTTCCGCTCGGCCGACGCGGACCTGTCGGGGTCGTCCGACGCCGAGTACGAGCCCTACCGCGGCGTGCGGGCCACCGGCGACCAGCTGCTCCGGATCGGTCCCCGCCGAGGGGCCCCGGTCGCCATCCTGACCGCGCCGTACGGCGCCCGCGTCCTCCGGCCGCTGGTCGAACGGCTGGGCCTGCCCGACGTCCGGGTCGTGACGGTCGACAACCGGTACTTCGGCGGGAACGTGGCGGTGTCGGGCCTGATGGTGGGCGCCGACCTGGCCCGGGTGCTCGCGGACCAGCCGCCCGGGCATCGCTACCTCCTGCCGGACGTGTGCCTCACGCAGGGCCGGTTCCTCGACGACACCGGTCCCGGGGACCTGCCCCTGCCGGTCGAGGTCGTCCCCGCCGACGGCCGCTCGCTGCGGGCGGCCCTGGGCGCTCGGTCGGGGGGCTGACGTGGAGCGGTCGGTGGTCGCCATCGTGGGGCGGCCCAACGTCGGCAAGTCGACGCTGCTCAACCGGATCGTCGGTCGCCGGGCGGCCATCGTCGAGGAGCGCCCGGGGGTCACGCGCGATCGCAAGGACGTCGACGCCGACTGGCTCGGCCGGCCGTTCCGGCTGGTCGACACCGGCGGGTGGATGGTGGGGGGCAGCGACCTCGACGCCAAGGTGAGCCAGCAAGCGGAGCGGGCCATCGCCGACGCCGACGTGGTGCTCCTCGTCGTTGACGTGACGACCGGCGTCACCGAGGAGGACAGCAGGGTCGCCGAGCTGCTCCGCCGGTTGGGCAAGCCGGCGCTGCTGGTGGCCAACAAGGTCGACGACGTGAGCCGCGAGGGCATGGTCTGGGAGCTGCTGGGCCTGGGCCTCGGGGACCCGTACCCCGTCAGCGCGCTCCACGGGCGCGGCACCGGCGACCTGCTGGACGCGGTGGTCGCCCGCCTCCCCGACGCCGAACCCGGGGCGGAGCCCGCGGGCGCCGGGGAGCCTGCGGCCCCCGAGACGGGCGCAGGCTCGCCCGAGGGCGTCGCCGTCGCCATCGTGGGGCGGCCCAACGTCGGCAAGTCCACCCTCTTCAACCAGCTCACCGGCGACGAACGGTCCGTCGTCCACGACCTGCCCGGCACCACGCGCGACTCGATCGACACCGTGATCGAGACCGAGCTGGGCCCGGTCCGCCTCGTCGACACCGCCGGCATGCGCCGGCGCTCCAAGATCGGCGAGGGCACGGAGTACTACTCGCTGGTGCGGGCGCTGCAGGCGGTCGACGATGCCGACGTGGCGCTCCTGGTCATCGACGCCACCGACGGGGTCACCGGGCAGGACCAGCGCCTGGCCGAGCGCATCGACGCCGCCGGGTGCCCCATCGTGCTGGTGCTCAACAAGTGGGAGCTGCTCGACAGCGACCAGCGGGCCGAGCTTCGCTGGCAGGTGGGCGACAAGCTGCGGTTCATCGGCGACGCGCCCGTCCTGCCGATCACCGCGCTGACCGGCCGAGGCGTCCACAAGCTCTTCCCGGCGCTGGCTCGCAGCGTCGATGCCTACCACCGGCGCATCCCCACGGGCCGGGTCAACGCCGTGATCCAGGATGCCCAGCAGGCGCACGCCGCTCCGGGCGGCGCCCGCGTGCTCTATGCGACCCAGGGCGCCGCCGAGCCTCCGACGTTCACCCTGTTCGTCAACCGCGAGCTGCCGCGCACGTACCTGCGCTACCTCGAGCGCCGGCTGCGCGAGGCGTTCGACCTGGGTGCCACCCCGCTCAAGCTCCGCGTCCGCCGCCGCGGCTGAACGGCCCGAGAGCGTCACGTGAACGGCACACACCGTCCCGCTGTCCCACCGGTAGCATCTTGGCCGACATGAAGCCGATCCTCGCCCTCGTGGCGGTCTCTTCCCTGGTGGCGGCCATCGTGTGGGCTCGGTCGACGCGCCGCCTCTTCGTCGTGTGGAAGCGGGTCGAGGGCGAGCGGGGTCCCGACGCCGACGTCACCGTGCTGGCGCGGTCGGCGTTTCGCAAGGATCTCCACACGACGTGCCTGTACGCCGTGCTCGCCATCGCCGCCGCCGGTGTGGTCGTGGCCGGGGAGGACATCCCGAGCCTGCTGTTCGTGCTGATCCTGGTGCCGGTGGCGCTGTCGGTGGCGTTCGGCCGCGACTTCACGCGTGAGGCGCAGTTGGCCGAGGACCGCTCGACCATCGAGCGCAAGGCCGAGGAGGTCCTCAGCCAGGAGGAGCTGGCCCCGAAGCGCTGGGCGGCGCGCCTGGCGCCCGACGAGCTGCCCCAGTTCGCCGGGTTCGAGCTCGGCCGCGTGTACCAGCCCGGCACCGGGGTGATGGCCGGCGACTTCTTCGACGTGTTCCGGGTGGCGCCGTCGCGCATCGCCGCCGTCATCGGCGACGTGACCGGCCGCGGGATCGAGGCGTCGATCACCGCCTTCCAGGCGAAGTACCTGCTGCGCGTGTTCCTCCGGCAGTACCGCGATCCAGCACAGGCGCTCGAGGAGCTCAACACCCAGATGCTGGCCCCGGAGCGCACCGAGGAGTTCATCTCCCTGGTGGTCGTCGTCTTCGACACCGACGCCGGCACGCTGCGCTTCGCCTCGGCCGGCCATCCGGCCGCCTGGCTGTGGCACGACCGCGACGTGCGCCCGCTGCGCTCGACCGGGCCGCTGCTCATGCTCGATCCCCAGGGCCACTACCACAGCCGCGAGATCCCCCTGAACACGGGGGACCTGTTGCTGCTGTACACCGACGGGCTCGCGGAGGTCCGCAACGGCGAGCAGATCTTCGGCGAGGAGCGCATCGCCAACTCGCTGCGCCGCGACCCCGGCGTGGCCGCGGGCGTGCTGTGCAAGAACCTGCTGGAGGCGGCGCGGGACTTCGCCTCCGAGGCGCTGGACGACGACGTGGCGGTGCTGGCGATCCGGCGCACGTGACAGGGTCACTCACTTGAGCGAGCGTCCCCTAGGGCGAGAGAGCGAGCCCGGCCCGAGCGGCCGTGGGAGCGGACAAGCAAGACGTCGGAGCCCGAGCGGCCCGCTGCGAAGCAGCAAGAGCGGGAAGCAATGAGCGAGCGTCCGGACGCCCACGACCAGCTGGCGCGGCTGACCGAGCGGGCGCTGGCCGGGAACCTCGAGAAGGCGGGCGACAAGCTCGCCGCCCAGGGCAAGCTCTTCGTGCGGGACCGCCTGGGGCTCCTGCTCGACAAGGACTCGTTCGTCGAGGACGGACTCCTCGCCAACAACCAGGCCGGCGACCTGCCGGCCGACGGCGTCGTCACCGGGGTGGGAAGGGTCGACGGGCGCCCGGTGTGCGTCATGGCCAACGACCCCACCGTGAAGGCGGGGTCCTGGGGTGCCCGCACGGTGGAGAAGATCGTGCGGCTCACCGAGCACGCGCTGCGCCACGAGCTCCCGGTGTTCTGGCTGGTCGACTCCGCCGGCGCCCGGATCACCGACCAGGTGGAGCTGTTCCCCGGCCGCCGCGGCGCCGGACGCATCTTCTACAACCAGGTGCGGCTGTCGGGCCGCGTGCCCCAGATCTGCTGCCTCTTCGGCCCGTCTGCGGCGGGCGGCGCGTACATCCCGAGCTTCTGTGACGTCGTGTTCATGGTCGAGGGCAACGCATCGATGTACCTGGGGTCGCCGCGCATGGCGGAGATGGTGATCGGCGAGGTCACGTCGTTGGAGGAGATGGGCGACGCCCGCATGCACGCCACGGTGTCGGGCTGTGGCGACAACCTCGCTGCCGACGACGAGGACGCGCTCGACCAGGCGCGGGCCTGGTTCAGCTACTTCCCGCAGAGCTGGCGCCAACCCCCGCCCCGGTACGAGCCGCGCGACGCCGCCCGATCGCTCACGGCTGCCGCCGTGCCCGCCGAGGAGCACGTCGCCTACGACATGCACGACCTGATCGACGGCCTGGTCGATGCCGAGTCGTTCTTCGAGCGGATGCCGCTCTTCGCCCCCGAGGTGATCACCGGGCTCGCTCTGCTCGACGGCCGGCCGGTCGGCATCGTGGCCAACAACCCGATGCAGAAGGGCGGCGTGCTGTTCGTGGATTCCGCCG
>DATFVX010000086.1:0-18889 GCA_035259985.1 Acidimicrobiales bacterium | reverse complement strand
CCGGGAACGTTCGGCGAGAACCTGACGCTCGCGGGTGTCGACCTCCACGCATGCTCGGTCGGCGAGACGTGGGCCGTCGGCACCGTGCAGCTCCGCGTCACCCAGCCCCGCTTCCCCTGCTTCAAGCTGGGCATCCGCATGGGCGACGCGGGCTTCGTGGACCGGTTCGCGGCGGCCCGCCGGTTCGGCGCGTACTTCGCGATCGAGGCGTCGGGCAGCATCGCCGCCGGCGACGGCGCCGCGCTCCGGGCTCGTCCGGACGCGGTCCTGACCATCGCGGAGTTCATCGCCGCCCACGAGGACTCCGACGCGGGCCTGCTCCGCAGGCTGGCCGATCATGCGCTCGTGCCCGACGGGTGGCGCCGGCACGCACGCAACACGCTGCGGCGTCAGGGCGCGCCGTCGTAGCGCCGGCTCCAGGACGCCGACGCGATCCCGCCCTCGTCGCGGCAGGGGTTCATTCCCCGTCACCCTCGTCGTCGGGGACGCCGGCATCGACCTCGCCCGCGCGCTCGTCGCGGGCCGCCCACTCCAGCAACTCGTCGATCGCGAACACGGCTTTGTCGATGCCGGCGTGGAGGTCGCCGCGCTCGGCGTACCGGGCGGGCACCGTGGCCATCGTGAGGTCCTTCGGCTCGACGTCGGCGATCTCGTCCCACACGAGCGGCGTCGACACCGTCGCCTCCGCGAAGCCACGCACCGAGTACGCCGCGGCCATGGTGTGGTCGCGGGCGTTCTGGTTGTAGTCGACGAACAGCGCCGCCGGGTCACGGTCCTTGCGCCACCACGTCGTCGTCACGTCGCCCGGCGCGCGCCGCTCGATCTCTCGGGCGAACGCCAGCGCGGCGCGACGCACGTCGGTGAACCCGTGCGCCGGCTCGATGCGCACGTAGACGTGCATCCCCCTGCCGCCGGACGTCTTCGGCCAGCCGACCGCGCCGAGCTCGTCGAGCGCTTCGCGCACGAGGCCTGCGACCCGCCGCACCCTGGCGAACGGGCAGTCCGGCATGGGATCCAGGTCGATCCGCCACTCGTCCGGCTTCTCGACGTCGGCTCGCCGGGAGTTCCAGGGGTGGAACTCGACCGTCGACATCTGCACCGCCCAGATCACGTGGGCAAGCTCGGTCACGCAGAGCTCGTCGGCGTGGAGCCCATAGCGGGGGAAGTGGACGCGGACGGTCTCCAGCCACGGCGGCGACCCGCCCGGCACGCGCTTCTGGTGGACCTTCTCGCCGCTGACGCCGGTCGGGAAGCGGTGCATCATGCACGGCCGTTCCCGCAGCGCGTTGACGATCCCCGGCCCGACCGCCACGTAGTAGTCGACGAGGTCGCGCTTGGTCGCGCCGGTGGCAGGGAAGTACACCCGGTCCGGATTCGAGATCCGCACCGTCCGGTCGCTCACCTGGACCTCGATCGCCGGAGACTTCGCCACCCGGCCGACCGTACCGGGCCGGCGGCGCTCCCTGGCTCCGCAGCGTCACACGGGCACCCGCCGTCACCGGCGCAGTGACGGCCAGTGAACGGGCGATGCCGGGCGGTGCGAAATTCCGGGGAACGGCGGTGCGCGCGACGCGACACTGTTCGCACTCCGGACAGAAGGCTTCTCGATGCTCAGTCCCCCCCATGGGGTCGAGTCGCCCGACCACACCGCACAGTCGCCGCCCGGCACGACCACCGATGGGCGCCCCGCGCACCCGCGTCCCCGGTCGCCCACGGCGGCCGGCGGGTGCGGCGAAGCCCTGGGCTGCGGGTGCCCGTCACTCGGCGCCCATCCCGCACTCATCGTCCTCGCCGTTGGACTGCCCGTGCTCGAGGCGCTGATCCTGGGGGCGATCGGTGCGTCCAACGCCCAGGCGCTGGCGCCCCAGGCGTCCGCACCGGCGCCGTTCGGCGTGTTCCACGACCTCCGCTGGCTGCTCGTCTTCCACGCGTCGTGGCACGCGTTCGCGCTCGAGCTGGCCGCGCTGATCGCCGTCCGGTCCGCCGTCACGGCGTGCCTCCTCCGGGCGGCATGGCCGGCGGGAATGGCGGCGCCCGGGGCGCTGCGGCTGGCGGCCGGCTCGGTGGCGTTCACCGTCGTGGCCGCGCTGGTGCTCCTGCCGTTCGCCGCCCTGCTCCTCGGCATGGCCATCGTGTCGCTGTCGTGGCTGTTCTTCATCGCCGTCCCGTCGGTGCTCGGCGTGGCCGCGCTGGTCCACCACGGCGCCGTGGTGCCGACCTGGTGGCGGGAGCGCCCACCCGGACGCACCATGGCGTGGGTCCTGCTGTCCTTCCTGGTCCTCACCGTGGCCAGCGCCGTGGTCGTCCTGGTGCCGGCGCCGTTGCGGCTGCCGGCGATCGGTGCGGCCGGGCTGTTCAACGCCTGGGCCTGGCACAGCATCGTCCACACCCTCAGCTGCACCCGGCGGGCGCGGCGCTTCATGCCCGTGGCACCGCTCGGCGTGGCCGCGCTGGTCGGCGTCATCCTGCTCGGGGTGAGCGTCGGGTTCTCGGTCTCCGCCCGGGGCGACCACATGGTGCAGGCGGCCAACGTGACCGACGCGGCCGTCGCCGGGGCGGGCGCCAGCGGGGGGATGGCGGCGACCGGCCGACCCGTGCTGCTGGTGTCGGGGTTCGGGAGCAGCTTCACCGGGCAGGACGACGGGATCGGCACCTGGGCGGACGAGCGCCGCTTCTCGTACCGGGGCGTCGGCGCGGACGGGCTGCCCCTGCGCTACGACGACGCGGACACCTACCAGGACGTCTCCCGGTCGGTGGCGCTGATGGCCCGCCAGGTCGAGGCGTTCCGGGCCGACGTGGGGCAGCCGGTCACGATCATCGCCGAGAGCGAGGGCGCGCTCGTCGCCAAGGCCTACCTGATGTCGCACCCGGACGCGCCGGTCGACACGCTCGTGCTGCTCAGCCCGCTCGTCGAGCCCGGCGGCGCCTACTACCCACCCGCCGGCGACGACGGCTGGGGCGTGGCCGGCGGCTTGGGGCTCCGCTGGATCACCGCCGTGGTCCGCACGCTGTCGCCGCTGGACGTGACAACCGACGACGGCCTGTTCCGGTCGATCGCCGACGAGGCCCCGGCACTGCGGGAGATGCTCGCCTGTCCCGTCGACGGCGTGGACCAGCTGGCGGTCTTCCCGCTGGCGGACGCGGTCGCGGGTTCCGAGCCCCACCTGGACGGCCTTCCCAGCGCGGTCGTGCCGGCGTTCCACGGCGGGCTGGCGGACAACCACGCCGTCCAGCGCAGGATCCGCACGATGCTCGAGGGCGGGGCGTCGTCCGAATACGGCTGGTGGGAGGCGACCGACACGGTGATCCGGGCGGGCGCGGCGGCGTGGCGGGTGCCCCTGCTGCCCATCTCGATCAACCCGGCGTGGGAGGACGGCGACGACGCCACCAGTTGCGGGGACATCGCCCACCTGGTCGAGGCCTGGATGAATTGAATGGCGGCGCCATGCCCGTGTGTATCGTCCGCCCGTGACCAACAAGCGACTGACCTGGATCGGCGCGCTCGTTGTCGTTGGCGCCGTTCTGGCCGGCTGCGGTGGCGACGACGACGGTGGCGGCGGAGGGGGAGACGGCCTGTCCACCGGCTCAGGGGGCGGCGGCGACACGGTGACGGTGGTCGCCCAGGACTCGCTCCGCTTCGATCGTGACGCGTACAGCGCCAGCGCCGGCGAGGTGACGATCGAGTACGAGAACAGCGGCAACCTCACCCACACGCTGCTGATCGACGGGGTCGACGACTTCAAGCTGTCGGTCACGTCGAACGGCGACACCGACGAGGGCAGCGTCCAGCTCGAGCCCGGCGACTACCGCATCTTCTGCGACATCCCGGGTCACGAGAGCATGGAGGCGACGCTCACGGTCGAGTGAGACCGCTGAGCGGCGCCTCCGGGGAACCGCCTACGCGAGCTGCAGGATGAGCTCCCAGCCGATCAGGTAGAGCACCCCAAGCAGCACGAAGCCACCGATGATCGTGTGGCGGTGATCGTCGAAGGCCAGCTTGTTGAAGGCGCTGTCGTACCCGCCGACGTAGCCCAGCGCCGACGCCTCGATGAACGCCCAGATCAACAGGACGAAGATCCAGTAGACGACGGTGCTGTTGATCGCCTCTTCCCAGAAGCCGGCGCCATGGGGCGCGAACACCATGAAGAACAGCATCGGGATGCTGAACAGCGTGTTGACCCGCGATGCCCGGGCCGCTGGCTTGGCGAGGCTGGCCGCCCGGGGATCGGCCTCGCCGCCCTGGGCCACCCGCTCGGCCGAGCCGATGATGACCTTCTGCGCCCGCCAGATGACGCCCCACACGTTGAGGAACATGGTGATGGCGAGCAGCATGCCGGTGAGGATCGCGGTGCCGCGCTGACCCGAGAAGTAGTTGTCCATGTCGTCCTGGACGGCGATGATCGACAACCCGAACAGGAACGTCAGCAGGGCGGCGTACCGGAACCACCACAGCGCCCGCCACGTGATCTTGCGCTGCGCCTCGCTGCGCGCCTCGGCGGACATCTCGGCGAAGGCGGGCGTCTGCACGAAGTTGAAGAAGTACAGCAGCCCGATCCAGGTGATGCCCGACAGGATGTGGCCGTAACGCGACAACATCTCCCACGCACCCGCGGGATCAAAGAAACGATTGAACAGCTCCACCGGTCCCCCTGACCGTCGGTGGGTAGAAGCGCCGCAAAGCTAACGAGTCGCGCGGGCTCCCTCAACGCATACGCGACCCGCGCGCGGCGCGGACATCCGACGACCGCGGAGGGAGATCGCGCTACTGCTGATAGCGCTCGACGACCTCGGGGGGCCTCACGCGGGCGTCGTCCGGGTCCTGCCCCATCTCCCGCCGGGCGCGGCGCTGGCGCAACAGGTCCCAGCACTGGTCGAGGGCCACCTCGACCTCACGCAGCCGGCCCGCGGCGTCGGACTCGGGCCCGTGCTCGCCTGCCTCGCGCTCGAGCGTGTGCTCCTCGTCGACCAGCGCGCCGATGCGGCTGATCACGTCGGCGTCGTCCATGGGCCGAGGCTACCCCCGGGCACCGCAGCCACGACGTGGCGGTCCGCCGACGCGGCGATCAATCACATTTCTCGCCGTGCGGTGGTTCGCCGACGATGAACGGGTTGGCCTCGGTCGTGGGCGTGGTCTGTGGCGGCTTGGCCGTCGTGGTGCTGGCGCTGCCGGCTGCGCCGGCGTCGGCCGTGGTGGCGCTGCCCGCCGCCGGCTGCTCCGCAGCCGTGGTTGTGGTTGCCTCCTCGGTGGGCGCCGGCTGATCGTGCACGGTCGTGAAGTCGGCACCGGCCACGACCACCACCTCGCCGGCGCCGAGGTCTGGGTTCTCGACCAGCGCCGCCCGGGTGGTGAGGTAGCGCGCCACGAGCTGGCCGTAGTTGGCCTGGCCGGGGGCGTGCTGGATGATCGTGGTGGCGGCGGGGTCGGTGGTGTCAGGGTCGGTCACCTCGAACCCGATCCGTTGCAGCGCCCCCGAGATGTCGCGGGCGAAGCCCTCCTTGGTGGTGGCGTTCAGCACCGTGACGGTCGCCTGGACCGGGCTGAGCTCACCGGGGGGCAGGCCCCGGAACACGTTGAGGGCCGGCTGCGCCCTGGGCTCGTCCAGGAGCACCCGGTCGAGGTCCGGCGCGTAGGGCAGCGTCGGCAGGTTGTAGGTCTCGAGGTTCTCGGAGTCGAAGTCGCTGAACTGGTTCCCCAGGTCGATCAGGTCGCGCACGCCGAGGTCCTCGTCGAAACGCACGGTGTCCGCCGCGATGTTCACGAGATCGGTCACCCGCAGGGGGTTTGACCGCACCTGCGCCAGCGCCTTGGCCAGGGCGCGGTGGATGAAGATCTGCTGGCGCTGGACGCGACTCAGGTCGGACCGGGGGTCTCCCTGCCAGCCGTCCGGCGTCATGATCTGGAGCTTGCGGGACCGGGCGAATGCCAGCGCCGTCGCACCGTCCAGCTTCAGGCACCCCGTCTGCTCGATGTAGAGGCCCGCCGACTTGTCGCGCACCGGTGTCGGGAACCAGATGGACACGCCGCCGACGTCGTCCACGACGCGCTTGAAGCTCTCGAAGTTCAGCTCGACGAAGTGGTGGATCGGCACGCCGAAGTTCTGCCGCAGCGTGTTGATGAGGTTCTGCTCACCCTCACCCTCCTTCGGGCGGCTGTACGCCGAGTTGATCATCCCGATCTCCCCGGTATCGGCAATCGTCACCATCAGGTCACGAGGGAACGACGTGAGCGCCAGCCGCTGGGACTCGGGGTCGACGCGCGCCACCATGATCGTGTCGGTGTTCTTGATGTTCTTGCCCGCGCGGGTGTCCACCGCGACGATCAGGTAGTTCTCGGGGTCACCGGAGGGCGGCTGGTCAAGGCTCAGGTTGTCGACCCGGTTGATGCTGTTGTACTTGACCAGCACGTAGCCGCCGACCGATGCGCCCGCCAGGCACACGACCACGATCGACGTGAGCGCGGCGAGGATGACCCGCTGGCGCCACGACCGCCGCCCCCGCCGGCCGGACATGTGGTCCGGCTCGCCGGCGGATCGAGACCCATCGTAGGGACCACCGCTGCGACCGCCGGGTCCGCGGCCCGGTTCGCCCGGTGTCGCCCCCCGGCGCGCGCGATCCCATGCGGTGGTGGGAGGGCGCTGGCCCGGCGGCGAACCGGAGGCGCGCATGTGCCGGGACTCGCGGGACATGACCGAACGAGGCTACCCGTCGGGCACACGGGAGAGTCGTCACGCAGGCCCCCGGATGGGGCGTGCCGCGGCGTGCCGCTAGGTTCGACTCCGTGAGCGATGCATCGGCTCCCGCGACCCCCCGCGAGCGCTGGACCGCGCAGTGGAAGGAGCTGTACGCCGAGGTCATCCAGACCGGCCTGTGCACCGGCTGCGCCGGCTGTGTCATCTCGTGCCCCCACGACGTGATCGGCTACGACCACGAGCCGGGTGCCTACACGCCCTTCCACCTCGAGGAGGAGCTGGGGCTCGACAACTGCATCCACGGCGAGAAGGGCTGCACCTCGTGCACACGTGCATGTCCGCGGTTCCGGGCGTGGGAGCCACAGGCCGACGAGCACCTGTTCGCCCGGGTCCGCCGGCCGGACGAGTTGTCGGGCATCTACCAGGACATCCTGCTGACGCGCGCGTCGGACGAGATGGTGCACCGCATGGGCCAGGACGGCGGGCTGGTGTCGGCGCTGCTCATCTGGGCGCTGGAGAACGACTACATCGACGCCGCCCTGGTCTCGTACCTCGAAGGCGACGGGCACGACTGGAAGGCTCGGCCGGGCGTCGCCGCCAGCAAGGAGGAGATCCTCGACAGCGCCGGCAGCCGCTATACCTATTCGGCCAACACGCTGGCGCTGGGCGAGGCGCTCGAGCGTGGCCACAGCCGCCTGGCGCTGGTCGGCATGTCGTGCCAGTCGTCGGTCCCGCCGATCATGTGGAGCCGCAAGGTCGGCAAGGTCTCCAAGCCGTTCCTGTTCAACATCGGCCTGCTCTGCTCCAAGACGTTCGACGACTCGATCTTCGAGGAGCTGTTCTGGACCAAGTACGGGCTCGACAAGCACGACATCGTCAAGATGAACATCAAGGGCGTGTTCCAGCTGTGGACGCGCGACGGCCGCTACTACGAGGTCCCGCTGAAGGAGTGCCACGCGTGGACCCGCGAGGGCTGCACCTACTGCCCCGACTTCGGCGCGGAGCACGCCGACATCTCCACCGGCGGCATCGGCAAGGACAACGACTGGACGCTCACGATCGTCCGCACCGACCTGGGCCGGGAGATCATCAGCCGCATGATCGCCGACGGGTCGATCATCGCCCGGCCCGGCGATGACGATCCCGCCGCCATCGCGCTGATGCACAAGCTGTCGGCCAAGAGCCGCGAGCGCTGGCCGGGGTTCGCCGTCGACGATCCCCGGGGCCCGGCGACGAACGGCAAGCGCGGCGAGAAGGCACCTGAGGCCTGAGCCCCGCCGCGCGTGGACCCGGGACCGCTGCGTGACACCCTGACGGTGGCCGTCGGCGTCGCCACCGGGGCGATGTCGGGCCTGTTCGGCATCGGGGGCGCGGTCATCTCGACGCCGGGCATCCGGGCCCTCGGGGCCTCGGCGCAGACGGCCATCGGCACAACGCTGCCGTGCATCATCCCGGGGGCGGCGAGCGGCACCCTGCGCTACGCGCGCGAGGGGCTGGTGGACCGCCCGGCCGTGCTGGCCACAACGCCGGTCGGCATCGTCGCCGCCGTCGCCGGCGCGCTGCTGACCGAGGCCGTCCCCGGCCACGGCCATGCGCTCATGCTGGCCACCGCGGGCCTGCTGGTCGTGAGCGGCGCGCGGATGCTCCGAAACCCGGCACCGGACCGGACCGCCCTCCCCCCCGACGTTCTTGCCGCGGGAATGGTCGCTGGGGCGACCAGTTCCGCGGCGAGAACGGACGGGGTGCCGGGCGACCTCGTGGTCGGGGCCGCCGACCGGCCGCACGGCCGGCCGACGGCGGTCCGCCTGGCGGCCGTCGGCACGCTCGCAGGCCTGCTGTCCGGCCTGCTCGGCATCGGGGGCGGCATCGTCATGGTCCCGGGCTTCACCCAGGTCGCCGGGCTCTCGCTGAAGCGCGCCATCGCCACGTCCCTGGCATGCGTCGGGATCTTCGCCGTGCCCGGGACGATCACGCACGCATTCCTGGGGAACATCGACTGGCGGTTCGCGCTGCTGCTCACCGTGGGGATGATCCCCGGGGCCCGCCTGGGGGCGACGCTCGCCATCCGGGCCGAGGATCGCCGCCTGCACGCCGTCGTGGGGTCCTTCCTGGCGTTCACGGCGATCGCGTACGCCGCCGGTGAGATCGTCGCGCTCGTGTCCTGACCCGTCACCCGATCACAGGCCGGCCAGCTCGCGGGCCCGCCGCAGCACGGCGTCGAACATGGGCTCGGTGAGCTTGCCGGTGAACGTGTTCTGCTGGCTGACGTGGTAGCTGCAGACGATCGTGCGGCCGCCGTCCAGCGCCAGCTCGACGCCGTGGCCGAATCGGGGCGCGCCGCGCACCCCCAGCGCCCGGCACAGCACCTGGTAGCCGAACTGCCCGAGCGGCAGGTACACGCGCAGCGCGGTCAGGAGGGCCAGCTCCCGCTCCAGGAACGGCCGGCAGCGGTCGCGCTCGTCCGGCGCCGGCTTGTTGGCGGGCGGTGCGCAGCGGACCGCAGCGGTGATCCAGGCGCCGTCGAGCCTGAGGCCGTCGTCGCGATGCACCGCCGTCGGCTGGCTGGCGAACCCCGTCCGCCACAGCGCCGCGTACAGGAAGTCGCCGGACCGGTCGCCCGTGAACATCCGTCCCGTCCGGTTGGCGCCGTGGGCGGCCGGCGCCAGTCCGACGATGGCGACGCGGGCGGTGGGGTCGCCGAAGCCGGGCACCGGGCGGGCCCAGTAGTCCTGGTCGCGAAACGCCGCGCGGCGGTCGCGGGCCACCTGCTCGCGCCACGCGACCAGGCGGGGGCAGGCGCGGCAGGCGGTGATCTCACGCTCCAGGACCTCGAGCTCCGGCGGCGCCTCGCGCCCGGCCTCATCCACGGGCGCCGACGATAGGTTGCACTGACGATGGCCAGAGCCGAGCGAGCCCCACGTGCCAGCGGCCTGGCGACCGACCGGCGGGCGGGTGGCCGGGCAGGTGGCCGACGCAGGCCCCCGGCACCCCCCCTGATCCTGTTCGTGCGCCATGGCTCGACCGCCACGACCGGCAAGCACCTTCCGGGTCGCGCCAGCGGCCTGCACCTGTCCGACGCCGGCCGGGCGCAGGCGGAATCGGTGGCCGCCCGCATCGCCGCCATGGCGTCGGGCAACGGGCGCCAGCGCCGCAGCGTGGCGGCCGTCTACAGCTCGCCCCTGGAGCGCACGCGCGAGACCGCGGCGCCCATCGCCGACGCCACCGGCTGCCAGGTCCAGGTCGACGACGGCCTCCTCGAGCTCGACATCGGGGACTGGACCGGGCTCGAGCTCAAGGCCGCGCGCAAGCGGCCCGAGTGGGCCGCGATCCAGCGCTACCCCAGCGGCTTCACGTTTCCGGGGGGCGAGTCCTTCGTCGACATGCAGGCACGCATGATCGCCTGCGTCGAGCGGATGCGTTCGGCCCACGCCGGCGAGACGATCGTGGCGGTCTCCCATGCCGATCCCATACGCGCCGCCGTTGCCCACGCGATGGGCACCCACCTCGACCTGTTCCAGCGCGTCGTGGTCTCGCCGTGCTCGCTCACCGCCGTCGCCTACGGCGACGGCGGGCCGATGGTGCTGACCGTGAACTCCGGCGTGGACACGGGCGCCGCCCTGGTGCCGTCCTGACCATGTCCGAGTCGTACGACTTCGCGAAGGCCGAGATCTTCTGGCCCGGGGCCGAGGGGCCGCCCGGCAAGCGGGTGTTCTTCCTCGCCGGCGGCGCCGACGGCGAGGTCGTGTACTTCCGCTGCGAGAAGCAGCAGGTCGCGGCGCTCGGCGAGTACCTGCTCGCCCTGCTCGAGGACCTGTCGCCGGAGGTCGAGGCCGTCGAGGGCCACGGGACGGTCGTGCCGCTGCCGTTCGACTGGGACGTGGGCTCGATCGGCGTGAAGTACGACGAGCCCGAGGAGCGCATCGTGGTGGTGCTCGAGGAGCTGTCCGGCGAGGACGAGACCCCGGCCACCGCCCGGTTCTGCTTCACGCTGGCGCAGGCGGCTGCGTTCGCCAACTTCGCACTGGAGCTCGTGGCCCAGGGGAGGCCCAACTGCGGCTTCTGCGGCCAACCCATGGACGCGGACGGCCACGTATGTCCCCGGATGAATTGATGAGGGCTGATTCCGGGGGGACGCTGGGGCAACTGCGTTCCGGCGCGGTCGAGGTGCTCGGGCGCATGCCCTGGAGCTCGAACGCCACATTCCTGGTCGAGGTCCGCAACGGCGGCGACTGCCTGCGGGCGGTCTACAAGCCGCGGCGCGGTGAACGCCCGCTGTGGGACTTTCCGGATGGCCTCGATCGCCGCGAGGTGGCCGCGTACGAGCTGTCGCGGTGGCTGGGGTGGGACATCGTGCCCGAGACGGTCCTGCGCGACGACGGGGGGCTCCCCTTCGGGCCAGGCTCGCTGCAGCGGTTCGTGGACTTCGACGCCGAGCAGCACTACTTCACGCTGGTCGAGGACCATGGCCGCCACGACGCCCTGCGCACCATCTGCTGCTTCGACCTGGTGGCCAACTCGGCCGACCGCAAGGGCGGGCACTGCCTCGCCGGTGACGACGGCCGGCTGTGGGCGGTCGACAACGGCCTCACCTTTCACTGCGACACCAAGCTCCGCACCGTCATCTGGGACTTCGGGGGCCAGCCGATCCCGCACGGCCTGGTGGCGGACGTCCGGCGACTGGCCGAGGCCGGCGCCCCGGCGGCGATGGCGGAGCTCCTGAGCACCGCGGAGCGCCGGGCGCTCGTGCGGCGGGCCGCCGCGGTGGCCGAACGCGGCTGCTTCCCGATCGATCGCTCGGGGCGGCGCTATCCCTGGCCGCTCGTCTGAGCGAACCTGCCGCGGATCTGGTGGCCCTGGCGACCAATCCCGCGGCAAGAAACGTCAGGTCTCCGCCTCCGCATCGACGTCGGCGCCGGCCGAGCTCCCATCGCCGTCGCCCGCCCGGTCGCCCGCGCCATCGCCATTGCCGCCGGCCTCGCCCCGGGGATCGCCATCGACGGCGGCCTCGCTCCGGGCATCGCCATCGACCGCGGCCTCGCCGTCCCCGGCGGCGGACGCCAGCACCGCGAGCTCCTCCGGCGGCCGGCGGTCGAGCCACTCCCGGAACTGCCGCGACGTGAGCGGCGGGCAGACGATGAACCCCTGGGCGAGGTCACAGCCCATCGTGGTGAGCAGGTCCCATCCCTCCCGGGACTCCACACCCTCGGCCACCGTGACCAACCCCAGGTCGCGGCCGAGTGCGAGCACCGAACGGGCGATGGCGCGGTCGCTCTCGTCGACGGTCATCTTGGCGATGAACGACTTGTCGATCTTGATCTCGCCGATCGGCAGCCGCCGCAGGTGGGCCAGGGACGAGTAGCCGGTGCCGAAGTCGTCGCACGACAGGCACACGCCCAGCTCCGCGAGCCCTCCCAGCACGTGCAGCGAGCGCTGTGACTCGCTCATGACCATGCTCTCGGTCAGCTCGAGGGTGAGCGACTCGGCGGGCACGCCGCTCTCCTCGACGGCACGGCTCACGTCGTCGACCAGGTGCAGGTCGAGCAGGTTGCGTGCCGACAGGTTCACGGCCACCGACAGGTCGAGCCCCAGGTCGCGCCAGATGCGGCACTGGGTGAGGGCCTTGCGCATCACGGTCATCGTCAGGGACCGGATGTCGCCGGTGTGCTCGGCGATGGTGATGAACTCGTCGGGCTTCACCCGCCCGAGGCGCGGGTGGTTCCAGCGCACCAGAGCCTCTGCGCCCCGCACGATGCCGGTCGCCAGCTCGACCTTGGGCTGGAAGCACACGTCGAGGTCGTCGCTCTCGAGCGCTTCCCGCAGGTCGGCGCCCAGCGCCAGGCGACGCGGCGTGGCGGGGTCGTTCACCGGGTCGTACATCTCCCAGCCGCTGCGGTGACGGCGGGCCGTGTCGGCGGCGATGTGGGCACGCTGCATGAGGGAGTGGCCGTCGATGGCCTGCTCGGGATAGACCGCCACGCCGACGTTGACGCCCAGCGCCAGCAGCACCCCCTCGGACTGGAAGGGCGGATCGAAGCCTGCGATCAGCAGCCGCGCCGCGTTCACGACCTCTTCCGTGTCGGCGACGCCCGGGAGGACGACGCCGAACTGCTCGCTGCCCAGGCGCCCCAGCGCGGCCGACTCCGGCAGCAGGCTCCGCATCCGGCCGCTGGCCTGGACCAAGAGGCCGTCGGCGCTCTGGTGCCCGAACGCGTCGACCACCTGGGTGAAAGAATCGAGGTCGATCACGATGAGCCCGACCCGCCCGTGCTCGGTGTAGGCCTCCTGCAGCGCGAGGTCCAGCACGTCGCTGAGGTGGGCGTGGTTGGGCAGGCCGGTCAGCGGGTCGTGCAGCGCCTCGTGGGCCCGCTCGTTCGCCTCCAACTCGAGCACCATGAACAGCAGGCCGTTCTCGATGGCCATCGACGCCTGATCGGCGAGGTCCCCCAGCAACCGCGTGTGGTTGTCCCCGAAGTGCGACGCCGCCTTGCGCCGGGCCTGGGTGACAACGAGCGCACCGAACACCGAGCCGTTGGCCCTGGTGATCGGGGCGGCCAGGGCGGGCACCCGGGTGCGCGACCGGAGCCACGCCGGGGAGAGCGGTGCGACCTCGAACCGTCGCGGCGTCCCGTCCGGTATGACCGCCCGCAGGTCGGCGTGGAGCTCGATCAGGGAGATGCACTCCTCCCCCCTGCCGCCCGTGCCCAACGTGAACCGCCGCCCCGGATCGCCCGGGCCCACGGACTCGATCAGCAGCACGGCGTCGTCGGCGTTCAGCAGGGAACGGGCCCCGCCGAGCACGGAGGAGGCGATCTGGGACATGTCGATGGACCGCACGACCGTCTTGGTGAACTCGTGCAGGGCCTCGAGCCCGCGCCGCCGCTCGTAGAGCCGGGAATAGACCCTATTGGACGTGATGCACGCCACCACGATGGCGACGAGCAGCAGCTCGACCGACGTGTGGTCCCATAGGGCGAGCGCCAGGCCGATGCCGATGGCGGCGTTGAGGATGCCGGCGGGCAGGTCGCTCTTCGCCAGCACCAGCATCCCCCGCCAGCCCGGCAGGCTGCGGGTGACGGTGGCGATCAACCCCGCCAGGGCCACCAGCGCCACCACGTAGGACGTCAGCAACGCCAGCGCCAGCGCCACACCCCCGCGAGTGCTCACCAGTTCGGCGTCGCCCAGGACGGCGCGTACGACGACGATCGCCCCCACGGTCTGTGCCAGCTGGACGCTGAGCTCGTACGCCGCCTCGGTGGGCCGCCGCTGGCGTAGGACGAGCAGCACGATGGCCACCCCGGCGAGGCGGGCGAAAACCAGTGTGGTGGGCTCGGCGTAGATGAGCCCCGCGGCCAGCGGCACCTGCGCAGCGGTGAAGCCGTACTGCTCGCCCTGACGGCGCTCGACGCGCAACGCAAACGCCTCGCAGGCGGCGAAGGCGACGACCAGCCACAGCCAGCCGAGCTCGAGCGGCGCGTCGGCGATGCGGCCGTCCCCGGCGGCGGTCGCCATGAGCACCCCGCCGGCGATGGCGGTGAGCACGACGGCGACCACGACCATGGCGTTCTCGCCACGACGGGACCCGTCGACCGTCACCCTCGCCTCCCCGCTGCCGCTAGGCCCGCCTGGGCACGGTGCCCTACGACGTCAGCGAGGTCAAGTTTTCGCAGGGAAATTCCGGTCGTCTTCCAGCGGGCTCCCAGGCGCCTTCCAGCCCTGGCCGGCCAGTCCGCTCGGCCCGTCAACCGCGGGCCGGCCGCTCCGGCGGGCCCAGCACCCGGTCCAGGTAGGGGTTGGCGAAGCGGCCCTCCGGGTCGAGCCGGGTGCGGACGCGCTGGAAATCGGCCCACCGCGGATAGCGCGGGGCGAGCGTGTCGGCCCGCTGGAAGTGCAGCTTCCCCCAGTGGGGCCGGCCGCCGTAGCTGTCCATGATCCGCTCCACGCCGGTGAAGTACGCGTCGTACGGCGTTCCCCGGTAGACGTGCACCGCGATGTAGCCCGTCTCGCGGCCGTGCGCCGTCGACAGGGGGATGTCGTCGGGGGCCACCACCCGCACCTCGACCGGGAAGCTGATCTGCATGCCCATCTCGTCCACCAGCTTGCGGACGCGCCCCAGCGCCTCCGGAAGCGCCTCGCGCGGGATGCCGTACTCCATCTCCCAGAACCTGACCTTGCGGGGGCTCGTGAACACGCGGTCGGAGCGGTCGACGTAGTCGATGCGGCCGGTGCTGGGGATGATCTTCGCCAAACGGGGGATGAGCGACGGCCGCCACCGCCCGGCCCGGCACAGCACCCCGAAGGCGTAGTTGTTGAGGGCCATGTCGTCGATCCACTCGCGCACGCGCGGGCGGGGTCGGGCCGGCTCGTCGGTGCGCCGGTTCCGCTTGGTCAAGGCCCAGCGGGTGTGCGGTACCCAGTAGAACTCATAGTGGTCGTTGGCGGCCACCAGCTCGTCGAGGTCGGCGAGCACGTCGTCCACCGGGACCGGCTCCTCCACTGCGTGCAGCCGGAACGCGGGCACGCACTGGAGCGTCACGGTCGACACCAGGCCCAGCGCGCCCAGCCCGACCCGGGCGGCGTCGAGGACGTCGGCATTCTCCGACTCCGTGCACTCGAGGATCGAGCCGTCGGCGGTCACCAGCCGCAGGCCGACGATCTGCGAGGACAGGTTGCGAAAGCGCAGTCCGGTCCCATGCGTCGCGGTCTGCGTGGCGCCGGAGACCGACTGCCGGTCGATGTCGCCCATGTTCTCGAGGGCGAGGCCCCGGGCGTCGAGCTCGTCGGACAACCGGTGGAGCGGGATCCCGGCCTCGACGGTGACCCGGCCGGTCACCGCGTCGTGGGCGATGACGCGCGTGTAGCCGCCGAGGTCGACGAGGACGCCGTCGGTGCACGCGATCGACGTGAAGGAGTGGCCCGCGCCGACCGCCTTGACCCGCTGCCCGTTGGCCGCTGCCTGCTTCACCAGGTCGACCAGCTCCCCCTCGGTCGCGGGGTGGCGGATCTCCGTCGGCGCGCACACCTGGTTGCGCCCCCAGTTGGTCCAGGTCGCCCGGGTTCGGGCGCGGCTCGTAGCTCGGGTCGTGGCGGCGGCGCACATGGGCAGCGAGGCTAGTGGGGTGGCTCGTGGCGCTCGCCCGGTAGCCGGCGAGCCAGCGGTGACGCTGGCAAGGACGCAGGAGGAAGGCGCAGCCGTAGCTGCGGCGACGACGAGGACGCCGCCAGCGGTGCCGCTGGCCGGCGGCTACCAGCGTTGTGCTGCGAGCCACCCCACTACTGGGGTGGCTCGTGGCGCTCGCTGGCCGGCCGGCTGGGTAGGGCTTCTGCCGTGAAGTGGCGCCGGACGAAGAGCGAGCACGTCGACGACCTGCGGGGCGCCGGGGGCGGGGGACGTGGCTTCGGCGTGCCGCTGGCGGCGGGTGGCGGGCTGGCCGGGATCATCGCCATCCTGATCGCCCTGGTCTCGGGCGGTGGCGGCGGCCTCGGCAGCATGGTCCAGCAGCTGCCGGGCGCCGTGCCCGACGCATCGTCGTCCAACGACGTCGCGGACGAGGCCCAATCCCAGGAGTCCGAGTTCGTCGACTTCCTGATCGAGGACACCCAGGCCGTGTGGGCGGCTGAGTTCCAGCAGACCGGCCGCCAGTACCGGTATGCCCGGCTCACCAAGTTCACCGGCCAGGTGGACACGGGCTGCGGTCCCGCGACGTCGGCCGTCGGGCCCTTCTATTGCCCGGCCGACGGCAAGGTGTACATCGACCTCGACTTCTTCCGGGAGCTGAGCGACAGGTTCGGTGCCCCCGGCGATTTTGCGCAGGCCTACGTGGTTGCTCACGAGGTCGGGCACCACGTGCAGAACCTGCTGGGCATCAGCGACGAGGTCCGCCGGCGCGAGCAGGCGGCCGGCTCGCAGGCCGAGGCGAACCAGTGGTCAGTGGGGCTCGAGCTCCAGGCCGACTGCCTCGCCGGCGTGTGGGCGCACTCGGTCTACGCCCGTGGCGACCTCGAGCCGGGTGACATCGAGGAGGGCCTGACCGCGGCCGCGGCGGTCGGGGACGACCGCATCCAGGAGCAGGCGGGCATGACGGTCAACCCCGAGACCTGGACCCACGGCTCCGCCGCCGACCGCCAGCGCTGGTTCGAGCGCGGCTTCGAGTCCGGCGAGAGCGCGCAATGCGACACATTCGGTTGATTTCGGTTCGCAACCAGAGGTTGCGAACCGAGACTTTGGCCGCCGCCCTCCGGCGGCGTCGACCTCCGGTCGCGCCCCTGGCGCTACCCGTTACCGGTTCTGGAGGGCCTCGAGGAGCTTCGGGAGGACCTTGTGGACGTCGCCGACGATCCCCAGGTCCGCCACCGAGAAGATCGGGGCCTCGGGATCCTTGTTGATGGCGATGATGTTCTTCGAGCCCTTCATGCCCACCAGGTGCTGGGTGGCACCCGAGATGCCGGCGGCGATGTAGACCGTCGGCTTCACGACCTTGCCGGTCTGGCCCACCTGGTAGCTGTAGGGCACCCAGCCGGCGTCGACGATGGCGCGTGACGCGCCGGGCGCCGCCTTGAGCGCCTTGGCCAGCTGCTCGATCATCTCGTACTTGCCGGCCTCGCCGAGGCCCCGCCCGCCCGACACCACGATCTCGGCCTCGTCGAGCTTCGGGCCGGTCGCCTCCTCCACGTGGCGGTTGAGCACCTTGGCCGTCCCGGACTCCGTGACCTCGACCGAGGCGACCTCGGCAGCCCCGCCGCCCGAGGACTCCGCGGTGAACGACTTGGGCCGGAACAGTGCGATGTGGGGGGCGCCGGCCGTGAAGCGGGTGCGCACGAGCTTGGTGCCGCCGAACACGGGCGTGGTCACGACCACGTCGTCGCCCTCGACGGCGACCTCGGTGTTGTTGGTCAGCACGGGCTTGTCCAGCGCCACCGACAGGCGACCGGCGACGTCGCGGCCGTCGTAGGTGGTGCCGATCATGATCAGGTCGGGGGCGTTGCCGTCGGCCACCTGCTTGGCGATGGCCGACGCCACCGGCTGGCCCGGCAGGCTGCCGGCCAGGTCGCCCGTGGCGTAGACCTTGCTGGCGCCGTAGGCGCCGAGGGTCTCCGCGACGGCATCGGCGTCGCCGCCGCCGTACACGGCCTCGACGGTGTCGGCGAGCTCACGGGCCTGGGTGAGCATCTCGAGCGTGATCGGCGCGACCTTGCCGTCCGCGGCCTCGGCGAGGACCCAGATGCGGTTCAGAGCCATTGCGTCAGTCGTCTCCTACGTGTCAGTTCGCGGTGCCGGCCTGGCGGTCGCTAGATGACCTTGAGGTTCTCGAGGAAGGCGACGACCTTGGCGTAGCCCTCGCCGTCGTCCTCGACGATCTCGCCGGCCTCGCGGGTCGGCGCCTCGTCGACGGCCACGATCTCCTGGCCGGCGCCGGCCCAGCCGACCGACCCCGGGTCGATGCCGAGGTCGGCGAGGCTCAGCTGATCCACCGGCTTGGACTTGGCGGCCATGATCCCCTTGAAGCTCGGGTAGCGGGGCTCCACGACCCCGGCCGTCACGGACACGACTGCGGGCAGGGGGGCCTCGACCTCGTCGTAGCCGAGCTCGGTCTGGCGCTGGACCTTGAGCGTGCCGTCGGCCACCTCGACGTGCTTGGCGAACGTGACGGACGGCCGCCCCAGCAGGGCGGCGACCTGCTCGGGGATCGTGCCGGTGTAGCCGTCGGTCGACTCGGTGGCGGTCAGGACCAGGTCGGCGTCGGCCCGCTCGATCGCCTTCGCCAGCACCTTCGCCGTGTCGAGGGCGCCGGCGCCCGACAGCCCCTCGTCGGAGACCAGGATCGCCTTGGCGGCGCCCATGGCCAGCGCGGTCCGCAACCCCGAGGTCTCGCCGTTGGGGGTCATCGAGACGAGCGTGACCTCGCCGCCACCCGACGCATCAGCCAGCTGGAGTCCCATCTCGACGCCATAGCTGTCGGACTCGTCGAGGATCAGCTTGCCGCTGCGGTCGAGCGTGTTGTCGGCCTCGAGCTTCCCGGGCTCGGCGGGGTCCGGGATCTGCTTCACGCACACGACCACGTTCATGACCAGCCATGCTGCCCGCCGTTTCTCGGGCCGACCAAATCGCCCGCGGCGCCTCGGCGGGTAGTTTCCGGGCCGACATGCGGCTGCTCCTCCTGGTCAACGAATCGGCGTCATCGGTTACGCCGCGCAGCCGCGTC
>DATFVX010000085.1:0-9272 GCA_035259985.1 Acidimicrobiales bacterium | reverse complement strand
ATCACCATCGCGCGGATCCCGAGACCCATGAGGAACAGGCCGCCCAGCCCGTAGAGCAGGTAGCGGCGCCCGGCCAGCTGGTGCCGGTAGCTGAAGATGATCCCCACGGAGGCCAGCGCCACGAAGCCGTAGAAGGCGTGGAACTGCGGTGTCTCGCGATCCTCGCGGGCAACGAGGAGCACGCCGAGCACCACCTCGACGGCGATCGCGACTTCCGCCACGGCCGTGAACCACCACAGCGCCGGCTGGCGCAGCGCCGGCCACCGGTGAGCGGCCAGCGCCCACACGCCCGCAATGGCGTTGCCCACGACGACGACCCACGCCCCGACGACGTGGACGTCGTGCAGGTCCACGGACGGCGGGTCGCGCTCAGGACTGGGCGGAGGGCGGCGACTGGCCGGGCGAGGTGGTGGAGATCTCGTACGACCACAGCTCGCTCGACACCGACACCGGCCCGCCGGTGTGTGGGTGCGGCTTGTCGGTGCCGGCGTGCCCGTGCCCGAAAGCCGGGCTGTTGACCCACCCCTGGAACGACTCCTCGTCGCGCCATCGGGTGACCACCAGCCATGTGGTGCGGCCGTCGGTGGGCCTGAGGAGCTCGAAGCCCTCGAACCCGTCCTGGTCGTCGACGGCACCCGCCCTGGCGGCGAAACGGCGGCCCAACTCGTCGCCCGAGTCCTCGGGGACCGTGATCGCGTTGATCTTCACAATCGTCACGCGGCCCATCATTGCGTTCCGTCGGCGGTCGCGTGCAACACGCCGCGGCCGTCAGCGGGACGCTGCGGACTCCACGCCGGCGAACACGTCGTCATCGCGGTGACCCGCCGGAGCGCCCCGGCGGATGTAGAACTCGGTGCCCATGGCCACCCGGAACACCTCCGGCGGCATGGCCAGGAACGGGCCGGTGTCGTGGACCTGGCTGGCGTGGGCTGCGATCGCCGCACGTTTGCGATCGAGGAAGTCGCGCACGTCGACCACCGTCGTGATCGCGTCGTCCGGCACGCCGAAGACGACCGATTCCTGCTCGACGTCGGGCGCATTGCCGATCCGCTGGCCGGCGGCCTCGGCCTCGGCGATCAGGGCCTTGACGTGATCGCGGCTGATCGTCGCCTCGAGCAGGTGCGGGGTGCCGGCCAGCTCGGCGGCCCGGCCACCCACGCGATGGACCTGGATGTGGTCGGGGTGCCCGTAGGTGCCGTTCTCGTCGTAGATCGTGAGGACGTCGGCAGACTCTTCGCCCAGGATCCCCGCGACCCGGGCCGCAGCCTCGTCGACGTCGGCCCGCCAGAAGCACCGGGGATCGTCGTTGTCGGGCGTGCCCATCATCCCCGAGTCCCGGTAGCCCAGCCACGCCACCCGGTGGACCCCGAGCGCCTCGGCCGACCGGACCGCCTCGGCCATCCGCCGCTCCACCAGCGACTCCCCCGGCGCGAGCAGGCCGTCGGGCACCTCGCCCACCTCCCCCCGCGTCGCGTACAGCACGACAACGCGGTGGCCGTCGTGCACGGCCTTCGCCAGCGAACCCGACTGCAGCAGGCACTCGTCATCCGGGTGGGCGTGGAACGCGACCAGGGTTGCCATGCGCAGAAGTCTGCCGGGGCCGACACGAACTTGCGGCGGCAGGGGCCCCCATGGGGGCCCTTTCCACCACAAGTTCGGTCTCGGGGTCAGGCGATGGCGCCCGCCTCGCGCAGCTTGGCCACGCGGTCCGGGTCGAAGCCCGCCGCGGCCAGGACCTCGTCCGTGTGCTGGCCGGCGTGCGGCGGTGGCGACGTGATCTCCGGCGCGGTGCGGCTGAACCGGGGCGCCGGGCCCGGCTGGCGGATGCCGGCCACCTCGACGAACGTGCCGCGATCGACGTTGTGGGGGTGCTCGATCGCCTCGGGGATCGACAGGACCGGCGCGAAGCACACGTCGGTCCCCTCCATCAGGTCGCGCCACTCGTCCCGGGTCCTGGTCTTGAAGATGGCCGCGAGCCGGTCCTTGAGCGCCGGCCACTCCTGCCGGTCGTGCTGCCAGGGCAGCTCCTCCTGCTCGAGCCCGGTCAGCCGCAGCAGCTCGGCGTAGAACTGCGGCTCGATCGACCCGATCGCCACGTACTTGCCGTCCGCGGTCTCGTACACGTTGTAGAAGTGGGCGCCGGTGTCGAGCAGGTTGGTGCCGCGCTCGTCGTTCCAGACGCCCATGGCCCGCAACGCATGGGTCATCGTCATGAGCACCGCGGCGCCGTCGACCATCGCCGCGTCCACGACCTGCCCCTGCCCCGAGCGCTGGGCCTCGAGCACGCCGCACACCACCCCGAACGCCAGCAGCATCCCGCCGCCGCCGTAGTCGCCGATGAGGTTGAGGGGCGGCATGGGGGCCTCCCCCCGGCGCCCGATCGGCTCGAGCGCGCCCGCCAGGGCGATGTAGTTGATGTCGTGCCCCGCCGCCGCTGCGAGCGGGCCGTCCTGGCCCCAACCCGTCATCCGGCCATAGACGAGCCTGGGGTTGCGGGCCAGGCAGTCGTCGGGTCCGATGCCCAGCCTCTCGGCGACCCCCGGGCGAAAGCCCTCGACGAGGGCGTCCGCCTGCTCGACCAGGTCGAGCACCACGGCGACGCCGTCGGGGTTCTTCAGGTCCACGCCGATCGACCGGCGCCCCCGGTTGTTCAGGTCGGCGGGCGGGTTGGCCGGATCGCCGCCGGACACGTTCTCGGCCCGGTCGACCCTGATCACCTCGGCACCCATGTCCGCCAGCATCATGGCGCAGAACGGACCGGGGCCGATCCCGGCGATCTCGACGACGGTGATTCCGGCCAGGGGTCCCATCGGGGCGTCCTCCGTTACGTTGATCTGGCGGGCGCTCGCGCCCACTAGGCGGTCGGCCGGTGCTGGGCGCAGTGGCCGCAGATGGCGTCGACCAGCGTCGGCCACAGCGGCGGGGGCATGTCGTGGCCCATGCCATCGACCAGCAACAGCTTGGCATCGGGGATCACTTCGGCCGTGCGTTCCCCGCCCGAGGACTGGACCAACGTGTCCGCCGTGCCGTGGATCACCAGCGACGGGATCGCAATGCCGGCCAGCCCCGCGGACCGGCTGCCCGACGCCAGGATGGCGGCCAGCTGCCGGGCGACGCCCAGCGGCTCGTGGCAGCGGTCCCAGGACTCGCCGGCCAGCCTGCGGAGCCGGCCCTCGTCGAACAGGCCCGGGCTCCCCCACACGTGGGCCTGGCGCACCGCCCCGTCCTCGGCCTCCTCGCGGGTCAGCGCGGGCGGGGCGACCAGCGCGGCCATGGCGTCGGCGGTCGGGTGTCCGACGTCGGGGTCGCCCGTCGTCGACATGATCGAGGTCAGGGTGATGACCCGCGCCGGGTGCCCCAGCGCGATCGCCTGGGCGATCATGCCGCCCATCGACACGCCCACGACATGGGCCCGGTCGACCCCGAGGTGGTCGAGCAGGCCGACGGCATCGTCGGCCATGTCGGACAGCAGGTACGGCACCGCCGGTGGCGCCGAGCCGGACGCCTCCGAAGCGAGCAGCCCGAGCACGTCGACGACCCCCTCGAGGTGCGTGGACAGCCCCACGTCGCGGTTGTCGAAGCGCACGACGTGGTACCCCTGCTCGGCGATGAGGCCGCACAGCTCGGGATCCCACTGGAGCAGCTGTCCTCCCAGGCCCATGACCAGCAGGACGGTGGGATCGAACGGGTCGCCCGTCGCGTCGTAACAGATCTCGATCCCGTTGGCCTTGGCGGTCGGCAGCTCGCGCATGGCGCCATGGTGTTGCCTCTTGACCGGCGGGTCAAGCGAGGTTCGTGCCACCATCGGCTCCATGCCCACCTTCGGCGTTCAGACAGGCCTGCAGAACACGTCGGCGGCCGAGCTCCGCAGCCTGTGGCGCCGGGCCGAGGACGCCGGCTTCGACGCCGTCACGGTGTGGGACCACCTGTACTCGTCGGACCTCAGCTCGTACGACTGTCACGAGGCGGTGGCCATGCACACCGCCCTCGCTGCCGCCACCACCCGCGTCCGCTGTGGGTGCCTGGTGTACTGCGTCGGCTACCGGCACCCCGGCGTCCTGGCGAAGGCCGCCGCCACCATCGATCACCTCTCGGGCGGCCGGGCGGAGATCGGCCTCGGCGCCGGCTGGGCCGAGGCGGAGTACGCGGGGTTCGGCATCCGGTTCCCGCCCGCGGGCGAGCGGCTGGACCTTCTGGACGAGGCCGCCGGCGCCGTCCGCGCCCTGCTGCACGACGGGAAGGCCGACATCGCGGGCGCCCAGGTCCGGCTGCGGGACGCGCGGCTCGAACCCCGGCCCGTCCAGCCGCACCTGCCGATCTGGATCGGGGGCGGCGGCGAACGGCGCACGGCCCGCATCGCCGCCCGCCACGGCGACGGGTGGAACGTGCCCTTCGTGGCCCAGGACGTGCTGGCCCGCAAGCGGCGGGTCCTCGACGACCACTGCGGCGGCGAAGGCCGCGATCCCGGCGACGTCCTGCTCGGGGTCAACGTCGTCTTCAGCGACGACGAGACGTCGCTGACCGCGCAGTTCGGCCCGCGGGCCGAGGCGGTGCGCCCGGGCGCGGTGGTGGGCACCAGCGTCGAGGAGGCGACGGACGCCCTCGGGCGCTACCTCGCTGCCGGCGCCGACCAGGTCAACGTGGCCCTCCGCGCCCCGTGGAACCACGGCACGCTCGACCGGGCGGCGGCGGCCGTCGCCTCGCTCCGGCGCTAGGCCGGAGAGCGGAGCTGGCACCGGACGTCGCCCGACGGCGGCAGCGCACGAGGCAGCAATGGCCGAGGAACGCATCGACGAGTTGAGCGGGTCCACCGTCGTGGTCGCCGGCGGTCGGCAGCAGCGGCCCCACCGCCCGTCGACGGCGTGCCCGTTCTGCGTCGGCGGCGTGGAGGCGCCCGAGCCCTACGACGTCAAAGCGTTCGTCAACCGCTGGCCGTCGTTCCCCGACGGCCGCAGCGAGGTCGTCCTGTACACGTCCGAGCACGATGCGAGCTTCGCGGACCTCGGAGCCGGTGGCGCCCGGCGGGTCGTCGACCTGTGGACCGAGCGCACGGGGGCCCTCGGCGCCCGCGCCGACGTCGCCTACGTGCTGGTGTTCGAGAACCGGGGTGCAGAGGTGGGTGCGACCATCTCGCACCCCCACGGCCAGATCTACGCCTACAGCGACGTGCCGGCGGCCCCGCTGACGGAGCTGCGGCGGACGGCGCGGGGCGAGTGCCCGCTGTGCGCTCCCCCCGATCCGGCGCTGGAGGTCGCGGCGGCGGCCGACTGGCGGGCCTGGGTGCCGGCGGCCAGCGCGTATCCGTACGGGATGCTGCTGGCGCCCGATGTCCACCGCCCCGACCTGCCGGCCCTCGACGGCCCGCAGCGGGACGGCCTCGCCGACCTGCTCGTCGACGTGCTGGCGCGGCTGGACCGGCTGTTCGACGCGCCGCTCCCCTACATGCTCTGGATCCACCAGCGGCCCACCGACGGTGGGTTGTGGCCCGAGGCCCACCTCCATGTGCATATCGTCTCGCCGATGCGATCGCCCGACGTGCAGCGCTACGTCGCCGCCGGCGAGCTGGGTAGCGGGGTGTTCGTCAACCCGGTGGTGCCCGAGGACGCCGCCGCCGCACTGCGAGGAGCGTGATGGGACTGCGATCGTGGGCGCCGGGGCGGGTCAACCTGATCGGGGATCACACCGACTACATGGGCGGGCTCGTCCTGCCGCTGGCGATCGGCCTCGGGACCGAGATCACCGGTGACCGGGGTGGCAACTGGGTCATGCTCGGGTCGGAGCGGTTCGACGGCGTGGCCGAGATCGCGCTCGACGGCGGCGGCGACCCGGCCAAGGTGGAGCCGCCGTGGGCCCGGTACGTCGCCGCCATGGTCGCCGAGCTGCGGCCCGACAACGGTCTCGTCGGCATGGTCCACTCGGAGCTGCCGCCCGCGAGCGGGCTGGCCTCCAGCGCCGCGCTCGAGGTCGCGCTCGCCGCCGCGCTGGGCGCCGACCTCGGCGACCACGTCGGCGTGGCCCGGGCGTGCCAGCGGGCCGAGCAGCGGGCGGTCGGCGTGCCCTGCGGGATCATGGACCAGCTGGTCGCCCTCGCCGCCGAGGCGGATCAGGTCCTGCGCATCGACTGCGGGAGCCTCACGGTCGAGAGCCTGCCCTTCCCCGACGGCGCCGAGATCATCGTGGTCGACTCGGGCGAGCCCCGGGAGCTGTCCCGGTCGGCCTACGCCCAGCGTCGCAAGGAGTGCGAGGCGGCCGAGGAGGTCGTCGGCCCCCTCCGCGAGGCGTCGCCGGCAGCCGTCGAGGCCATCGACGACCCCGTGCTCCGCCGGCGGGCACGCCACGTCACCACCGAGAACGACCGCGTCGACGCCCTCGCGGCGGCGCTCGCCGACGGCCAGCTGCGCTACGCGGGCGAGCTTCTGGTCGCCAGCCACGCCAGCCTGCGCGACGACTTCGACGTCACCACCCCGGCGCTCGACCAGCTGGTCGTCACGCTCCGGGGTGTCCCGGGGGTGTACGGCGCACGGGTGACGGGCGCCGGCTTCGGCGGCTGCGTGGTGGCGCTGTGCCAGCCCAAGACCCGGCTCAGGCTCCCGGTCCTGTGGCGCGGCCGGCCCGCCGGGGGTGCCTGGGCCCGGGACACCTGAGGTTCTCCCCGCGAAGGCGGTCGCGGCGGCGAACGATTGCCGCGGGAGGACGCTGGTCAGCCCCAGAGCTGGCGGCGGAGCCGCTCCGCGGCGCGCGGCGTGCGCACGCCCCACCAGAACAGGTCCTGGCCGTCGACGAGCACGACCGGCGCCACCTCGTCCAGCACGGGGACGTGGCGCTCGCGGAACGGATAGGGCTCGCTGGGCGCCAGCACGACGTCGGGCCGGCGGGCCCGCGCCTGCTCCAGCGTCACGGTCGGATAGCGGTCGTCGGCGTCGGCGAAGACGTTGTCGACGCCGATGGCCTCCAGCAGCGACGAGCCGTATGTCCCCCCGGCCAGGCTCATCCACGGCCGCTTCCAGATGGGGACGAAGGCCCGCAGCCGCCCCTCGGCGGGCGCGTCGGGGGCGGCGGGCCCCTCGATGTGCTCGACCCGGCTGGGGTCGACGCCCACCAGCGCGGCCAGGGTGCTGAGCGCAGGCGCCACGTCGGCGACGCCGTCGATCGACAGGGCTGCGGTCACGATGCCTGCCGCATTCAGTGCGTCGGCGTCCTCACGCCGATTCTCCTCCACGCACAGCACGACCAAGTCGGGGCGGAGGCCGACGATGGCGGCGACGTCCGGATCCTTGGTGCCGCCCACGTGCGGGAGGTCGGGCTGCTCGCAAAACCGGGTGCACGCCACCGGGGTCACGCCCCACGCCAGCAGCGTCTCCGTGACCGACGGGACGAGGCTGACGACTCGCTGCCGGGTCACTCCGGCCCGACCCCGACCGCCGCCCCTGACGGCGTCGGTCTACCGACCGACACGCTCACATTCTGTCGAGGAGCTGCTGCTTCTTGCGGGCGAACTCCTCCTCGGTGAGGAGGCCCTGCTTGCGCAGCGCGTCGAGCTCGCGGATCTGCGCGGGGATCGACTCGGGGTCGTCGGCCCGCTGGGCGGCGGAGGCGCCGGCCGCCGCGGAGACGCCGACCCGGTCGTACTTACGATTCTCGTTGGCCTCGATCTGCCGGTAGATCTCGTTCTGCACCGCCGACGGCTTGCGCACGTTGGAGAACCTCTGCCGCCCCGTCTCGCTCGCCGACTCGATGACCAGGTCCCCGGCACCGACGAGGCGCTCGAAGACCGACTGGCGGAAGAAGACGGTGTTGACGCGGTCCAGCGGGATCTCGATGCCGTGCTTCGACAGCACCCCGTGCCGGTAGATCAGGCGATCGGTGGTCACGACGAAGTTGGTGGTGATCCAGCGCAGGTAGCGCCAGCCGAACCACGCCAGGCACGCCAGCACGATGAGCCCGATGGGGATCTTGATGGCGGTGTGGAGGTCGTTGACGAGCGTCAGGATCCCGAGGATGACCGCGGCGACCAGCGCGATGAGCGGCGGGGCGAAGAACCACCAGTGCGGATGCAGGTCGAGGACGATCTCTTCGCGGTCGTTCAGCAGCTTCCGCGGAAACGGCACGCCGCGAGCGTATCCCTGCGACCGCCGCAGCGGGAGTGACCAATTACCTGGTCACGGCCGCCGCCTGCGGCGGAGGAACCGGCCCTGCGCAGCGTCATGCCCAGCCCAGTTCCCTGAGGCGGGCATCCCCGATGCCGAAGTGGTGGGCCACCTCGTGGATCACCGTCACCCGCACCTGGTGGACCACCTCCTGCTCCGTGCGGCAGCGGGCGCAGATCGGCAGCCGGAAGATCGTGATCCGGTCCGGAAGCGTGAGCCCGCCGGTGCCGTACCACTCGCCACGCTTCGTGAGGGGCACGCCCTCGTACAGCCCGAGCAGGCGACCGTGGCGCACCCCGTCCTCCACCAACACGGCGACGTTCTCCATGTAGTCGCCCAGCTCGTCGGGAATGCTGTCGAGGGCCTCGCCCACGAGCTCCTCGAAGCGGTCCAGCGGCACGTCGATCATCGCCGGCAGCCTAAGAGGCCGAGCGGATTGGCCCGCCTGTGGGCACCGAACCGTACGGGATTAGCAGCGTCAGCCCAGGCCTCACAGCTCGGCCTCCAGGAAACACTGACCACCGTTCGCCGAGACGACGGCCCTATCCGCGCATGTTCTAAGAGGGCCGCGCCAACAGCCACGCCGTCTCGGTTGGAGTGACGTGCGAATAACCTCGCCGGCGGTGGCCGCCGATCGCCTGCTCCACGACCTGGACGAGGCGCAGCGGCGTGCGGTCACGTCACCGGCGCGGCCGCTCGCCATCCTGGCCCCTGCGGGGTCGGGAAAGACCAGGGTGCTCACCCGGCGGATCGCCTGGCGCATCGAGACCGGCGACGCCGACGCCAGCCACGTGCTGGCGCTCACCTTCACGCGCAAGGCCGCGGGCGAGCTGCGGGACCGGCTCCGCGCGCTGGGGCTGCGCGACGGCGTGGCCGCCGGCACGTTCCACGGCGTGGCCTACGCGCAGCTGCGCGGCCGATGGGCCGACGAAGGCCGCCCGGCGCCCGAGCTCCTGGTCCGCAAGAGTCGGCTCCTGCAGGACATCGTCGGGGGGTCGCGTGGCCAGAGCCAGCTCTCGGCCGGCCAGCTCGCCGCGGAGATCGAGTGGGCCAAGGCGCGGCTCACCGGTCCCGACGGCTACGGCGACGCCGTCGCGGCGGCGCGCCGCCGCACGCCGTCCCCGC
>DATFVX010000084.1:0-2086 GCA_035259985.1 Acidimicrobiales bacterium | reverse complement strand
ACCGACTTCCAGGACCTGAACTTCATCGTCGAGCACGTCGGGCTGCCGCGGATCGAGGACTTCTGCTTCATGGCGACGCAGGAGCCCAACGTCTACGCGGGCCTGGCCGTGGTGATCGGCGGCCTGATGCACGCCCGGCCGAAGTTCTTCGCCAAGGTCATGGGCGAGCTGCTGTTCTGGGTCGGCGAGGACAAGATGCTCTTCGGAAGCGACTACGCCATCTGGGAACCCAAGTGGCAGGTCGAGGGCTTCGTCGACTGGGAGATGCCGAACGATCCCTCGCTCGCCGACTACCCGCGGATGAACACCGCGTCGAAGAAGAAGATCATGGGCCTGAACGCGGCCAAGCTCTACGACATCGAGGTGCCGGCGGAGTACCAGCTGAAGGACGGCGGCACGCCCGGCGCCCACGAGGTGTTCGCCGGCGAGCCCGAGGAGCACGCGGCCTCGGGGGCATGACTAACCCAGTGACAGCCGGATCCCCGAGCGCCCCCCCGGGGGAATCACCCCCGGGGGCCGCGCGGGTGCTGGCCGCGCTCGACGCGGTGCGGGACCCGGAGCTGGACGAGCCGATCACCTCGCTCGGGTTCGTCTCGTCGTGCACCGTGTCCGCGGACGGGGATGCCCAGGTCCGGCTCCGGCTGCCGACGTATTTCTGCGCGCCCAACTTCGCGTTCCTGATGGTGGCCGACGCCTACGACGCGGTGTCCGCCGCGCCAGGCGTGCGCACGACGGAGGTGGTGCTCGACGACCACTTCGCCTCGGATGCGATCAACGGCGGGGTGGCCGCCAGGGCCGGGTTCGCCCGGTCCTTCGACGGCGAGGCGGTCGGCGAGCTGCATGAGCTGCGCGCCGACTTCTTGCGTAAGGCGGTGCTGGCCGGGACGGACCTCGTCTGCCGCCCGCTGGCCAGGGCGGGCACCGGGCCGTCGGAGCTGGCCGCGCTCACCCTGGGCCAGGCGCCGCGGTCGGCCGCGCTCGAGCGGCTGCGGCAGCGCCGGGCCGAGCTGGGGCTGCCCGCGGGCGACGACGCCCCGCTGCTGATCGACCCGGCCACCGGGGCGCCGCTGGGCGCCGACGCGGTACCGCTGCACCTGCGCCGGGCGCACACCACGCGGGTCAGCATCGAGGCAAACGCCGGCATCTGCCGTGGCATGCTGCGGCACCGGTACGGCACGTCAGGACTAGGCGAGGAGGAGCAGTGAAGGCCGTCCGTTTGCACGCTTTTAACGAGATGCCGGTGGTCGACGAGGTACCCGAGCCGGCCCTCCGCGGCCCGCTCGACGTCATCGTGCGGATCGGCGGGGCCGGGGTGTGCCGCACCGACCTGCACATCATGGAGGGCCAGTGGGACGCGGCGATGAACACGCCGCTGCCCTACATCCTGGGCCACGAGAACGCCGGCTGGGTGCAGGAGGCGGGCTCCGCGGTCACCAACGTGGCCGTAGGCGACACCGTCATCCTGCACCCGACCCCCACCTGCGGCCTGTGCCGCGCCTGCCGGGCCGGCGACGACATGCACTGCACCAACAGCGAGTTCCCCGGCCTGTCGCGCGACGGCGGCATGGCCGACTACCTGCTCACCACGGCCCGCGCCTGCATCAAGCTCGACCCGCAGACCCAGCCGAAGGACGTGGCGGCGCTCGCCGACGCCGGCATCACCGCCTACCACGCGGTCCGCAAGGCCATCCCGCTGCTCTACCCGGGCACCACCTGCGTAGTGATCGGCGCGGGCGGCCTCGGCCACATCGGCATCCAGTGCCTGGCGGCGCTCACCGCCACCAGGATCATCGTGGTGGACAGCCACCCCGAAGCGCTCAAGCTCGCCGAGCAGCTGGGCGCGCACCACACCGTGCTCGCCGACGGCAGCCAAGTCGACGCGGTCAGGGACCTGACCGACGGCCGCGGCGCCAACGTGGTGCTCGACTTCGTCGCCGAGCGGGGCGCCGAGAACGACGGATGGCAGATGACCGGCGAGACCGGCTCCTACTTCGTCATCGGCTACGGCGGCGAGCTGCACATCCCGACCCTGGACATCATCACGACCGAGCGCAACGTCATCGGCAACATCGTCGGCACCTACAAC
>DATFVX010000083.1:0-3601 GCA_035259985.1 Acidimicrobiales bacterium | reverse complement strand
CCCACCGCAACCTCGGCGTCTTCACCGGCCGGGGCTTCGACCTCGACGTGCTCTTCCGCCAGCTCCTGGGCCGGGACGGGCCGCTGACCGGCGGGCGCGACCGGACGTTCCACTTCGGCCACCTCGACCACCACGTCGTGGGGATGATCAGCCACCTGGGTGCGATGGTCCCGGTTGCCACCGGGCTCGCCCTCGCGGCCCGGCTGCGCGGTGAGGACCGGGTGGCGGCGGTCCTGACCGGCGACGGCGCCAGCAGCGAGGGCGACGTCCACGAGGCCATGAACCTCGCCGCCGTCTGGAAGCTCCCGGTGCTGTTCGTCGTCGAGAACAACCAGTGGGGCCTGTCGACGCCGGTCAGCGACCAGTACGCCTGCGTGGACCTGGTCGACCGGGCCGCCGGCTACGGCATGCCCGGCGAGCTCGTGGACGGCAACGACGTGCTGGCCGTCAGGGACGCCTGCCTGCGCGCGGCGGCGCGGGCGCGAGCCGGCGGCGGCCCGACGCTCCTCGAGTGCAAGACGTTCCGCATGCGGGGCCACGAGGAGGCGTCCGGGAACGACTACGTGCCGGCCGCGGAGATCGCCGCCTGGGTGGCGCGTGACCCGATCGACCGCTTCGAGGCGCGGCTCGACGAGCGCGGCGTGCTGCCGGCGACCGAGCGGGTCGCGCTGCGTGAGGGGCTGAGGTTCGAGGTCGACGCGCTCGTGTCCGGCGCGCTCGCAGCACCGCTGCCGGCGACGACCGAACGCGACGAGCTGGGGCGCGTGTACGCCGCTCCCGCCCCGCTCCGCCGGGCCGATCCCGAGGCGGCTCGCGGCGGGCCCGACGCCGCCGGGGACACCGACCTGCGCTACGTCGACGCCGTGCGGGACGCCCTGCGGGTGGCCCTGGCCGCCGACGACCGGGTGGTGCTGCTGGGGCAGGACATCGCCGGGTACGGCGGCGTGTTCAAGGCGACTGACGGCCTGGCAGCCGAGTTCGGTGCCGACAGGGTCCGCAACACGCCGATCATCGAGTCGGGGGCCATCGGCGCGGCGCTGGGCCTGGCGCTCGAGGGCTTCCGGCCGGTCGTGGAGATGCAGTTCGGCGACTTCGTGACCTGCGGCTTCAACCAGCTCGTCAACAACGTGGCCACCACCCGCTACCGCTGGAGTGCGGCCGTGCCCCTCGTCGTGCGCCTGCCGGTCGGCGGGGGCCTCGGCGCCGGTCCCTTCCACTCCCAGAACGTCGAGGCGTGGTTCTGCCACGTCCCCGGCCTCAAGGTGGTGGCGCCGGCCACCGCCGGCGACGCCAAGGGCCTGCTGCTGGCGGCGCTGGACGACGGCAACCCCGTGCTCGTCCTCGAGCACAAGCGGCTCTACCGCAGCGTGCGGGGCCCGGTGCCCGAGGGCCACCACGTCGTGCCCATCGGGGCGGCCCGCATCGCTCGGCCCGGGGCCGATGCCACCGTCGTGACCTACGGCGCCGGCGTCGGCTGGGCGGTCTCGGATGCAGACCGTCTCGCCGCCGAGGGCGTCGGCGAGGTCGAGGTGATCGACCTGCGCTCCCTGCGCCCCTGGGACCGGGACGTGGTGCTCGACTCGGTGCGCCGGACGTCGCGTGTGCTCGTCCTGCACGAGGCGGCGCTGACCGGGGGCCTGGGGGCGGAGGTCGCAGCCACGATCGCCGACGAGGCGTTCATGGACCTGGACGCCCCGGTCCGCCGGGTCGGCGGGCTCGACACCCCCATCCCGTTCGCCCCCACGCTCGAGGCCGTCTGGTCCGCGGACAGGCGGCTGCTGCCGGCGCTGCGGGAGCTGCTCGCCTTCTGACGACCCCTCACACCCGAACTTGCGGCGTTTAGCGCCCCCATGGGGTCCCTAACCACCGCAAGTTCGAGCTTTTGGTCAGCCGTCGCCGGCGGCGATCGCCCCGCACAGCACGTCGAGCCCCTGGGCCAGCTCGTCGTCGCCGATCGTGAGCGGCGGGGCCAGCCGGAGGACGTTCTCGTTCGGCCCGCAGGACAGGACGATCACCCCCGCGTCGAGGCAGCGCGCCGCCACCCGGTCCGTCACGGCCTTGTCGGCGAGCTCGACACCGATCATCAGGCCGATGCCGCGGATGTCCCGGACGCTCGGGTGCGAGCCCACCTCACGGCGCAGCCGCTCCACGGCCGCACCGCCGAGCTCCCGGGCCCGCCGGTAGCAGTCCTCGCGCTCGAGCACGTCGAGGGTGGCGATGGCCGCGGCGCACGCCACCGGGTTGCCGCCGAACGTCGACCCGTGGGTGCCCGTCGGCCAGCCTTCCAGCAGGCTCCGGTCGGCGACGATGCCGCCCAGCGGCAGCCCCGAGGCGATTCCCTTGGCGAACAGCAGCACGTCCGGCGCCACGCCGTAGGTCTCCGCCGCGAAGGGCCGACCCGTGCGACCGACGCCGCACTGAACCTCGTCGAACACGAGCACGATCTGGTGTCGCGCGCAGCGCTCGCGCAGGCCCAGGAGCCACTCCCGCGGCGGGGCCACGTACCCGCCCTCGCCCAGCACCGGCTCCACGATCATCGCCCCGACGTTGGCGGGCGGCGCCTGGAGGTCGAGGATGCGGTCGAGCTCGTCGAGCGCCGCCCCCACGGCCGCCTCGACGCTCTCGCGCTCGTGGGGCACGCAGTACGGCGCGTGGTAGACGCCCGGGAGCAGCGGCTCGTAGCCCTCGCGGTAGCGGCCCTTGGCTGTGGTCAGCGTCGTGGCCGCCAGCGTGCGTCCGTGGAACGCCCGCCGGAAGGCGATGACGTCCGGCCGGCCGGTGGTCTTCCGCGCCAGCTTCAGTGCGCCGTCGACCGCCTCCGCCCCCGAGTTGCAGAAGAACACCTGGGGCGCGTCGAAGAACGGACACAGGGCGCCCAGGCGCTCGGCGAGCTCGACGTTGCGGCGGTGGTGGACCACGACCGACGTGTGGAGCAGCGTCCGGGCCTGGTCGACGACGGCGTCCACCACCGAGGGGTGGCAGTGGCCCGTGGCGTTGACGGCGATGCCGGCGCCGAGGTCCAGGAAGCGGCGGCCCTCGACGTCGACGATCCACGCGCCCTCGCCCCGCTCGGCGACGACGTCGTAGTAGCGCGGCAGCACGCCGGCCAGGGCGTCGTGGTCGCGGGCGAGCCAGGAGGCCGTGAGCGATCGGTCGCCGACCGGGCCGGCCGCCGGCGCTTCGGTGCCGGTGGACGCGGTCACGGCTGCTCCTCCAGCGGGTGGGTGTCGATCTGGGCCTTCTGCAGCCGGCCCGAGTAGTCGACGTAGACGGTCTTGAGCTGGCTGAACTGCTCGATGCCCCGGCTCCCCGCCTCCCGGAAGCCGTTGCCGGTGTGCTTGGTGCCGCCGAACGGCAACGGGATCTCGGCGCCGATCGTGGGGGCGTTGACGTACACGATGCCGGTGTCGATGCGGTCGACGGCCCGGAGCGCGGCGTTGATGTCGCGCGTGTAGATCGCCGCCGACAGCCCGTACTCCACGCCGTTCACCACCCCGAGCGCATCGTCGAGGTCGGCGGCCTCGAGCACGGCGAGCACCGGGCCGAACACCTCCTCGCGGGCGACGCGGTGCTCGGGACGCACACCGGTGAGCACCGTGGG
>DATFVX010000082.1:0-8286 GCA_035259985.1 Acidimicrobiales bacterium | reverse complement strand
CCGCCGTCGACGGTCAGCTCGGCGCCGGTGGTGTAGCTGGCGTCGTCGCTGGCGAGGAACAGCACGGCACGCGCCGCCTCGTCGGGGCTGCCCATCCTCGGCACGGGCAGGCGCTTGTAGTACGGGGCGTCGCGATCGGTGCCGTTGAGCATCGGCGTGTCGATCCCACCCGGGTGCACCGAGTTGACGCGGATGCCCTTGGGGCCGAGGTCGATGGCGGCCGACTTGGTCAGCCCGCGCACCGCCCACTTGCTCGCCACGTACGCGCCGAGGTACGGCAGCCCGGTGAGGCCGGCGGTCGACGAGATGTTGACGATCGAGCCGCCGCCGGCCCTGGCCATCGACGGCGTCACCGCCTTGATGCCCAGGAACACCCCGGTGAGGTTGACCTGCAGGATGCGCTCGAAGTCCGCCCGCTCGGTGCGGTCGATCGCCTGGAACATCAGGATGCCGGCGTTGTTCACCAGCACCGTGACCGGGCCGAAGCGGTCCTCGGTCAGGGCGACCGCGTCGCGCCACTGGGCCTCGTCGGTGACGTCGAGGTGGGTGTAGGCGGCCACGTCCGATCCCAGCTCGTCGGCCACCGCGGCCCCGACGTCGTCGAGCACGTCCCCGATGACCACGCGGGCGCCCTCGGCCACGAACAGGCGGGCCTCGGCGGCACCCTGGCCCCGGGCACCGCCGGTGACGATCGCGACCTTGCCGTCCAGCCGTCCCATCGAATCCCCTTCCGCGTCCTAGGGCTTGTCGGTACCGACGGCCCACATCGAGAAGAACTGCGAGCCACCCCCGTACGCGTGGCCGAGCGCACGGCGGGCGCCGTCGATCTGGTGCTCGCCGGCCTGCCCGCGCACCTGCATGGCGGCCCCGGCGAAGCGGATCATCCCCGAGGCGCCGATGGGGTTGGACGACAGCACGCCGCCCGACGGGTTCCAGGGGATGTCGCCGTCCATCTGCGTGGCCCCGTCCTCGACCAGGGTCCAGCCCTTGCCCTCGTCGGCGAAGCCGAGGTTTTCCAGCCACATGGGCTCGTACCACGAGAACGGCACGTACACCTCGGCCACGTCGAACTGGGCGCGGGGGTCGGTGATGCCGGCCTGGGCGTACACGTCGGCGGCACACTCCCGGCCGCCGACGGGGTCGACCTGGTCGCGGCCCGGGAACGTCGTGGGCTCGGAGCGCATGGCGCCGCCGAGCATCCACGCCGGTCGCCGCCCGGCGGCCGCGGCGGCGTCCCCGCCGGCCTCGTCGGTGAGGACCATGGCGCAGGCGCCGTCGGATGACGGGCAGGTCTCCGAGTAGCGGATCGGGTCCCACAGCATCATCGAGTCCCGCACCGAGTCGAAGGTGATGTCGTGCTCGTGCAGGTGGGCCTTGGGGTTCTTGAGGGCGTTGAGCCGGTCCTTCAGCGCCACCAGCACACCGATGTGGTCGGGCGCCCCCGAGCGCCGCATGTACGCCCGGATGTGCGGCGCGAAGTAGCCGCCGGCCCCGGCGACCAGCGGCGGCTGGAACGGGATCGGCAGCGTCAGCGCCCACATCGCCTCGCTCTCCGACTGCTTCTCGAAGGCGACGGTGAGCACCCGCCCGTGGATGCCGGCCTGGACCAGGCTGGCCGCCACCAGCGCCGTCGAGCCGCCCACCGAACCGGCGGTGTGGACCCGGAGCATCGGCTTGCCCACGCAGCCGAGCGCGCCCGCGAGGTACAGCTCCGGCATCATCACGCCCTCGAAGAAGTCCGGCGCCTTGCCGATGACGACCGCCTCGATGTCCGACCAGTCCATCCCGGCGTCGGCCAGCGCCTCGTGCGCGGCCTCGCGCACCATGCCCGCGATCGACACGTCGCCGCGGGTGGCCTGGTGCTTCGTCTGGCCGATGCCGACGACGGCGACGCGTTCCTTGCCCATCACTCGTCTCCCTCGAGCACACAGACCAGGTTCTGCTGCAGGCACGGCCCGCTGGTGGCGTGCGCCACCGCACGCTGCGCCTCGCCGCTCCGGATGCGACCGGCGGCCTCGCCGATGCGGATCAGGCCCGCGGCCATGATCGGGTTCGCCGCGAGCGGCCCGCCGGACGGGTTCAGCGCCACCCCGTCGCCGAGCCCGAGAGCGTCGCGCACCAGCGCCTCCTGGTGGGTGAACGGGGCATGCAGCTCGGCCACGTCGACCGGGGCGCCACCGACGCCGGCGCGCTCGCCGGCCAGGCGGGTGGACTGCGACGACGCGAGGTCGCGCACCCCGAGGGCGTGCGCCTCGATGCGGTGGTCGATCCCCCGGATCCATGCCGGGCGGTCGGCGAGCTCGCGCGCCCGGTCGCCGGCCGCGAGGATCATCGCCGCCACCCCGTCACCGATCGGCGGGCAGTCGTGGCGGCGCAACGGCGACGCGATCTCTGGCTCCTTCAGCAGCACGTCGGCATCGTCCGAGCCCTGGAGCTGCGCGAACGGGTTGGCGGTCGCCGACCGGCGGCAGCGGGCTGCGATCTCCGCCATCTCCGCCACGGAGGTCACGCCGGCCTCGATGCACGCGCGGGCCTGGAGGGCGGCGAGCGCCACGCTGTCGGGCCACAGCGGCGCCAGGTAGTACGGATCCAGCTGGCGGGACAGCACGTCCCGCAGTGAGCCGGGCGACGCCTTGCCGTAGCTGTACACGAGGGCGGTGTCCGCTGCGCCGGCCTGGATCTTGACCCACGCCTCGTAGAGCGCCCACGCCCCGTCCATCTCGACGTGGCTCTCGCTGATCGGGGGCGAGGCGCCCACCCCGTCCAGCGTAATCACGAAGCTGAACGCCGCGCCCGCCAGGTAGTCGGTGCTGCCCGAACAGGTGAAGTCGATCTGGGACTGGTCGAGGCCGACGTCGGTCTTCACCTGGTGAAGCACCGGCATGAGCATCTCCACCTCGTTGCGCCGCTGCTCGCGGCGCACGTGGTGCGACTGGGCGAAGGCCACGACCGCCACGTCACGCATCAGACGTGCTCCCGGTAGCTCTCGTACGGGGCGTCCGGTTCGCCGGTGGGCCGCCACCACTTGATGGACGCCAGGTTGGGCTGCAGCTCGTCGTCGTCGACCCACACCGCCTCGACCCGCATGCCCATGCGGATCTGGTCGAAGGGGATCTCCTGGACGAGCCCGAACAGGCCCATGTCGGCGCCGTCGGGGAGGACCGAGGCGCACACGTACGGCAGCTCCATGGCCGAGCCGCTGAACTTGACGTTGACCACGCAGAAGCTCGTGACGATGCCCCGGTCGGCCAGCTCGACCTGCTCGCTGGTCGGGACCCCGTCGGTGGGGCACGATCCGCGCGGCGGCAGCATCACCTTGCCGCAGACGGGGCAGCGCTCACCGAGGATCCGCTTGGATGCGATGCCCCGCAGGAACCGCGACGTCGCCTCCCCCGCGGTGAACCTGTACTCCAGCCGGGCGGGCGCACGGATGCTGCGCACGGCCTCCACGTCCCGCAGAGCCTCGGGCAGGACCAGCGGACCGCTCATCCCTCCCCCGCCCCCACCGGTTCGAAGCACGCGATGTCGGTGATCGCGCCGACCCGCTCGGCGGCCCAGCGCACGCGCACCTGCATCCCGGTGGCCATGGCCTCGGCCGAGCCGGCGTCCACCGCGTGCAGCAGTGCGGTGTCGGCGCCGTCCATGCGGACGAGCGCCCAGGCGAACGGTCGGTCCAGGGGTTGGTTGGGCCTGGGCTCGGGCTCCCAGGCCCACGTCGTCACGGTGCCGGAGTCCCCCAGCTCGACGAGCTCGCCGAGCTCGCCGCTGGTCACGGGGTCGTATTCCACCGGTGGGCACAGGACACGGCCGTCCTCCGACCGCACGCCGAGCACGAGCCGCTCGCGCAGTCCCGTCAAGAACGCGCTCTGGACCGGCCCGACGGTCCGGCTGAACGGATACTCCAGGACGAGCGGCGCCGACAGGATCTCGGCGTCGGCCATGGCACCTCCCCACAGGTGAAACAGGTTCTACCTTGGGTGCCTTGGTCTAGCAGGTGAACCGCCCGGCGTCAGCCGGTCGTGGCGGCCCCCGCGTCGGCGGCCGGCGCCGAGGTTGCGTCGGGGAACGTGATGACCGAGCGGATCACGGTCCCGGCCTTGAGGTCGGCCACCGCGTCGTTGACGCCGTCGATGGGGATGTTCTTGGAGATCATCCCCTCGAGGTCGAGGCGGCCGTTCTTCCAGAGGTTGAGCATCCGGTTGAAGTCGCTGCGCACATCGGCCGAGCCGTAGTAGGAGCCCTTGATCGTCTTCTCGTTGAAGAACAGCTCGAAGGCGTTGAACGCGATCGTCTGATCCTGCGCCCCGACGCCGATGATGCAGGTGGTGCCGCCGCGGCGGGTCACGTCGTAGGCCGCGCGCATGGTCTGGGGCAGGCCGATCGCCTCGAACGCGTAGTCGAACCCGTCGCCGCCGGTGATCGACGTCTTGGCCCCGTCGAGCTCGTCGGGCTTGACGGCATGGGTAGCTCCGAACCGCTGGGCGTCCTCGAGCTTCGAATCGACCAGGTCGACCGCCACGATCTCCGACGCCCCGGCGATGCGTGCGCCCTGGATGGCCGAGATGCCGACACCGCCGCAGCCGAACACGACCACCGACGACCCGGAGCTGACCTGGGCGGTGTTGATGGCCGCACCGACGCCGGTCATCACCCCGCAACCGACCAGCGATGCGACCTCGTGGGGGATGTCGCTGTCGATCGTCACCACGCCCTGGTGGGGCATGATCATCTCCTCGGCCCAGGTGCCCGCCCCGGCGAAGCCGAAGATCGGCGAGCCCTCGTGCGAGAAGTGCAGGGCACCCATGGCGCCGAACTGGATGTTCATGCAGAGGTTGGGCTGCTTGCGGTCGACGCAGAACTTGCAGCTGCCGCACGGCGGGCTCCAGGCGATGATGACGTGGTCGCCGGGCTGGACCGACGTGACGCCCTCCCCCACCTCGGCCACCACGCCGGCACCCTCGTGACCGGGGATGAAGGGGGCCGGTTGGGGGATGGTGCCGTTCATGCCCGACACGTCGGAATGACACACACCGGTGGCGTGGATCTTGACCTTCACTTCCCCCGGACCGACCGGGCCGAGCGAGACGTCGTCACGGATCTCGAGCTTGTCGTCGCCGGTGTTGCGGAGAACGGCTGCGCGCATGCGGGTCTCCCCTCGTAATGTCCTGAACGGCCGCAGCGTAGGCGTTCCGGCGTTCGAAAACGCCGGAATCCGGCGCATCCGAACGCCGGAACGGCCCGGGCGGCCCAGGCGACCCAGGCGACGCAGCCGCGGGCGGCCCGGGCGGCCCGGCGCTAGCCGAGGCGGTCGGCGATGAGCGTGGTGGCCTCGCGCAGCTCGCCGGCCACCCAGTCGATGTCGCCCATCCCGTTGGCCCACGCGATCGTCGCCGACCACCAGACGTGGCCCAGGACCTTGGCCGCCGATGCCTCCAGTGCGGGGTCGGCATGGGCCGGGAACGCGGAGCGCATGATCCGGGCCATGGCCTCGGTCACGTCCCCGATCGCGGCGACGCTGGCGGGGTCGCCGGCGGTCATCGCCGCGATGACCGCCGCGGTGAGCTTGGGCTCGCGGTCCATCGACCGCAGCGCCCGGCCGAGCACGTCCATGACCCGGTCGACGGTGTCGTCGCCGGCCGGCGGCCGGCGCATGACGCGCTGTTCCAGGTCGCCCAGCCACTGGACCATCACGGCCAGCAGCAACGCGTCCTTGGATGGGAAGTATCGGTAGATCGTGCCGAGCGCGACCTGGGCCCGTGCCGCGACGTCGCGCATCTGCACGACGTCGTAGCCACCCTCGGCCGCGAGCTCGAGCGCCGCACGGATCACCCGCTCGCGCCGCGCCGCCTGGTTCCGGGTCAGGGTCGACGCTGCCTGCGTTGGGCCGTCGCTGTCCACCGCCCGAGGTTAGAACACGTTCTACCCTCGGGCGGGGAAGGTCACTGCTGGAGGACGGCCTCGATCTCGAGGTCGATCTTGATCTTGTCGCCCACGACCAGGCCGCCGCCCTCCATCGGCATGTCGAAGGTGATGCCGAAGTCCTTGCGGTTGATCTCACCGATGACCGATAGGCCCGCGCGCGTGCCACCCCACGGGTCCTTGTTGATGCCGTGGAACTCGACCTCCAGCGGCACCGGGTTGGTGTGCTCCTTGACGGTGAGCTCGCCGTCGGCGACGTAGCGGTCGCCGTCGGCCCTGAGGTCGAGGACCCGGTAGGTCATCGTCGGGTACTTGTCGACCTCGAAGTAGTTCGCCGACCGTAGATCGTTGTCGCGGTCCGCATTGCCGGTGTTGATCGAGTTCAGGTCGACCGTGATGTTCGCTCGGGTTGCGAGGATGTCGTCGGTGGTGGCGATCTGGCCCTCGAACGTCTCGAACCGGCCCCGGACCTTGCTGAGCATCAGGTGGCGGACCGAGAAGCCGACTTCGGAGTGGATCGGGTCGATGGCCCAGGTTCCGGCGACCCAGCCGGGAATCGTGGTGGCTTCCGTCATGCGAGACACCTCCCTGCTCGTAGCCTCACCATCATGCCTCTCCGGCCCGCGTCGCGTCCGTTTGCCGGGCCCTACGCCGAGGGCGTGCCGCCCGGCGCCCTGCGGATCGTCTGCCCCAGCCTGACCCGCTTCGGATGGCGCGAGCTGGTGCGCGGGGTCGAGATCGTCGCGGTGCTGGCCTGGCACGTCGTCGGCGCCGTCGTCGGCCACCTTGCCCTGCGACCGTCGGCGCTGCTCCGCCAACGTCGGGATCGAGCCGCCCGCGCCGGTCTGGGGGTCGCCGTCAGCGTCGGCCTGGTGGACGCGTTCATGGCGCTCGGCCCGACGTTCGTGAAGCTGGGCCAGCTCATCGCGTCGTCGCCGGGGATGTTCCCGGCGCCGCTCGCCGACGCCTGCATGCGCACGCTCGACGACGTTCCGCCCTTCCCGGCGGGCCAGGCGCTGGCGATGGTGGAGGAGGACCTCGGCGCCGCCGGCGCGGAGATGTTCAAGGACTTCGATCCGCGGCCCCTCTCGGCCGCCTCCATCGCCCAGGTCCACGCCTGCACGCTGGCCGACGGCCGGGAGGCGGTCCTCAAGATCCAGCGGCCTGCCATTCGCGACCGCATGAACCGCGACCTGCGGATGATGTACCGCATGGCGCGGCTGGTCGACCGCACGCGCACAGGGCACCTCATGAACGCCCCCGGCGTGGTCGAGGACCTGCACGAGGTCACCAACGAGGAGCTGAACTTCGCGCTCGAGGCCCACCGCCAGGCCGAGTTCCGCACCAACATCGGGGCGTTCGGCGACAACCGTTGGATCACGGCACCCGTCGTGTACTGGGACCACTGCGGACCGAGGGTCATCTGCATGGAACGGCTCCGGGGCACCCCCATGGACCGCTTCGCCGAGATCAAGGCGCGCGGCATCGACGGCGAGCTCGTGCTCCGCCGGGGCCTCAAGGTGTGGATGGAAGCGGCGCTGGTCCACGGGCCCTTCCACGGCGACGTGCACGCCGGGAACATCTGGGTGCTCGACGACGGGCGGGCCGCGTACCTCGACTTCGGCATCATGGGCGAGCTGCCCGAGCCGCATCGCCAGGCCCTCCGCGACGCCCAGTACACCGTGATGATCGACGGCGACTACTCCCGCATCGTGCGGGCCTGGCAGCGCATCGGCATCCTGAGCCACGACGTGGGGCCGGTCGATGAGGTCGGCGCCCGCCTCAAGGCCGTGCTCGACCCCATGTTCGACATGACCCTCGGCGAGGTGAGCCTGGCGTTCGTGCTGCGCCGGCAGCTCGAGCTGCAGCACGAGTACAGCGCCCGCGCCGCCCGCGAGCTCGTGCTCGTCTCGAAGCAGATCATGTACTTCGAGCGCTACGCCAAGGAGCTGGCGCCCGACTACAACATGGCGCGCGACCTGTTCCTCATGCAGCACGTCTTCCCGGAGGCGGTCGCTCGGCTGGCCGCCGAGCGTGGCATCTCGTTCCCTGACGACTCGGTCTCCCCCATGACGGGCTCAGGCGACGCGCGCACCACCACTGCGTGAGACCAGCGCTGCCGGCAGCGGCCGGGCATGGACGACGACCAGCTCCTGGACCGCCCGCGTGAGCGCGACGTAGAGCAGCCGCAGGCCCCGCGGGGTGCCCCCGGTGATGGCCGCCGGCTCCGCGACCACGACCGCATCGAACTCCAACCCCTTGGCGTCGGCGGGCGCCAGCACCGTGGCCCGGGGTAGGCGGTGTGCCGGTGGCGACAGCTCCGGCGCCGCGATCACGGCGACCGACGCGTAGCGGCCGGTGAGGTCG
>DATFVX010000081.1:0-3281 GCA_035259985.1 Acidimicrobiales bacterium | reverse complement strand
TCCCGCTCCGACCCCCACCCCCATCTCCGTCGGCGGCGGCACGCCCGCCGTGACCGCCAGCGGGCTGGTGCGGCGTGTGCGGGGTGCGCAGCATCCCGGCACGGGCGGTCCTCTGGGGTCGGCGGGCCGGTCGCCTTCGATCCAGCCGGCAATCGCACACGACGAACGCCAGCCGGGCGTCGACCCGGCGGAGATCCAGCGCTTCCTCACTAGCCTGGCTGCCGGGGTGCAGCGCAGCCTGTCCGGCGCTGACGGGGAGCAGGACCAAGACTCTCCGCGCAGGCACTGATGTCACTGACCAAAGAGGCGCGCAACTTCAACTGGCTGCTCAGCAACTTCGTGGACGAGACCGCCGGTGTCACCGACGCGGTCGCGGTCTCGTCTGACGGCCTGCTCATCGCGCGCTCGAACTCCCTGGATCCGCAGGAGGGCGAGCAGCTCTGCGCAATCATCTCCGGGTGCGCCAGCCTGGCGGACGCGTCCGACCGACTGCTCACCGGAGACGGCCTCGAGCGGGTCATCATGGCCATGAACATGGGGTTCCTGTTCGTGTGCTCCATCGCCGATGGCAGTTGCCTCGGCGTCGTCGCGACCCGCGACTGCGACGTCGGCTCGGTGGGCTATCAGGCCACCGAGCTGGTGGCGAAGGCCGGTGAGCTGCTGACGCCCGCGCTGCGCGAGGAGCTCACGACGTTCGCCTCGTCCTCGACCTGACGGTCACGCCGGGCGTCAGCGGCCGGTGGGGGAGCCGACCAGCACCCCCGTGAGGACGATCACCAGGAGCCCGAACGCGATCTCGGCGCCGAGGAAGAGGGCCAGCATCTGCAGCGGCGGGGCGCCCAGGCGATCGAGCTCCGAGGAACCGCCGCCGTTGACGCCATGGCGGTTGGCGCCCACGGCCGCCGGCCGCGTCGGGCCGGGGCGGGCCCTGCGGACGTGGCGCAGCACATAGTGCCGGTTGCCGTTCGCCACCAGCAGCATGGCGCCCACCCCCGCCACCTTGAACCAGAACGCGTAGCCGTACGGGGTCGTGAACAGCTCGCTCACCGATCCGGTGCGCGCCACCGCGTGGAGCGTCCCGGAGACCGCCAGCACGGCGACGCAGGCGGTGGCGAGGCGGGAGAAACGCGCCAGGACCCGCGCCAGCGCCGGGGTCCGCCCGAGCGGCATCAACACCACGGCCAGCACGGCGAGCCCGCCCGTCCACAAGCAGGCTGCGGCGACGTGCACGACCGTGAGGGTGGCCGTCGCGACGCCCGGTGCGACGGGGCCGGCGTAGACCCAGGTGGACGTGAGCGCGACGAACACGGCCAAGCCAACGGCCCGCGAGGCCGGCCGCCCGCGCATCGCCGACGACGTCCACGCCAAGCCGGCGAGCAGGAGCCCGAGCCGCAGCGCGAGCGCCGTGGCGATGCGGTCGCCGCCCGGAACGACAAGGTCGGCGCCCTCGTGCAGTGCCAACTGCAGCACGGTGGCGGCGCCGATCGTCAGCCAGCCGAACCACACCATCATCGCCATCCGGCGATCACCCCGGCCCCGGGGCCACACCAGGGTCACGAACGCAGTGCTCCCGACGGCCATGACGAGACCGAGGTACGAGGCGGCGCGAACGGCCGCGGCGACCGCCGGCGTGATGACGGCGTCGCCGGCTGCGGTCCGAGCGACCGCAATGAGGATGGCCAGAGCCGCCGCCCCGAGTGCGGCGGCGAGGAGCACCTGCGACGGCGTCGGCTCGAAGGGCGCGGGCGCCTGGGGTCTGGCCGCACGTTCGGCAGCGGTGAGATCACGTATCGTGCCCCCAGCCACGGGTCGCCAGTATGGCAAACGGCGCCGCCCAACCCCAGGGGCGGCGGCGGATTCCGCAATGCAACCGCCCTACTAGCGGCTCTCGGCGCAGGGGTACCGTGGGGTCGTGAACGGCGAGGCGCCGGCCACGCATCCGACGACGTACTGGCATCGGCTTCCGGACGGTCGGCTGCAGTGTGACGTCTGCCCACGCCGCTGCCGCATGCAGGAGGGCCAGCGGGGCATGTGCTTCGTCCGCGGCCGGGTGGGCGACAGCGTCGTCCTGCTCACGTACGGGCGATCCTCGGGCTACTGCATCGACCCGGTCGAGAAGAAGCCCCTGAACCACTACCTGCCCGGCACGTCGGTGCTGTCCTTCGGCACGGCCGGCTGCAACCTGGCGTGCCGCTTCTGCCAGAACTGGGACATCTCCAAGTCGAAGGAGATGGACACACTGGCGGACGCCGCCTCGCCCGAGGCCATCGCCGCGGCCGCGCTCGACCTCGGCTGCCGCAGCGTCGCCTTCACCTACAACGACCCGACGATCTTCCTCGAGTACGCCGCCGACGTGGCCGACGCCTGCCACGACGTGGGCGTCAAGGCCATCGCCGTCACCGCCGGCTACATCTGCCCCGAGCCGCGCCGTGACTTCTACGCCCACCTCGATGCCGCCAACGTCGACCTCAAGGGGTTCACCGAGGAGTTCTACAAGCACGTCTGCGTCGGCCACCTGGAGCCGGTGCTGGAGACGCTCGAATACCTCCACCACGAGACCGACGTCTGGTTCGAGATCACCACGCTGCTCATCCCGGGGCGCAACGACGGCGATGCCGAGCTCGACCAGTTGACGTCGTGGGTGCGCGAGCACCTGGGGCCTGACGTCCCCCTGCACTTCACCGCCTTCCACCCCGACTTCAAGATGATGGACGTCCCCCACACGCCGCCCGACACGCTCAGCCGTGCACGCCAGTGGGGCCTGCGCAACGGGCTGCGCTACGTCTACACGGGCAACGTCCACGACCGCGACGGGTCGAGCACGTGGTGCCCCGGCTGCGGCGTCCTGCTCATCGAGCGCGACTGGTACGAGCTCGGGCGCTGGCAGCTGACCGACGACGGCCGGTGCCTGGCCTGCGGTTGGCAGGTGTCAGGCCACTTCGACGGACCGCCCGGGGGCTGGGGCCGGCGGAGGGTCGGGGTGCGGCTCTCCGGCAGCCGGGACTAGAGATCCCTGACGATGGGAGCGGCGACTGCGACGGGCTGGGTGCGGGAGCCGGCGGTCGCCGGGCTGTTCTATCCGGCGGACCCGGGCCGGCTCCGCTCGCAGGTGACCGACCACGTGCGGACCGCGACCCCGCCGCCCGACCTCGCACCCCCGAAGGCCGTGATCGCCCCCCACGCGGGCTACCGCTACTCGGGGCCGACGGCAGGGGCGGCATACCGCGCGCTGGCCCCGTGGCGAGGGCGTGTGCAGCGGGTCGTGCTGGCGGGACCCGCCC